>JBOFLE010000037.1:0-96089 GCA_051657705.1 Nocardioides sp. | reverse complement strand
TGCGGCCGTAGTAGGGGGACTCCGGTGGGTGGTAGAGCATGGAGTCTTGGTTGCCTTTGATGGTGAAGGATTCGTGGGGTGTGGCGCCGCCGTCGAGTGGGGTGGCGGATCCTTCGCCGTAGGGGCCGGGTTCGGGCAGCGCCGGGGCCTCGGGTTCGGTGGCCGCGAAGGCGGCGGTCTCAGCCGCTGGTTCATCGAGTGCTTCGGAAGCCTTGAGCGCCGGTTCCTCCGTCGCTCCGCCGGCAACCTCGACACCTGCCTCGACATCTGTCTCGACGGCGGCCTCGGCCACCACGGGATCCTCGGCCCCGGTGCTGGCCACCTCGGGCGCCGCGGCCGCAGGCTTAGGCGTATCGGCGACCAGGCCGGCGGCGCTTGCCGCGCTCGCGCCGCGAGCCGCCGTGCCGGTCGCGACGGTGCGTTCGCGGACCTTCTCCACCGAGACCTTGCGCAGCATCTGCCAGGCCGTGACCCCGATGCCTATCACGCCCGCCAGGAGAACCCAGAAGGTTCGCGCGCCGAATAGCCAACCCATCACAACACTCCTTTGGTGGTGCGGCCCGTTTCGGCCTTGAGATCGTTCACGTGGGGCAGGGCCAGCTTGATCACCACGAACGTCACGAGCGTCCCGATCAAGAAGGCGATCAGCATGAGAAACCACAGTTGTCCGAATAGCCACGTCATCGCGTTCTCCTTAGCCGACCTTGATGTCCACGTACTTGTTGAGGCGCCACTCGCCGCGCTGTTCCTCCACCTGGACGCCCTGCGCGGTGATGTCTGCGGGCGCGACGCCCTCCGTGGCCAAGGCGCCGGCCACACTGTCCGCGCGGGCCTGGGAGAGCCCCTCCGGCGCGCCCGGGTTCATGTTGCCGATCACGGTGACCGGCGTGCCGGGACAGGGTGTCAGCAATTCCGCGACCTCCGTGATCTGGGCCGCGGCCGGCTCCCTGATCGTCGACCTGCCGGCCCGGAACAGGATCTTGTCGACGCCGAGAATCTGGTCGATGCTTCCTTGAAGCGCCGTGACGTCGCAATCCGGTGCCGGCTCGTCGCTCGGCTCCTCCGCCGGCTCGTCCGAGGCTTCTTCGGTGGGTTCGGCCGGCGCCGCGTCCTCGCCGTCCGCGTCTTCGCCTCCACTGACCGCGGAGCGGGTCGCGTCGCTGACGTCGACGACCCGTACGCCGTCGACGTCCTCGACGGCGGTCCGGGCACTGTCGAGATCGGCCTCGGAGACGTCGGTGCCGTCCGGCACCGACAGGGTCGCGTCCCGGCCGTCGAACTCGACAGCGATCTCACCCAGGTCGGCGTCACTCAAGGACGATGTCGCCGCATCCGTCAGGTCGTCCTCGATGCCGGCCCGGCCGGTGAGCGCGGCCAGGGCCGCCAAGACGAGCGGTACGGCTAGCAAGGCGAACCACCAGGGAGCGCCCGGATTCCGCTGCCCCCAACGGGTTTCGGTCTCGCGGTCGTAGACGGTGCGACTGGTACGCGTTCCGTCGTCGTTCTTGTCCACGTTGTCCCAACTTCCTCGAGAACGTAAAATCTCAGGTTGAAACCTAGACGCGCGGGCCGGATTTTCCAACTCACAGTTTCCCGGGTGGCGGCCGCCGGAGGAATCGGTCAGGAGTGCGCCAACAAAGCCCGGCAGCTTTCGATCAATTGGTTGCGCAACGCCATTGCCCGGGTTGCGAAGTCCCGTTGCCGCCGGACATATTCGGCGCGACCGTCGGCGGTTTCGATTCGGACCGGAGTCCACTTCTCGCCGGTCGGGTCGAGGGTCAGCCCGGTGAGGTCGTACGGCGCGGCCCGCATGTCGAGAACGCGAATGTCCCACGCCAGTTCGAAGCAGTCGGCGAGCAGCTCGCTGGGAATCATCGGCGACAGCCGGAAGGCATGTCGGTAGAGGTCCATGTTCGCGTGCAGGCAGGAAGGCTGTTCGAACCGCGCACGGTCCTCACGCCGTGGTGTCAGCAGGTTCAGGGAGCGGGCGCCGGGTGCGAAGAAGCGGAACGCGTCGAAGTGGGTGCACGTCAGCTGGGCCTGCTCGACCACGCGATCGGTCTCGCCGCCGCCGAGGCGAAGGGGCCACGAACCGTGCCGGAGCGCGGACTCGTCGAGCTGGTACACCATGGCCCACTCGTGCAGACCGAAACAGCCGAAGTTGCCGGTGCGGGATGCGGTAGCCGCCAGCAGACGATGCAGCCCTTCGATCAGCGGACGCCGAGCCTCGACGTACTCCACACCGATCTCGGTGCCGCCGGGAGCCGCGACTCCGTACCCCGGATGCCAGTGGCGCAACCGCGCCGGTGGGTGCGAGTAGTAGGTGAAGAAGAAATCGTGCACCGGATGGGTCTCGCCGCGACCGCGTCGCCGCAGATGTGGTTCGACGTAGCGGTCGATCCGGTGCTCGTGAGCGGCGCGGCGGGTTGCGACCTCGTCCGGGGACGGCACATGCACCCGACCGGTCTCGGTGTTCATCCGACTCAGGATATCGACACGGCGATAGGCTCAGCTTGTGCGTATCGCGAGATTCACGGCCCCGCGCCCGACCGGCCAGGAGGCCGCCGATCCGGTGTACGGAGTGGTCGACGGCGGCATCGACGAGTTCGGCCAGCCGGCCGAGGACTCGGTGGTGGTCGAGATCGGTGGAGATCCGTTGTACGCCGGCGTCGTGCCCACCGATCGTCAGCACCGGCTCGCGGACGTTCGCCTGCTCGCCCCGGTCATCCCGCGCAGCAAGATCGTGGCGATCGGCAAGAACTACGCCGCTCATGCCGCCGAGTTCGACGGCGAGGTGCCGGCCGAGCCGTTGATGTTCCTGAAGCCGAACACCGCCGTGATCGGACCCGACGACCTGATCCGCTATCCGCGGCAGAGCCGGAACCTGCACTACGAAGGCGAGCTCGCCGTGGTGATCGGGCGGATCTGCCGGGACGTGCCACCCGAGCGGGCCGGCGACGTGATCTTCGGCTATACCGTCGCCAACGACGTCACTGCCCGCGACCTCCAGGCCACCGACGGACAGTGGTCGCGGGCCAAGGGCTTCGACACGTTCTGCCCGCTCGGTCCGTGGATCGAGACCGAACTGTCGCCGGCGGACATCGCCTCGGGCCGCGCGGTGCAGACCCACCTCAACGGCGATCTGCGCCAGGACGGCAGCACCAAGGATCTGGTGTTCGACATCCCGGCCCTGGTCGCGCACATCACCGCGGTGATGACCTTGCTTCCGGGCGATGTCATCTTGACCGGGACACCGGCAGGCGTGGGCCCGATGGAGATCGGCGACGAGGTCGAGGTCACGATTGCCGGAATTGGCGCGCTCACCAATAGGGTCGCCGCTCGTGACTAGACCGGACGCCATCGACGGATCCTCCGACGGCACGGTCCGGGTGCGATTCTGCCCGTCGCCCACGGGCTCGCCACACGTCGGCCTGGCCCGGACCGCCCTCTTCAACTGGGCCTTCGCCCGCCACCACCGGGGCACGTTCGTGTTCCGGGTCGAGGACACCGACGCGGCCCGGGACTCGGAGGAGGCCTACGATTCGCTGCTCGACGCGATGCGCTGGCTGGGCTTCGCCGCCGACGAGGGCCCGGAGACCGGCGGCCCGTTCGCGCCGTACCGGCAGAGCCGGCGCACCGATCTCTACGCCGACGTGGCGAGTCGCCTCCATCAGGCGGGCCGAGCCTATCGGTGCTATTGCTCGACCGAGGAGTTGGAGACGCGAAACAAGCTGGCGCGAGAGCAGGGCCGGCCGCCCGGCTACGACGGCCATTGCCGGGACCTGAGCGAGCGGCGGGCGGCCGCCTATCGGGCCGAGGGGCGAAAACCGGTGCTGCGGTTCCGGATGCCGGACCGGCCGATCACCTTCGACGACCTCGTGCGGGGCGAGGTGAGCTTCCAGCCCGAGCACGTTCCCGACTATGCGCTGGTGCGCGCGAACGGCGAGCCGCTCTACACCCTGGTCAATCCGGTCGACGACGCCAGCATGGAGATCACCCACGTATTGCGGGGGGAGGATCTCCTCTCGAGCACCCCGCGACAGATCGCGTTGTACGACGCGTTGGGCGAGATCGGCGTCGGCAGCGGGGATGCCCCGCGTTTCGGGCACCTGCCCTACGTGATGGGCCAGGGGAACAAGAAGCTCTCGAAGCGCGATCCGGAGAGCAATCTGCTCGGCTACCGCGACGCCGGTTTCCTCCCCGAGGGGCTGCTCAACTACCTGGCCCTCCTGGGATGGTCGATCGCCGAGGACCGCGATATCTTCAGCATGGACGAGATGATCGCGGCCTTCGACATCGACCGGGTCAACCCGAATCCGGCCCGCTTCGACCTGAAGAAGGCCGAGGCGATCAACGGTTCGCAGATGAGGTTGCTGTCGCCTGCCGAGATGACCCGGCGGGTGCTGCCGTACTTGCAACGCGACGGGCTGATCGATGATCCGGTGACGGCGGAGCAGGCCGACACGCTGGCCGCGGCGATGCCGCTGATCCATGAGCGGATCAACAAGCTCACCGAGGCCTCCGACATGCTGGCCTTCCTCCTGGTCGACGAGACGGCCTTCGAGCCCGTCGAGAGGGTGGACGACGCGGGTCGTGGAGTGGTGAAGGCCGCGTACGACGCGCTCGCCGCGCTCGAGGACTGGAGTACCGCGACTATCGACGCGGCGCTGCGATCCGCGCTCGTCGACGGCCTCGGGCTCAAGCCGAGACTCGCCTTCGGGCCGGTTCGGATAGCGGCCACCGGTCGCCGGATCTCGCCGCCGCTGTTCGAGTCCCTGGAGATCTTGGGGCGGCGTCGCACCCTGGCGCGGCTGGGTGCGGTGCTCGATCGAGACCGTACGTAACGTGCCGGGGCTGACGTGACCGATCCGCCCAGCCGACCGTCGTACTCCTATGCCGACCTCCATCGGGCCGGCCGGCCCGGATGGTGGCGACCGCTCATCGGCGTGCTGATCGTCGCCGCGCTGACCTACGCCGTCGCGCCGCTGGTGGCCCAAGGCGCGCTCGCCGGATGGTTCGGCGCCACGGGTCGCCCGGTGGCGGAGTCGATCGACCGGGTGATCGATCTGGAGAACCCGACGCCGGCCGGACTGGCGGTGGTCAATGTGGTGCTGGCCTCCGGAGTGCTGAGCGCCTGGCTGGTCTCCCGTGTCCTCCACGGACTCCGGCCGCGCTGGCTGGCATCGGTGGCACCCCGGATCCGCTGGCGGTTCCTGGCGGCGTGTCTGGGCCTGTCGGTGCTGGCGTTGCTGGCCACCCTGGTCTCCTCCGGGCTGATCTACGCGATCGCCGCGCCGCCGGACTCCTTCGACCCCGGGGAGGGGCTCAACGACTTCACGACGACGACCCGCGACTTCCTGTTGGTGATCGCGTTCCTGACGCCGTTGCAGGCCGCGGGGGAGGAGTACGTCTTCCGGGGATACCTGACTCAGGCATTCGGAGGGGCCTTCGGCAGTGCCGCGGCAGTGGCGGTCCCGGCGGTGCTTTTCGCGCTGGCGCACGGCCTCGAACAGGGCCTACCGGTATTCCTGGACCGGTTGGCGTTCGGAGTCATCGCCGGCGTACTGGTGCTCCGTACCGGAGGGCTGGAGGCCGGAATCGCGATGCACGTGCTGAACAACTGGCTCGCCTTCGGCTTCGGCCTGGCGTTCGGGGACATGTCGACCACGCTCAATCCGGAGCAGGGTCGATGGCTCGACACCGTGCCGACCCTGGTCCAGTCGCTGGCCTATTTCTGGTTGGTGACACGGCTCGCGTCGCGGTGGAGTCTGAGCGCGAGAGTCACGGCGAGCGAATTGGTTGCGCCAAGCGTGAGTGTGTATCGTTTCCCGTCGGCCGAGACCGGTCCGTGAGGACCCCCGTTCGAGCCGAAACCCTGGGGTATGGTGTAATTGGCAGCACGACTGGTTCTGGTCCAGTTAGTCTAGGTTCGAGTCCTAGTACCCCAGCGAACAGCTGGGAATTTCTCAGGAGTTCAAGCCCCCGTTGTGTAGTGGCCTAGCACGCCGCCCTCTCACGGCGGTAGCGCCGGTTCGAATCCGGTCGGGGGTACCACCTCTGGGGTGGCCGTCGCCTGCGTGCGCGGCCACCCAACGCGACGACGGAAGGCTGTCGTCTATTCCGCGTGCGGTCGCCATGGCTGCGGCGCCCGGCAAGCTAGGCTAGGGTAAAGCGAACCAGTTATGCACAGGTAGCGCCGGAGACGGCCTAACTCGGGAGTAGTGGTTTGAGAAGAGACGAAGTCCCCATCGCGGGGCGGCTTCACCCAAGAGGTGGCTCTCGTCGCGAACTGGCGGCGGTCGACGGCTCCCGGCTTCCGGTGAGTTTCCGGTCACGGCCGAGGAGTCCCCGCCGGTAGGGCGGAGTGAGGTCCCATGGATTCGTATGCCCTGAAAAGCAGCTGGGAGCGGGTGGCCCAGCACGGCGAACAGGTGGCTCTCTACTTCTACTCACACCTGTTCATCTCCCATCCCGAAGTGCGGGCGATGTTCCCGCTCTCCATGTCGCACCAGCGTGACAAGTTCGTCGGCGCGCTCGGCAGGATTGTCAGCAACGCCGACCAGATCGAGAGAGATGCGGACTTCCTGCGGCAGCTCGGCCGCGACCACCGCAAGTACGCGGTCGTCGCCGAGCACTACAACGCGGTCGGCGCCTCGCTGTGCGCGACCCTCAAGCACTTCCTCGGGTCCGAGTGGGACGAGGAACTCGCCGGGCACTGGACCGCCGCCTATCAGGTGATCGCGCGCCTCATGGTCGAGGCGGCGGATGTGTCCTCGGACTCCAGTCCTGACTGGTGGGACGCCGACGTCGTCTCAGTAGAGCGAAAGACGATGGACCTCACGCTGCTGACGGTCCGGCCGCAACGCCCGTTTCAGTATCTTCCGGGTCAGTCGGTGTCCATGGAGATCCCGCAACGCCCGCGGCTGTGGCGCTATTTCAGTCCGGCGAACGCGCCGCGCCGGGACGGCTCGATCGACCTGCATGTGCAACAGATCGACGGCGGGCAGGTGAGCCCGGTCATCGCGAAGTCGGTCAAGGTCGGGGACACCGTGAAGCTCGGGGCGCCGGTGGGCGAGCGGCTGACCAGGGGTGCCGATGCCGACCCGCGAGACCTGCTGATGGTCGCGGGGGGGACCGGCGTGGCTCCGCTCCTCGCCGTCCTGGAGCAACTCGACAACGAGTGGCGGCAGACGGGCACGGTTCCGCGAGTGCACCTGCTCCACGGTGTCCGGATGCCCTGGCATCTCTATCAGCGCTCCCGGCTGAAGAAGTTCGCCGAGGGCCGGCCGTGGTTCGACTACTCGGAGGTCGTGTCGGACGACCCGTCCTACCCGGGCAAACGGGGAAAGGTCGGCACGGTCGCGGCCCGGCAGGCGCTCTACGAGCGCACCGCCATGGTGTGCGGCGGTCCGCAGATGGTCGTGCACACCCTCGACCAACTGACGTGCGGCGGCATGAAGCCCGAGCACATCCAGTACGAACAGTTCTACTACCGAGCCGAGGACGACCGCGTCGCCGAACAGACACTGACGGGGCAGGAGGCAACCAGTGACCAACAACAACCATCAGGACTCGCAGCCCTACCACTCACCCGAGTCGATCCGCGGCATGACGTTCCGGCGTCGAATGTTTGGCGCCGACGCGGCTGAGGTAGCCGGCTTTCTCGACCAGGTGGCCGAGCAGACGAGGACGACCGCACGGGAACTCGCCGAGAGTCTTGCCGACAATGACCGGCTTCGCGCCGCGCTGCAGCAGGTGCAGGCGAAGCTGGAGGAGTACGAACAGATCGGCGAGCGGGTGAACGAGCAGGTCATCGAGATGTTCAGCCGAGCACAGCTCGTGACCGAGGAGATGATCCAGGACGCGAGCCGGGACGCCCGCGATCGCATCGGCCAGGCGCGCACTCGTGAGCGCAAGGTCGTGGAGGACGCGATCGATACGACGGGCCAGCAGGTTCGCTCCTACGCGCTGAAGGCGCAGGAGCAGATGCAGACGGTCATGGACTCCTTCGCTCGGGAGGTGGACCAGCTCACGAACGCCGAGTCCGGCAAACCGGTACCCAAGAAGCTCGCTCCGGTCGACCCGCTGTTCGGCGACCTGAGCACCTCGCAGATTCCCACTCGAAACGGGAGCGGTCCGGAGCCACCTGGCTCGGGCTAACCGATTGGGGGGGCGATGAAACCGTTCGGAGCAACAGCGAACAGGGTGGGAACCTCGAACGACGGGGGTCGAGGCGCCGAAGTGCCGACGAAGCGCGTAGCCGCGCGTTCGGCTCGCCGTGGGCACGACGCCGCGCGGGGAGGACGACACGAGTAGATCAGGAACCCTTCTCCGTCTCGCCCTTCCCCCCCTAGGGAGTTCCCATGACCACCCGACATCAAGGAGCACTGCCTCGTCCACGCCAGCCCGGCTCGGTTGACAGCACAGAACTGCCGCCCGCCGGCCCGCCGGCCGTCAATGGGCACGCGGGCAATGGCAAGGCCGGCTTGACGGTATCGCCAATTCCCACCAGCACCGAGGTTCCCCTGCCCGCGTCCACGCCGGTCCCTGAGGACGTAGGACACGAAGTGGATCGGGCCGCGGCGGAGGAGTTTCTCGTGCTCTTCCATGCCGAGAGCCCTCAGGCCGGGCCGATCGAGCCGCGGCTCGCCGCGGTGCTGCGGGAGATCGACGGCACCGGCACCTATCGGCATACCGCCGAGGAACTCGCGTTCGGGGCGCGCGTCGCCTGGCGCAACAACGCACGGTGCATCGGACGGCTCTACTGGCAGAGCCTGCAGGTGCGCGACCTGAGAACGGTCTCCGACGCCGGCGGTGTCGCGAGGCACTGCTTCGAGCATCTGCGCAAGGCCTTCAACGGCGGGAACCTCCGGCCGGTCATCAGCGTTTTCGCACCCGAGACCCCGGCCCGACCCGCGCCCAGGATATGGAACGAACAACTCATCAGATACGCCGGCTACGAACAACCGGAAGGACATGTCCTCGGCGATCCCCGCTATCTCACCTTGACGAGCGAACTCATCCGCCGAGGGTGGCGTCCGCCCGAAATCCGCAGGGCGTTCGATGTCCTCCCGCTCGTCGTGGAGACTCTCGAGGAGGGACCGCGGTTGTTCCAGGTCCCGGACGAGGTCGTACACGAGGTCCCGCTCGAACATCCTGAGATGCGATGGTTCGCCGATTGGGGGATCCGTTGGCACGCGGTTCCCGCCATCAGCAACAGTCAGCTTGTGATCGGTGGCGTCTCCTATCCGGCCGCACCCTTCAGCGGTTGGTACATGGGCACGGAGATCGGAGCCCGCAATCTGGCTGATCGCGAGCGATACGATCTGATTCCCGAGGTTGCCCAACGAATGGGGCTGAACACCGCGGACGAGGCAACCCTGTGGCGCGACCGGGCCCTGGTCGAGATCAACCGAGCGGTGCTGCACTCGTTCCGACTGCACGGCGTGACCATCACCGATCACCACACCGAGTCCCGCCGATTCCTGCTGCATCTGGAGCGAGAGGAGCGGGCCGGACGCCGTTGTCCGGCCGAGTGGAGCTGGATCGTGCCGCCGATGTCCGGTTCGCAGGCGCCGGTGTTCCACCGCTACTACGATGACGAGAGCTTGGTGCCGAACTTCTTCACCACGGAAGATGCGACGAGCCGGGCGCTTCACGGTGCCCCGCCGGCTTTTCGGGGTGAGCCAGGTGCCCGTGGCGATGGCGGGTGATACTGACCGACTGCTCGCGTAGCCACCGCGGCATTTCGACCTCGGGGATCGAGCTGAGCGGGCGGTCGTCGACGACCACCCCGGCGCGGTGAGCGGCCTCGCGGACGAGATCGCTCGCGTCCCCGAGGAGGCGGAGGCGGTCGACGCCGGTGCCGGCGACGAGCGCGGCGAAGTCCTCCTCGGTGTGGGTCGCCGGGTCCGACACGACGATCCGGCATCGGGCGCTCTCGGCCGCGACCCGCGCGGCGTCGATGGTGCCGCCGGCGGCCCGGCCGGCCCGGACGGCGACTCCGCCCGGCAGGGTGCGCCAGCGGGTCGTGTTCGATTCGGCCCGCAAGAAGCCCTGCGCGTCGCTCTCGGTATCGAGGTGTTCGGTCGCCCAGGCCCGGTAGCCGGCCCCGACCGATTGAACGGCCCCGTCGGCCTCCCATGCGCCCTCCCTCCATGCGCCCTCCCCCCATGCGCCCTCCCCCCATGTGCAGAGGGCATCCACATAGTGCCGGCCGCCCGCTTTCGCGGTCGGGCCGACCGCTGACCGCTTCCAACCGCCGAACGGCTGCCGGCCGACGATCGCGCCGGTGGTGGTCCGGTTGACGTAGAGGTTCCCGGCCTCGGCCCGGTCGACCCACTGCCGGATCTGGCCTGGGTCCAGGCTGTGTAGCCCGGCGGTCAGGCCGTAAGCCGGCGCGTTCTGCAACTCGATCGCATGGTCGAGGTCGTCTGCCGCGAGGATGCCGAGGACCGGGCCGAAGCACTCGGTGAGGTGGAACCAGGAGCCGGGTCGCACACCCGTCCGGATGCCGGGAGACCAGAGCGTCTCATCCTCGTTCAGGCACTGTGGCCGCACCAACCAGGATTCGCCGGCACCCAGGACGCCGAGCGCGCGGCGGAGCTGATCCGACGGCGGTTCGATCAGCGGCCCGATATCGGTCGTCGCCAGACGGGCCGGACCGGTGACCAGGTTCCTGGTCGCGTCCGCCAGCCGGTCGAGGAATGTGGTGCCGGTGAGGACGGACTCCTCGACGATGGCCAGGCTGGCGGCCGAACACTTCTGGCCGGCGTGCCCGAAGGCGGAGCGCACGAGGTCCTTGACCGCCAGTTCGAGGTCGGCCGCTGCGGTGATCACCATCGAGTTCTTGCCGCTGGTCTCGCCCAGGAGCCTGAGCGAGGGCTTCCAGGAGTGGAACAGGTCGGCGGTGGCACGTGCGCCGGTGAGCACCACCGCGGATACGTCGTCATGGGTGATCAGGGCCCGGCCGGCCTCGTCCTCGGCACAGCGCAGGAACTGGATCGCGTCGCGAGGGATGCCCGCCTCCCAACAGCACTCGGCCACCAGGCGCCCGGTCAGCGGCGTCTGCGGGGCCGGCTTCAACACCACCGCATTGCCCGCCGCCAGGGCCGCCAGGGCGCCGCCCAGGGCAATCGCGAACGGGAAGTTCCACGGAGGCGCGATCACGACCACGCCGATCCCGCTATCGGTGGGAGCCTCGCCGGACCGGCCCGGTGCGCCGGTCGAACGGCGATGCTCCAACTGGCGCACCGCGGCGGCGTACCACCGCGCGAAGTCGATCGCCTCCGACACCTCGGGGTCGCCTTCGGCGACGATCTTTCCCGCCTCATGGGCCATCGTCGCGATGATCTCCGGTCGACGCCGGGCAACCACGTCGCCGACGGCTGCCACCAGGCGCGCTCGCTCCGGGAGCGGCAACGCCGCCCATGCCGGTTGTGCCGTCCGGCCGGCGTGGACGGCCGCGTTCACCTCGGCGATGCCGACACGGCGTTGCGTCGACCCGGGTTCGCGATCCCGGATGGTGTCGATGGCGGTGTCGATGGCGGCGGCGATCCGCGCTCGGCCGGCAGCCGAGGTGAGGTCGGTGTCGGCCGCGTTGCGGAAGCTGTCGAAGGTGACCAGGTGGTCGGCGGCGCCCGGCGCCACGACGAGATCGAGACCACGCCGCGGGTCGGTCGAGACCGACCGTCGATCGCGGACGGCGGTCCGGAAACGCGCGGCCTCACGGCGGAAGACCTCGTTGCCCGGGGCGATCTCGAACACCGACCTCAGGTAGTTGTCCGGAGCGGTGTTCTCGTCCAGCCGCCGCACCAGATAGGCGATCGCGGCGGTGAAGTCGTCGGGCCGCACCACGGGGGTGTAGAGCACCACCTCGCCCACGGCCTCGGCGATCGCTCGGGCTTGCCCGGGTGCCATGCCTTCGAGCATCTCGAAGCCCATCCGATCCGCCTGACCGCGGCCGGCCAGTTCTTCTCGCAGACCGATCGCCCAGGCCACGTCGAAGAGATTCTGGCTGGCGACGCCGACCCGCACGGAGTCGTCGTAGCGTTCGTCGAGCAGGGTCTCCAGCAGGAGCTTGTAGCTGGCATCGACCTGTGCCTTCGTCGGGTACGGCGCCGACAGCCAGCCATGCATCTCCGCTTCGACCAGTTCCATGGCCAGGTTCGCGCCCTTGACCAACCGCACCTTGATCGGCGCGCCGCCACGCCCGGCCCGGACCCTGGCGAACTCGCAGAGTTCGCGGGCGACCCCGTGTGCGTCCGGCAGGTAGGCCTGGATCACGATCCCGGTCGGGAGCCGGAGGAACTCCGGCTCGGACAGTACCCGGAGGTAGGCCGCCACGGTCAGCTCGAGATCCCGGTACTCCTCCATGTCGACGTTGACGAAGACCCGGGGACGTGCCGCCATGGCGGCGCGATAGATCCGGCGCAATGCGTCGCCGGCCGTCTCGACGGTGGCGTCGAAGGCAAGGACGTTGATCCGGGAGCAGATCGCGGAGATCTTGACCGACACGTAGTCGACTTCGGGCCGTGCGATGACGGTCTCGATCTGGGTCAGTCGGCGCTCGGCTTCGGCCGGGCCGAGGATGGCTTCGCCCAGCACGTTGACGTTGCCCCGCAAGCCATCCTCTGCGGCTCGCCGGCGGGCCAGGTACCGGCCGATTTCGGGCTCGCGATCCAGCACGACGGCGTCGGCCGACTCGTCGCGCAACCGTCTGAGCACCAGCGGCATCACCACCCGGGGAGCCGCCGGGGCCAGCCCGGCCGCGGCGCGGAGCAGGAGGCGATCGGTGGTGCCCAGGTCGGTCAGGGAGGCGTCCCGCACCACCGATGAGAAGCGGGTCGCGGCCACGGCCGGATCGTCGATCCGAAGCACCTGGTCGGTGAGGCCACGGGCCAGCGCGGCCGTCCGCGGACTGCCGATCAGGGACGCCAGCCGAGAGCGCCGGCGCCGCTGCCGGAGGCCGGTTTCGCGATCGAGTTGGATCGCTCGCCGCAACAGCCGCTCGGCACACTCGACCGCCCGCTCGACGGCCCGTTCGGCGGCGGGGTCAACAGTAGGGTCAACGGCGGGGTCGACAGGTTGTTCCGTGATCTCCATGATTCATCAAACCCGCGCCGTGCTCTCTGGGTCTTGCACGAAGCGATCCGTTCGGGTGGGGTATTCGTCCAATCCGCCGGGATGCCGCCGGTCCGGACGAGGTGGGCAGCCCGGCGCACAATAGGGGAGTGGACTCCTCGACCCGGGACCTGGTCGCGGTGTTCGCCGACCTCCCGCACGTGATGTTCTGTCTCAAGGCCTCCGACGGTCGCTATCTGGCGGCCAACGCCAGCTTCGTGCGCCGCGCCGGTGTGCGTTCGGCGGCGGAGGTGGTGGGCCGGCGCGCGACGGACCTGTTCCCGGCGCCGCTCGCCGCGGCTTACGTCGCCCAGGACCGAGCGGTATTCACCACCGGCCGGCCGGTGCGGTTCCAGTTCGAGATCATCGCCTCACCGGACGGCGGCGAGAGGTGGTTCCTGACCAGCAAGCGACTGGTGGGATCGGCCGGCGAACAGGTCGGCACGGTCTTGTCGGTGGTGTCGGTCGAGGCCAACCTGTCGCGCAGCGGTGACGAGGGTCCTGGGGTGCGCCGTGCGATCGACTACGCCCGAGCCCACTTCGCCACCCCGATTCGCGTCGAGGAACTAGCGGTCATCGCCTCGATGTCGACACAAGGGCTCGAGCGGGTCGTGCGGCGCACCCTGGGGGTCAGTCCGAAGCAGTTCGTGCAACGGCTGCGCATCGATCACGCGGCGACGTTGTTGGCGACCACGGATCAGCTGCTTGCCGAGATAGCGACCGCGTGCGGCTTCTACGACCAGAGCCAGCTGACCCGCGTGTTTCGCGCCCAGACCGGTCTGACTCCCGGTGCCTATCGCGCGGGCGCGAAGACCGCGAATACTCGGTCGAGCCGATCGTGATGTCTGATTTCCGCTAGCCAGGGCCGGGTCACATGGTCAGAATTGGGACATGGCGCTCGCTCGGACACTGGATCCCGACTCCTGTTACGAGGCGATGTCGAGCCGCGACTCGAGGTTCGACGGCATGTTCTACACTGCCGTCAAGACGACCGGGATCTACTGTCGGCCGTCGTGTTCGGCACGGACGCCGGCTCGACACAACGTGATCTTCCACCGGAGTGCGGCCTCGGCTCAGGCCGCCGGCTTCCGGGCCTGCAAGAAGTGCTCTCCCGACGCCACGCCGGGCAGTCCGGACTGGGATGTGGCGGCCGACGCGGCGGGCCGGGCGATGCGACTGATCGCGGACGGGATCGTGGACCGGGAAGGGGTCGAGGGACTGGCCGGCCGCGTGGGGTATACCTCGCGCCACCTGACCCGGGTCCTGACCGACGAGTTGGGCGCGGGTCCGCTCGCGCTGGCGAGGGCACGCCGCGCGCAGACGGCGCGCACGCTGATCGAGTCGACCGCGATGGCCTTCGTGGATGTCGCGTTCGCGGCCGGATTCTCCAGCGTACGACAGTTCAACGACACCATTCGCGAGGTGTACGCGGCCGCGCCACGTGACCTGCGTGGTCGGCGGGGGGCCGCGAATGCCACCGGCACGCTCGACTTGAGACTCGCTGTCCGCACGCCGTACGCCGGCGACGCGTTGTTCCGGTTCCTGGCCTCGCGCGCTATTCCGGGGGTCGAGTCGGTAGACGTCGAGTCTGTCGGCGCCGTCGAACGGGCGGCGTACTCGCGTACCCTGCGCCTGCCGCATGGTTCGGGTGTGGTGCGCCTGGTGATGCCGCATGAGGCCACGATGCGGGACACGGCCTTCGTCCGGGCGCGCTTCCGGCTCACTGATCTTCGCGATACCGCGGCGGCGGTCGAACGAGTTCGCCGTCTGCTGGACGCCGACTGCGATCCGGTGGCGGTGGCCGAGTCACTGGCGGCCGACCCGGTGCTGGCCGGCGACATCGTGGGGACGCCCGGCCTCCGGGTGCCCGGACATGTCGACGGCAACGAGATCGCCGTGCGTGCGGTATTGGGACAGCAGGTCAGCGTGGCCGCGGCGCGGACCCTGGCCGGCAGGCTCACGGCAGAGCACGGCGAACTCGTCGACCCGGCCGCGGGCTCCGCCGTACCGCCCGGCGAGTCGGTGCCGGGACCCACTCGGCTGTTCCCTTCGGTCGAGGTGCTGGCCGGACTGGATCCGTCGGGCCTGCCGATGCCGTCCGCCCGGGGACGCGCCCTGGTGGGGTTGTGTACGGCGCTGGCCTCGGGAGACCTGACGTTGGACCGCGGAGCGGACCGGGAAGAGGTGCGTCGTGGATTGCTGGCGCTGCCGGGCATCGGTCCGTGGACCGCGGACTACGTCTCGATGCGAGCCCTCGGGCATCCTGACGTGTTCTTGACCACCGATCTAGGAGTCAGGCACGCGCTCGCGGCCAAGGGGATTGCCCCGGGCTCGGCCGCATCGGTCGCCGAGCGGTGGAGCCCCTGGCGTTCCTATGCGCTGATGTACCTGTGGAACTCACTGACCATCGACCCCGAGTCGGCGACACTTGAGAGGATCTGAGCATGTGGAGCATCGTGGATTCACCGATCGGCGACCTTCGGATCGTCGCCAACCGGGGGGCGATCATCGCGATCGAGTTCGACGACTCGGCCACCTGGAACGCTCCGGAAGCCGGACCAGGCACGGCGTCCGCGGTCAAGGCGCTGATCCGCTCGGCCGGCCGGCCGGCCGGCGACCGCACTGACGACGACCCGGTACTGGTCGCGGGGCGAGAGCAACTTGCCGCGTACTTCGCCGGGGAGCTCCGGGAGTTCGACCTGCCGCTCGCGCCGTCGGGCAGCGAGTTTCAGTCGAGGGTGTGGTCCGAGCTGCGCAAGGTCGGCTACGGGCACACCGTCTCGTACGGCGAGCTGGCCCGGCGTTTGGGGAAGTCGAACGCGGCTTCGCGCGCGGTGGGCACCGCCAACGGCGCCAACCCGATCCCGATCGTCATCCCGTGTCATCGAATCGTGGGTGCCGACGGCAGCCTGACCGGTTACGCCGGGGGGCTGAGGCGGAAACAAGCACTGCTCTCGCTGGAGCAGGACGCGCTCTTCTAATCCGAGAACGACGGTAGCCAGGCGGGTCGCTCGCGTGGTTACCGTCATTCTCGACCTCTCGCCTGCTTCACCGACTCGATCTGGTCCGTGTCGGCGATCCGCGCCTCGCGGCACACAAGGTGGTTACCCGCGGCTTCGTCCGGGTCGATCTGCTCCGGCTGGTCCGGTCTTGCGCCAGGTCGTCAATGTGTCTACCGTTTATCGGTAGATATAGGTTGTTATTCGATAGAGTAGTTCAAGTGTGCTGGGGGCGGATATGGGTCGAGGTGTGGTGCTGGTCTTACGCGTGGTCATCGCCGTGGCATTGGTGGGGTCTGTGATCGTGCAGGTGGCGATGGCTGCTCTCCTGCCGTTCGATCAGGACACGACAACGGCGGTGGGTGTGGCGCTCGCCGTCGTTGGAGTGTTGGGTGTGGGCTGTTTGCAGGTGATCGGTGGGTGCATCTGGCGACTCTTGACGATGGTCCGGCTAGGCACGGTGTTTTCGCATCGTGCGTTTCCCTTTGTCGATGGAGTCATCGGTTCACTTGCGGTTGCGGCGATGCTCGTGTTGGTTGCTGCGGGTGGGGTCTGGTTCGAGAATCGCGAGACGCCTCCGGGCGGTGACGACGCGCCGGGCCTGGTTGTCCTTGTCGGCGGGCTTGCTCTGGTTTTGGCCGGCGTCGCGTTGGTGGTGCTGGTGATGCGGATGCTCCTTGCCCAGGCGGTCGCCCTCGATTTGGAGACCAGGCACCTGCGGTCCGAGCTCGATGAGGTCATCTGATGCCGATCGTGGTCGACATCGACGTGATGCTCGCGCGACGCAAGATGCCGGTCGGTGCCCTGGCCGAGCGGATTGGCATCACACCCGCCAACTTGGCCGTTCTCAAGAACGGGCGGGCAAAGGCGGTGCGGTTCTCCACGCTGGACGCCCTGTGTTCCGTGCTGGAGTGTCAGCCTGGGGACATCCTGCGCTGGGAGCCTGACCACACAAGCGACTCCCTGAGAGGGGGTGCGGTGTCGGCATGATCAGTGTCCGGGGCCTGACCAAGGACTATCGCGGTGTCCGGGCCGTTGACGACGTCTCCTTTGACGTCGAGCCGGGAATTGTGACTGGCTTCCTCGGACCCAACGGAGCCGGTAAGTCGACGACGATGCGGCTGGTGTTGGGCATCGACCGGCCGACTTGCGGTGTCGCTTTGGTGAACGGACGCTCCTACGCGCGGATGGGTGCTCCGCTCTACCATGTTGGCGCGATGCTCGACGCTGGTGCGATGCACCCCGGCCGGACCGGTCGGGCCCATCTGCGGATCGCTGCCCGCACCCACGCGATAGCCGGCGTCAGGGTCGAGGAGGTGATCGAGCAGGTAGGCCTGCGCGAATCCGCCGGCCGCCGAATCAAGGGGTATTCCCTCGGCATGCGTCAGCGGCTCGGCATCGCCGCGGCAATCCTCGCGAAGCCGGAGGTGTTGATCTTCGACGAGCCGATGAATGGCCTTGATCTCGATGGCGTGCGGTGGATCCGGGCGCTGCTGCGTGGCCTGGCGGACCAAGGTCGCACGGTGTTCGTCTCCAGTCACCTCATGAGCGAGATGCAGACGATCACTGACCGCCTGATAGTGATCGCGCGTGGGCGGCTGGTCGCGGACGTGACGATCGAGGAGATGCTCCGTGGAGCAGGGGGTGCACGAGTTCGCGTGCAGACGCCGGCCGCGGACGAGCTCGCGCGCGCTCTGTCGGGCAGTGCCACGCTCGAACGTGTTGGCCCGGAGGAGTTGGACGTCGAGGGACTCACGGCGGCTGAGGTCGGCGACCGAGCCCGCGCGCTGGGGGTCGCCGTCCACAGCCTGGGCAATGTGGATCGATCTCTCGAAGATGCCTACCTGCGGCTCACCGAGCACGACGTCGAGGTTCAGGGCACGACGAAGGAGCGGCGCGCATGACCACGATTGCCGAGCCTTCCACTCTGGCCGTCCTCGGGCGCACGATCCGAGCCGAACGGGCCCGACTCTGGACCTTGCGGTCGACCTGGATCGTCACGTCGTGTTTGGCGCTCGGGGTCATCGGCATCTGCCTGCTCGTGGGCTTCACCTCCGATACCAGCGGGCCGGCCCGGGACGGGGAAGCGGCCTGGATCCCCCTCCGACGAGTGGGGATGTTCGCACTGCTGGGCCTGATTCCTCTGGCCGCGACGGGTGCGACCGCAGACTACGCCACCGGCAGCATCATGCCGACCATGCAATGGAGCCCTCGCCGCGGGATCCTCCTTCTCTCTCGCACCGTCGCGGTGGTTCTGACAGTGACAGCGTGCGGCCTGGCGCCGATGCTTCTCGGTATCGTGCTCGTCACCCGAGTCGCCCCAGTTGGCGTTCTTCCGTGGGCCGAGGCATCGGCCATGATCGGCGCCCTCGGCGTGGTGTACCCCCTGGTTGCGCTCTTAGCGGTGGGGCTCGGTCTGCTCACCCGTAGCACCGCCGGCGCCTTGGTCGCTGTGATCGGCTTGCTGCTGGTCTTGCCGCTCCTGGTAGGAAACCTCCCGGTCGCCTGGGCCGGTGATCTCGTCGCGATGCTGCCGGGCACGAGCGTGCGCAGGCTCATCATCGAGGAGGGACCGGCTGGACTCACCGCCACCGATGCCCGGGTCTCCCTCGCGCTCTGGGGCCTGGGCGCCGTGCTCGCCGGCGGCGCCCGGCTCGTTCGGGCCGACGCAAGCTGAAAGAAAAAACCCCTCTCGATGGTGACGCCGGTCTTCATCGGAGTGAGTAGACGGCCCCACAACTGCCTACGTGACGGCAAGGTTCATTATCCGCCGGCGCGGCCAAGATTGGTTTGGCGACGCCCGCTACCACGGGAGCTCTAGAGCGAAAACGCGTCCCTCTGGGGTCCAGATCGGTGCCCACCAGGCCTCCAGAGCTTTGGTTGGCTTAGCAACACCGACTCCGAGGCGCCATCGGCCCCGTTCCACATACCAGTCACACCGGCAGGAATAGATCATCTAGCCGGCGTAGCGTGCCCGGGCGGCGTACACCGCATCGATGTGCTCGATCGACCATTGACACATCGCCCGCAGGACCGGCCGCATGCTCTCGCCCACCTCGGTCAGCGTGTACTCCACTCGTGGTGGGATCTCCTGGTAGTCCCGCCGCGCCACCAGGCCGTTACGTTCGAGGTCCCGTAGCGTGCGGGTCAGCGACTTCTGCGAGATTCCGCCGACAGATCGCAGAAGCCCGCCGTTTCGTTCGATCCCGTCCGCGATAGCCGACAGCACGAGCACCGACCACTTGTCGGCGATCAGGTCGAGCAGTTGCCGTGAGGGGCAGTTGGCCTGGTACGGGTCCGGCCACGACTCGGCTCCGGTCATCTCTATGCATCTCTCGTTCAGGAGATAGGGACAAGAAAGTGCGTACTTGTCGATCTGACCCTACTCCGGTTGGCTATCGACGGCAACGGCGATCACGATGTGAGGAGCACTGCATGCGAGCCATTCGATTGACCTCGTTCGAGGGCCCGTCGGCGTTACAGGTGGCGGAGATCGAGCCGCCCGACGCCGGACCAGGCATGGCCGTGGTCGAACTCGCCGCCGCATCGATCGGGCCTTGGGACGTCCTGTCCAGCCAGGGCTTCTTCACGGCCGTGGGAGGAAGCGCGGTGTTGCCGCAGACCATCGGCTGGGACCTTGCAGGCACCGTCAGCGAGATCGGGGACGGCGTGACCGGCGTGGCGGTCGGCGACCGGGTGCTCGGATTCTCCGCGCAGCCGTGGATGGGCGTCGGCAGCTTCGCCGAGCTCGTGGACATTCCGGCCGAGCTGCTCGCGCCGGTGCCGGCCGGGGTGGACCTGGTGACGGCCGCGACCTTGCCGGTCGCGCTGCTGACGGCCGATCTCACGTTGCGCACCGCGGAGGTCTCAGCGGGCGACTCGATCCTGGTCCTGGGTGCGGTGGGCGCGGTCGGCGGTTTCCTCACTCAGTTGGCGCGGCATAACGGGGTGCGGGTGGTCGCCTCGGTGAACGCGTCCGACTCCGAGGAGGCGCGTCGGCTGGGGGCCGCTCATGTCGTTGACTACGACACCGACGTCGCGACCGCGGCGAAAGCCGCGGTCGGCCCGGTCGCGGCGGTGATCGACCTGGTGGGACCGAAGGCAAGGGACGGTGCTCTGGCTGCTCTTGCCGAGACCGGTCGCTATGTCACCACGGTGCCCGGTGACCTGCCGCCGCTGCCGGATGCCGCGAGCGGTCATGTCATTGGCCTTCAACCGGATAGCCCTCGGCTGGCCACCCTCGTCGGTCTGGTCGCCGACGGGACGATCGTCGCCCGTCGTGGGGCGTCCTACGACTTCTCCAAAGTGGGGGATGCCTTCGCGGCGGCCCGCCGGGCCGGCGGGAACAAGATCACCGTGACCCCCTAGCCGAGACGTCACAAAGCACGCTGAGCCTGCTACTGGGTGGATCTGCGCAGTGACTCGGACAGCCTCTCGGCGGCGGCGAGAACGGCCGGGGCGTGCATGCGCCCGGGCTGCCGGGTGAGTCTTTCCAGCGGCCCGGACACCGACACGGCGGCAAGGATCTTGCCACTGGGAGAGCGCACCGGCGCGGAAACCGAGGCGACGCCTTGTTCTCGCTCGCCGATAGACTGCGCCCAGCCGCGGCGGCGGATCCCGGAGAGCGCGGTCGCGGAGTACGCGGCGTTCTGCAGGCCGCGGTGCATTCGCTCGGGATCCTCCCAAGCCAGGAGCACCTGCGCCGCCGAGCCGGCCCGCATGGTCAGTTGTGACCCGACCGGGATGGTGTCACGAAGACCCGAGGGCCGTTCCGCGGCGGCGACGCACACCCGGTGGTCGCCCTGCCGTCGCCACAGTTGCGCGGATTCGCCGGTGATGTCGCGCAGTCTGGCCAGGATCGGGCCGGCGGCGGCAAGCAGCCGGTCCTCGCCGGCGGCGGCGGCCAGTTCGGAGAGGCGCGGTCCGAGCACGAACCGGCCCTGTATGTCGCGAGAGACCAATCGGTGGTGTTCCAGGGCGACGGCCAAACGATGGGCGGTGGGTCGGGCGAGCCCGGTGCCGGCGACCAGACCGGCAAGGGTTGCCGGGCCGGCTTCGAGGGCCGACAACACGAGGGCGGCCTTGTCCAGGACGCCGACCCCGCTGGAGTTGTCCATATGGCAATACTGCCGTCTCAGATCATGGGATGCAAGGGCTATAGTCTTCCTTGGCCGAAAGACCCAGTCGATGGGTCGATAGAGCCCACGATGCAGGAGGATTTCGGTATGGGCAAGACGCTTGCCGAGAAAGTCTGGGACCAACACGTCGTCAGACGCGCTGACGGAGAGCCCGATCTGCTCTATATCGATCTTCATCTTGTTCACGAGGTGACCTCGCCACAGGCCTTCGACGGACTGCGGCTGAGCAATCGAACCGTGCGCCGCCCGGACCTGACGCTGGCGACCGAAGACCACAACGTCCCGACCATCGACTGGGATCGGCCGATCGCCGATCCGGTGTCTAAGACCCAGGTCGATACGCTGCGCAAGAACTGCGCCGAGTTCGGGGTACGGCTCCATGCGCTCGGCGACCCGGACCAGGGCATCGTGCACGTCGTGGGTCCCCAACTCGGGCTTACTCAGCCCGGCGCGACCATCGTGTGCGGCGACTCCCATACCTCCACGCACGGAGCGTTCGGCGCGCTGGCGTTCGGCATCGGCACCTCCGAGGTCGAGCATGTGCTGGCCACGCAGACGCTCCCGCAGTCGAAGCCCAAGATGATGGCGGTCACCGTCGACGGCAGCCTTCCCGAAGGCGTCACCGCGAAGGACCTGGTGCTGACCCTGATCGCTCACGTCGGTACCGGCGGCGGTCAGGGATACATCGTGGAGTACCGCGGCCAAGCGATCGAGGAGCTCTCGATGGAAGCTCGAATGACCATTTGCAACATGTCCATCGAGTGGGGCGCCAAGGCCGGCTTGATCGCGCCCGACCAGACCACCTTCGACTACATCGCGGGCAAACCCGAGGCGCCCACCGGCGCCGACTGGGACGCGGCGGTCGCCGACTGGCGGAGGCTGGTCACCGATGATGATGCGGCCTTCGACGCCGAGATCGTGCTCGACGCGAGCGCGATGACTCCGTTCGTCACGTGGGGGACCAATCCCGGCCAAGGCGCGCCGCTGGGTTCCTCGGTACCCGATCCGGAAGACTTCGAGACCGAGGTCGACCGGGCGGCCGCTCGCCAGGCGCTGGAGTACATGGGCCTGGATGCCGGCACGCCGCTGCGCGAGGTCGCCGTCGACACAGTGTTCCTCGGCTCGTGCACGAATGGCCGGATCGAGGATCTCCGGCTGGCCGCGGGAATCCTGCGAGGCCGTCGGGTGGCGGACGGCACTCGAATGCTGGTCGTGCCGGGATCGGTGCGGGTGCGCTTGCAGGCCCAGGAGGAGGGCCTGGACCGGATCTTCATCGACGCCGGTGCGGAGTGGCGCGGCGCGGGCTGCTCGATGTGTCTCGGGATGAATCCGGATCAGCTCGCTCCGGCCGAACGCAGCGCGTCGACATCGAATCGCAACTTCGAGGGCCGGCAAGGCAAAGGCGGCCGGACGCATCTGGTTTCGGTACCGGTCGCGGCGGCTACCGCCGTACGCGGCACCTTGTCCGCGCCCACCGACCTGGGGCAACGAGCCGCGCTCGTCGGCTCGGAGGTATGAGATGAATCCGTTCACCACACACACCGGAACCGGCCTGCCATTGCGCCGGAGCAACGTCGACACCGATCAGATCATCCCGGCGGTGTACCTCAAGCGGGTCACCCGCACCGGCTTCGAAGACGGGCTGTTCTCGGCCTGGCGAGCGGATCCGGGTTTCGTGCTCAACAACCCGGCCCATGCCGGCAGCACGGTCCTGGTCGCCGGGCCCGACTTCGGCACCGGTTCGTCGCGCGAACATGCCGTGTGGGCGCTGATGGACTACGGATTCAGAGTTGTGATCTCCTCGCGATTCGCCGACATCTTCCGTGGCAACTCCGGCAAGGCCGGCCTGCTCGCGGCCCAGGTGGACGAGAAGGTCGTGCAACGGTTGTGGGACCGAATCGAGGAACAACCCGACGTTCCGATCACCGTCGACCTGGCGGCACGGACGATCTCCGCCGGTGCTCCGGGACAGAGCTGGGACGTCATCTCCGAGTCCTTCGATATCGACGACTACACCCGGTGGCGGCTCCTCGAGGGCCTCGACGACATCGGTATCACCCTCGGTCACGAGGCGGACATCTCGGCCTTCGAGCGAACCCGGCCCTCCTGGAAGCCCGTGACTCTCTGAACCGGCCGTGTCTGTCCGCTATCGGCCGATGCCGGTCTGGGCCAGCACCGCGCGGGTGTGGCGTCCAAGTCCCAGGCCGACGGCGGCATCCAGATCGGCTATCTGGTCGACGTCGTGTTGAACCGTACTGAGATAGACCGGCAACTCGACTGCGCCTGCCGCCAGGTGATCGGCTCGCGATGTCGGCCCGTAGCGCGGGGCGAAGTCGGCGGCGCGAGCAAGGTACAGGGTCGTGCCCGTGCCCTGGGCGTCGGCGACGAATGCGGGTCCGCCCTCGTCCCACAGCGACAGGGTCTGGGCCAAGTCCTCCGGCGTCATCGCGGGGAGGTCGGCCGGAGTCACCAGGATCGCCCGACGGGCGGCCATGTCCAGCGACTCCACGACCGAGACGAGCATCGCGTTCAGGTCGTCCGCGGGTGGGTCGGGAAGCACGCTCAGGCCGGATCGTCCGGCCCGGGCCGCAAGACCCGGGTCCGTGGTCACCAACACCACCTGGTCCACCAGGGCGCACTCGCTGACCGCTGTCATGGTGTCCAGGGCGAACGCCGAGGCCAGGGCCGTCCGGAAGGCCGGCGCCATCGAGCCGAGGCGCCGCTTTCCGAGGTGTGGCGGCTTGACCGGAATCAGCGCGACGAACGAGGTTCCTGGGTCGGGTGCGCTCACATCTGGAATCCTGGCACGGTGAGAAAGGGCGTGCCGAAAGGCCAGGGCTGGGCGTTCGCCATCGGTGCGGCGCTGCTCAAGCCCTTGCTCCGGGCGACCACCACCCATGCCTGGATCGGGGCCGACAAGATCCCCGCCGCCGGAGGATGCGTGCTGGCCTTCAACCACATCTCCCATCTGGATCCCCTCATGTCGGCACATCTGATCTACGACCGCGGCCGGCTGCCGCGCACGCTGGCCAAGGCCGAATTGTTCCGGAACCCGTTCCTGCGCCGGGTGCTGACCTCCGCCGAACAGATCCCCGTGCAACGCCACAGCGCCTCGGCCGGCGACTCGGTAGGCCTGGCGGTGGCCGCGGTACTCGAGGGCGAGTGCGTCGTGGTCTATCCCGAGGGCACTCTCACTCGGGATCCGGGCCTGTGGCCGATGGCGGGCCGTACCGGAGCGGCCCGGATCGCGCTGGAGGCCGGATGCCCGCTGATCCCGGTGGGTCAGTGGGGTGCGCAGGCCCTGCTGGCGCCGTACGCCAAGAAGCCGAATTTCTGGCCACGGAAGCGGGTGACGATGCGGGTGGGGGATCCGGTGCGACTCGACGATCTGCGCGACCGGCCGCGCACCGCGGCGGTGCTCGCCGAGGCCACCGACCGGCTCATGGCAGCATTGACCGCGCTCGTGGCCGACATTCGGGATGAGGCTCCTCCGCCGCGGCGTCTCGATCTCAGAGATCATCCCGGAAAGGACGTTCCGTAAGGTGACGAAGATCGCGGTATTCGGTGCCGGATCCTGGGGTACGGCGTTCTCGATCGTCGCGGCCGACGCCGGCCACGACGTCACGATCTGGGCGCGTCGCGGCGAGTTGTGCGCGGCGATCAACGCGACGCAGGAGAATCCGGACTACCTGCCGGGGATCACACTGCCGCCGACCATCACCGCCACCCACGATCACGAACTGGCCGCCAGTCGGGCGGATCTGGTCATCTTCGCGGTTCCGTCGCAGACCTTGCGGGCGAACCTTGCCGATTGGGTCGCGACCATACCCGAGCGCGCGGTGCTGGTCTCGCTGATGAAAGGCGTCGAACTCGGCAGCCTCAAGAGGATGAGCGAGGTCATCGCGGAACTCACCGAAGCCGGACCGGACCGGATCGCGGTGCTCAGCGGGCCGAACCTGTCCAGCGAGATCGCGCGGCGGGAGCCGGCCGCATCGGTGGTGGCCTGCGCGGACGAGGACATGGCGCGCAGGTTGCGTACGATGCTGCACACGCGGGCCTTCCGGCCCTACAGCAGTTCGGACGTCATCGGGTGCGAGCTCGGCGGAGCGTACAAGAACGTCGTCGCGATCGCCGTCGGGATGGCCGTCGGCCTGGGTTTCGGCGACAACACCACGGCGTCGGTCATCACTCGCGGCCTCGCCGAGACCGCCAGGCTCGCCGCTGCCCTCGGCGCCAATCCGCTCACGTTGATGGGCCTGGCCGGCATGGGGGATCTGGTCGCGACGTGTTCCTCACCGCTCTCACGCAATCGCACGTTCGGTGAGCGCCTGGGGCGAGGTGAGGGCGCACTGGAGATCTTCGGTTCTACCCGGCAGGTCGCCGAGGGAGCCAAGTCCAGCGCGTCGTTGCGCGAGCTTGCCGAGAGGTGCGGCGTCTATGCCCCGATCGCCGATCACGTGGACGCGGTGGTGGCGGGCGGGATGACCGCCCCGGAGATGATGGAGAGCTTCATCTCGCGTGACACCAAGGACGAGGCGGACTGACGCCGACTTACTCCGAAGACTCTGGCTGGGGCCGGCCCGCCTCCGGGTCCTGGTGAGCTAGGGTCGGGCGCGATGAGTGAACCGACTTTTTCGACCGGCGCTTCGCGCAAGCCCCGAGTCGCGGTCGTCTTCGGTGGGCGGTCCGGCGAACATGCGATCTCCTGTGTCACCGCGGGCAATGTGCTGGCGGCGATCGATCAGGACAAGTACGACGTCATTCCGATCGGTATCGCGACCGATGGCCGCTGGGTCCTGGAGTCGGCCGATCCGGAGCGGCTGCGGATCACGGGGGCAGGGCAGCTCCCGAGCGTCGACGTCGGACTGCCCTCGGTGACTCTCGAGCGAACTCCGGGTGGCGTGGCCCTGGTGACAAGCGACCCGAGTGCGCCGCCCCGGGCGCTCGGCGAGGTCGACGTGGTGTTCCCGTTGCTGCACGGGCCGTGGGGTGAGGACGGCACCATCCAGGGCATGCTGGAGATGGCCGGGATCAGGTACGTGGGAGCCGGCGTGCTCGCCTCGGCGATCAGCATGGACAAGGCATTCATGAAGATCGCACTCCGGGCGGCCGGGTTGCCGGTGATGGGATCGGTGGTGATCACGGCGCAGAGCTGGCGGCGCGACCCGGCCGGTCACCTCGCCGGCGTCGAGGCTTTGGGCTATCCGGTCTTCGTCAAGCCCGCTCGCGGCGGTTCCAGCCTCGGCATCACCAAGGTGCATGGCCCGGGCGACCTGGGTGCCGCCCTGGAGATCGCGATGGAGCACGATCCCAAGGTGCTCGTGGAGGCGGCCGCACAAGGGGCGCGCGAGATCGAGTGCGGGGTTCTCCAGGATATCGACGGAACTCCGCGGACCAGTGTCCCGGCCGAGATCCGGGTCGGCGGCGATCACGAGTTCTACGACTTCGCCGCGAAGTACATCCCGGGCGAACACACTCAGCTCGACGTGCCCGCGGAACTCAAGCCGGACGTCGAGGACCGGCTCCGGGAGATGGCCGCCCGGGCGTTCGAGGCGGTTGACTGCGAGGGCCTGGTCCGAGTGGACTTCTTCGTGATGCCGGACGACGAGCTGATCATCAACGAACTCAACACCATGCCCGGATTCACGCCGGTGTCGATGTTCCCGCGGATGTGGGCTGCCTCCGGGGTGGACTATCCAGCGCTCATCGACCGGCTGATCCAGCTCGCGTTGGCACGAGATACCGGGTTGCGCTAGGTCCACCCCGCCCACCCGGCAGTTGTCTGGCCAGACTCGCCGACTCGAAAGGTCCGCCTGGGATGAACATCGTCGCGCTAGGCGGACCGAACCGCGAGGCGCAGCAAAGGGCAGAGCGGTGTGTCGAGGCGTCGGTGCCGGGTCGGTCACACGCAGGGCTTGACGGTGGTCAGTTCCTCGCGAACCGCTCTGGCGAGTTCCGTCAGGATCGCGGCGGCGTCGCCACGTCGCTCGGCGGGGATGTCGACCGAGACGATCGGCTCTGTGCCGATGGTCGTCGCGGTCGCATCGAGTGCGGGGTCCTCCGATTGCCGCTGAGGCACGTACCATCCGACCTCGTCGATCAGTTCGCAGGACGACTCGTCATCGAAACCGGCAGGCATCTGTGCCAGACACCGCACCACCACCGGTGGCCGGCCCCAGGCCACCGCCGGTGCGTTCGGGGGGTCGACCGAGCGGCGGTCCTGCTCCGACAACGTCGTCGGCAGGCTTGCCAGGAGGTTGCGGCAGGCACGATCCGGGTTGGCGTCGTACGGTTCGGTAACGGTGACCGAGCATGCGGTCGCCGTTCCCAGCAGTGCCAGGCAGAGCCCGACCACGATGCCGCGGGGGTGGGCGCGAGTGAGGGGCGCGGAGCCGAGGAGACGGGTCAGATGTGCACCACCGGACAGGTCAGCGTACGGGTGATGCCCTCCACCGCTTGCAGTTTGGCAACGACGAGCTTCCCGAGTTCGTCCACGGTGCGCGCCTCCGCGCGCGCTATCACGTCGTACGGTCCGGTGACATCTTCGGACAGCGTCACGCCCTTGATCCGAGTGATCGCTCGCGCGACCTCCGACGCCTTCCCGACATCGGTCTGGATCAAGATATAGGCCTGGACGACCATGCGGAGGCTCCCTCGTTCACTTCTTCTCGACGTACGCCGGACCGGGCGCAAGTCTCAAATCTACCGCGCGCGAGTCGACTTGGGCCGAACCATGGGCTCTGATGGGATGGGCCGATGGGACGCACCACCGAAGCAACGCTTGCCGACGTCGGCGAGTTCGGCCTGATCGAGAGCCTGGCGCCGTACTTCCTCCCGGCGGACCATGTGCACCTGGGACCGGGGGACGACGCCGCGGTGTTGCGGGTCACCAGGGCTCATGTCGTGGTGTCGACCGATCTGCTGGTCGAGGGCCGCCATTTTCGGCGCGATTGGCTGAGCGCGGAGGAAGTCGGCCACCGAGCCGCCGCGGCCAACCTCTCCGACGTCAACGCGATGGGTGGCCGCGCGCACTCGATGACCGTGGGGTTTGCGGCGCCGGCGGAGCTGCCTGTGCAATGGGTACTCGACTTCGCCAAAGGACTCACCGACGAGCTCTCGCTGGTCGGCGCGGTTCTCGTTGGTGGCGATATCAGCCGAGCAGATCAGATCGTGATTGCCGGCACTGTCTTCGGTTCGTGTGCCCGGACGCCTGTCTTGCGCACCGGGGCTCGGCCGGGAGACGTTCTCGCGCTGTGCGGGCGGCAGGGCTGGGCGGCCGGGGGACTGGCGGTGCTGTCCCGCGGCTTCCGGTCACCTCGCGTGCTGGTGGAAGCCGTGCGACACCCGGCGCCGCCGTATGACGCCGGACCGATCGGTGCGGCGGCCGGCGCTACCTCGATGATCGACGTCTCCGACGGGCTGTTGGCCGAGGCGGGTCACGTGGCCCGGGCCTCGAATGTCTCTATCGACATCACGTCTGCGGCTCTGGAGGTGGCCGAGCCACTGGTCGCGGTGGCCGGCGCGGTCGGCACGGATCCGATCGGCTACGTCTTGACTGGCGGGGATGACCACCCGCTGCTGGCGACCTTTCCCGCCGATGTCTCGCTGCCTGACGGCTGGCGGATCATCGGCAAGGTGGGTCCACCGGCACCGCAGGGTCCACTCGACGACGGCTTTCGAGCGGTGACCGTAGACGGTTCGGTGTACGACGGTCCGACGGGTTGGTCTCACTTCTGAGTCGACCCGGCACTTAGCCGTCGACACGCCGCAGATTTGGCCAGATAACTGCCGGGTCGGCGAGTTAGCGGGTGACTTTGCCGGCCTTGATGCAGCTCGTGCAGACGTTGAGGCGCTTCGGGGTCCCGTCAACCTTGGCCCGCACGCGCTGGATGTTCGGGTTGAAGCGACGTTTGGTGATCTTGCGCGACCAGGGCCGGTTGTTGCCGAAGCCCGGCTTCTTGGCGCAGATGTCGCATACGGCGGCCACGAGGTCACTCCTGATCGGGTCGAACTGAAATATGGACAACCTGAGAAGAGTATCCGATACCCGCTCACCCAACGAATCGCCAAGGAACCGCCGAACGAAACGCCGGCGAGGTCTCGCGCCGGACCCGACTAGTCTTGGTCCGGTTCCTCAGAGAGGCAGGCGATGGAGACGGTTCCCCGGGGTCACTTCTCGCTGTCGATGGTGCGGCGATTCGTAGAGGTCTCGACGGACGCCCTCGCGTCCGCGCGCGAGGAGATCGACGCCCTGAACGTCTACCCGATTCCGGACGGTGACACCGGCACCAACATGTTCTTGACCATGTCCGCGGGCCGGGAGGCGATCGTCGGTTCGAACAGCGGCGAGGCGGCCGTCGCGTTGCGCGCGTTCGCGCGAGGGATGCTGATGGGCGCCCGGGGCAACTCGGGTGTCATCGTGAGCCAGATGCTCGGCGCATGGGTCGAACGCCTCATGAGTGCGGAGGCGGACCCATGCGACCCGCGGGTCATCGCGGAAGCCGTCCGGGACGCCGCCGACGCCGGATATGCCGCGGTCGGCCGACCGGTCGAAGGGACCATGCTGACCGTCGCCCGGGTCGCCGCGACCGCCGCGACCCGGGCGGGTGAACGCGACGGCGCCCAGCTGCGCGACGTCATCGCCGCGGCGGCCGCGGCCGCCCGAGAGGCGGTGTGCCGGACGCCCGAGCAACTCCAGGTGCTCCGCGATGCCGGCGTGGTGGATGCGGGCGGCCGGGGCCTGAGCATCGTCTTCGACGCGGCCGAACAGGTGGTGACCGGTCGGAGAATGCCCCTCGCCCGACCGATTCCCCGGCCGATTCCCGCTGGGCCTTCGGAGACCGGTCCGGATCGGAGCGCGGACGGCCTGCCCTTCGAGGTGATGTACCTTCTCGACGACGCCACCGACGAGACGATCCCGGACCTGCGCGCGGCCCTCCTGGCGTGCGGCGACTCGGTCGTTGTGGTGGGTGGCCGCGGATTGTGGAACGTGCACGTGCACACCGCCGATGTCGGCGCCGCCATCGAAGCTGGTATCGCCGCCGGGCGCCCGCACCGGATCCGCGTCACTCACTTTGCCGATTCAACGGTGGACGAACCCGCCGTACCGTCGGCCGAGCGGGCCGTGGTCGCGGTTGCGGCGGGGCCGGGCCTGGCGCGGCTCTTCGAAGAAGCCGGCGCTCATGTGTTGTCGAGCGGTACCGGTCGGCGGCCGTCGACCGATGAAGTCGCCGCCGCGATCAGGGCTTCAGGCGGAGCGCAGGTCGTGGTGCTGCCCAACGATCTCGACTCGATCAGGGTGGCAGAACTCGCCGCCCGGCTGGTCGAAGAGTCGGGCGGAATCAGAGTGGTGGTCATCCACACCAGTACTCAGGTGCAAGGGCTCGCGGCGATGGCGGTCCACGAGCCGGGCCGACCGTTCGATGCCGATGTCCTCGAGATGACCGCGACGGCGCGCCATGCCCGCGACGGTGCCGTCACGGTCGCGTCGCGGCGGGCGATGACCATGGCGGGACCGTGTGAACCCGGCGATGTGCTCGGTGTGATCGCGGGCGACTTCGCCGTGATCGGCGACGACCTGGACATCGTGGCCCGAACGGTCATCGACCGGTTGCTCGGTGCCGGCGGGGAGTTGCTCACCCTGGTGGCCGGTGAGTCGGACGGTGGTCCCGGCGGCCTCGCCGCTCGGTGCGAGGTCTACGCCGCAGCCTCCTACCGTCATGTCGATGTCGCCGTCTACGACGGTGGACAGCAGCGTTACGCACTGCTGATCGGCGTCGAGTGAGGAAACCGTGATCGACATCGATTCCCCCATCGAGACGGTCCTCGGTGATGCGTCCGCCAAACGCGGCAAGTTCATCGACGGCCTGGGTCTGCGCACCGTGGGAGACCTGCTGGCTCATCACCCGCGACGTTATCTGAAGACCGGAGAACTCTCCAGGATCGCGCGACTGGAGGTGGGGCAGCTGATCAGTGTGGTCGGCGAGGTCTCCGACATCGCGACGAATACCTACCGGGACCGGCGCACCGGACGGACGGCCTACCGGCACGACATCACCGTTCGGACGGACGGTCCGCCGCTGCGGATCTCGTTCTTCGCCAAGCGAAAGAACATGGCCGAGCGGCACGCCCGCCGGGTGCCCGAGAGAGCGCGGGGAATCTTCACCGGTCTGGTGGGGAGATTCCGCGGCGAATGGCAACTGACCAACCCGTCGCTGGTGATGTTCGGGTCCGACGACTCGCAGGTCTCCGAGATCGCGACTCTGGCCGAGCTTCCTCCGCTCTTTCCGCTCTATCCGCTGACCAAGGGCCTCGACTCGATCGACGTACGACGTGCGGTCGCCTTCGCCCGTTCGATGGTCGACGAGATCCCCGAACTGCTTCCCGAATCCGTGCGCAAGGTCCACGGCCTCCCCGACGCCCGCCAGGCGCTGGAGTACATCCATGAGCCGAACAACGACCACCAGGTGGCCCAGGCGCGCCGGCGCTATCGGTTCGAGGAGGCGCTGATCACCCAGGTGGTGTTGGCGCGCCGGCGGATCGCGCTCCGCGCGGTGGGAGCGGCGGCACGGGTCGGCCGGGACGACGGCCTGCTGGCCGAGTTCGATCGCAGGTTGCCGTTCACCCTGACCGCCGGACAGGCATCGGTCCGGGACCAGATCTTCGCCGACCTCGCGCGACCGCACCCGATGAACCGGCTGCTCCAGGGCGAGGTCGGTTCCGGGAAGACCGTAGTGGCCCTCGGCGCGATGCTGCGGGTGGTCGACTCGGGGGCTCAGGCGGCACTGCTCGCGCCGACCGAGGTCTTGGCGCAGCAGCACTTCCGGTCGATCACCGCGTTGCTCGGGGACCTGGGTCACGGCGGCATGCTCGGCGGACACGGCGACGGGACCACGGTGGCCTTGCTGACGGGTTCGATGAGCGCGGCCGCCAAGCGGCGGTCGTTGTCGGCGCTGGCCGGGGGGGACGCCGGTCTGGTGATCGGCACCCATGCGCTGCTCCAGGACCGGGTGGACTTCGCCGACCTAGGCCTGGTCGTCGTCGATGAGCAGCATCGGTTCGGCGTGGAGCAACGGGCCACTCTGACCGACAAGGCGGGTTCCCCGCCGCACGTCCTGGTGATGACCGCGACCCCGATTCCACGCAGCGTGGCGATGACCATCTTCGGGGACTTGGAGGTCTCGACGCTGAGCGAGTTACCGGCGGGCCGGGGCGCCGTACAGAGCAACGTGGTCCCGCTGGCGGAGCACCCGCACTGGATGGATCGAGTCTGGCAGCGGGTGCGCGAAGAGGCGGCCGGCGGGCACCAGGTGTACGTAGTATGCCCGCGGATCAGCGGCGACCTCGGTGAGCAGGACGCCATGGACCCGTCGGATCGACCGGCGGCGTCCGGTGCGGACGGGGGACCGGGCACAGAATCGGATCCCGGGCCGGTGGCCCGGTCGCCGCTCGCCGACAAGGACCTCGCCGCCGTCGAGGAGGTGTACGCCGATGTGTCCGCCGGGGCGTTGTCCGGCTTGCGGATCGCCATGCTGCACGGGCGGATGCCTGCCGACGACAAGGACCGGACCATGCGGGCGTTCGCCGGAGGGGAGCTCGACGTCGTGATCAGCACGACCGTGATCGAGGTCGGCGTCGATGTCCCGAATGCCACGACGATGGTGATCTTGGACGCGGATCGGTTCGGTGTCTCCCAGTTGCATCAACTGCGGGGCCGGGTGGGTCGCGGCGGCTTGCCCGGGTTGTGTCTGCTGGTGACCCGGACCGACCCGGCCCAACCCGCTCGCGAGCGGCTCGAGGCCGTAGCGGCGACCAACGACGGGTTCGCACTCAGCAGGATCGACCTGGAGCAGCGTCGCGAGGGCGATGTCCTGGGCGCTTCCCAGTCCGGCCGCCGTTCCAGTCTGCACACGCTTCGCGTGCTGCGCGACGAGGAGACGATCGTCCGAGCCAGGGAGGCCGCCGAGGGACTGCTGATGGTGGATCCCATGCTCGACTCGGCACTGGAACTGCGCGAAGCGGTGGTGGCGCTCGAACAGTCCCAGGCCGGCGAGTTCATCGAGAAGTCATGACCCGGATCATCGCCGGCCGGGCGCGGGGGCGCCGGCTCAAGACCCCGAGCGGCGACTCGACGAGGCCGACCACCGATCGAGTGCGGGAGGCCCTGTTCTCCGCGATCGAGTCGCGGCACGGCTCGCTCGCCGGCCAGCGCTTTCTGGATCTGTTTGCCGGCTCGGGTGCGGTCGGTCTCGAGGCATGGTCGCGCGGCGCGGACTTCGTCACCTTCGTCGAGCGCGACCGTCGTACCGCGACGCTGCTCCAGGGCAACGCCACCCAGATCGGCTTCGCCGCGCCCGACGTGTGGCCGCTCGACGTCGGGTCCGTGCTGCGGCGCCGGCCGGTCGCGCCGTACGACGTGGTGTTCGGCGACCCGCCGTACGCACACGGTGACGACGATGTCGACGGTCTGCTCGAACTCGTCGTCACCGGGGGTTGGTTGGCCGATGATTCGCTGGTCGTGCTCGAACGGTCCAGCCGGAGCCGGGCTCCCGACTGGCCGGCGGGCATCCGGGCGACCTGGCACAGGCGTTACGGTGAGACCGCGCTCTGGTTCGGCGAGACTATCTGAGGAGCAGGAGATGCGAGTGGTCTGCCCGGGGTCCTTCGACCCGGTGACATTGGGTCATCTCGATGTGATCGAGCGGGCCACCGCACTGTTCGATCAGGTCGTGGTGGCTGTCGGCACCAACCCCGCCAAGGCGCGGCTGTTCTCGGCGGACGAGCGGATCGAGATGCTGATCGAGGCATGCGCCCCGATGCCTACGGTCGAAGTGGTCGGCTTCGTCGGCTTGTTGACCGACTTCTGCCGGGAACGGGGAGCGGTCGCTCTACTCAAGGGCGTCCGGAGCGCCAGCGATGTGGACTTCGAGCGTCAGATGGCTCACATGAACGCGCACCTGACCGGAGTAGAGACCATCTTGGTGCCGGCCAGTCCGACCTACGGGTTCGTGTCCTCGAGCCTGATCAAGGAAGTTGCCTCGCTGGGCGGCGACGTATCCGAGTTCCTCTCGCCGTCGGTGCACCGACGACTCCTGGCCAAGTTCGACGTCGCCTAGATCCGCCACCGGCCGAGGCGGTTTGCCGCTCCGGCCGCAGCGCGTTAGGATTTCGCGAATCTGCTGTGCTTGTGGACCGGAAGTGACACGTTGATCAGCCTGGACCCGAGAGCGCCGCTCGTGCTCGACACTCGCGAGCTCGGCCGCCGCCCGGGGTCCTCGCGCAACGTTTCTCGATCGGCCCCGGCTCCAGCAGGTCTGGGTATCGAGGTACTCCGTGTCCCGGAGAGCGCGCCGATTCGGTTGGATCTGCTGCTCGAAGCGGTCATGGAAGGTGTCCTGGTCAGCGGCTCGGCGGCTGCCGACGCCGTGGGTGAGTGTGTGCGATGCCTGGCGCCGGTCGATGAGAGCGTTGCGATCGAGCTCCGGGAGTTCTATGCGTATGACGCACCCGAGAACCACGCCGACGACGGCCTCGATGTTCGGCGGCTCGAGGGCGATCTGATCGATCTCGAACCCCTGATCCGGGACTCGGTGGTGCTTGCGCTGCCGTTCCAACCGCTTTGCGCGGATGACTGCCCCGGGCTGTGTCCCGAGTGCGGGACTCGGCTCGCCGAGGATCAAGGTCATGCGCATGAAGCGGCCATCGACCCACGGTGGGCCTCGCTCGTGAGCCTGCATGAGTCGAGATCCGGTCCTGAACGACCCGCGTGACCTGAATGACCGAACGGCCCGAGTGACAGACGATCGATGAGGAGAAGACCGTGGCAGTACCCAAGCGAAAGATGTCGCGCAGCAACACGCGACACCGTCGCTCGCAGTGGAAGGCAGTGGTGCCGACGCTGACCACGTGTGCCAACCCGGCCTGTGGTGCCAAGCACCTGCCGCATCGTGCGTGCGGTCAGTGCGGTCAGTACGGCGCCAGGTCCGAGCGGCGCCAGGTCCTCTAGCCGCCGACTCCGAGCGCCGTCTCCTGAGCACCTACCCCGACCTCCGCGATCGCCTGGGGAACCCGGACCTGGATCCCGAGCTTCTCGAACGCGCCTTGACCCATCGGTCATTCGCCTATGAGAACGGCGGCCTGCCGACCAACGAGCGCCTTGAGTTCCTGGGCGACTCCGTGCTCGGCGTCATCGTCACCGAGACTCTCTACCGGGCGCATCCGGACCTCTCCGAAGGGCGGCTGGCCAAGCTTCGCGCGGCGGTCGTCAACGCTCGAGCACTTGCCGATGTCGGACGCAAGATCGGGCTGGGCAAGCACATCAAGCTGGGTCGTGGGGAAGAGTCCACCGGTGGTCGGGACAAGGCATCGATCCTCTCCGACACGGTCGAGGCACTGATCGGCGCGGTGCACGTGTCCGCGGGAATCACGACTGCCGCGGAGGTCGTCCACCTCTTGTTCGATGCCCGGATGGAGGCGGCTGCCGCGCTCGGAGCGGGGTTGGACTGGAAGACCTCACTACAGGAACTGGCGGCGGCTCGGTCCCTGGGAGTTCCCGAGTACGTGATCACCGACAAAGGTCCCGATCACATGAAGACGTTCACGGCACAAGTGCGCGTCGGCGACACGCTCTACGGCCACGGCATCGGCCGCTCGAAGAAGGAGGCCGAGCAGTTCGCCGCCGAGACCGCCTACGGCGAGCTGGAAACAGCGTCGGTTCGTTGAGTTCGCCGGGTGTCCGCCGGAGTCCCGGCAATGCCTGAGCTGCCCGAGGTCGAGGTGGTGCGCGCGGGCCTGGAGCGCCACATCGTGACCTGGTCGGTGCGGGATGTCGCGGTGCTCCATCCGCGCTCGACTCGCCGCGATCCGCGCGGCCCGGCCGGCTTCCGAGCGACGTTGGTGGGACGCCGGATCGAGGCCGTCCGGCGGCGCGGCAAGTATCTCTGGCTGGGACTCGACAACGGTGACGCGCTCCTGGGTCACTTGGGGATGAGCGGGCAGTTGCTGATCGCTGCCCCCGGCGCTGCCGACGAGCGCCATCTGCGGGTCAGGTTCGAGCTTCGCCGGGGCTCGGCCGACCGCGAGCTCAGATTCGTCGATCAACGCATGTTCGGGGCACTGCTGGTCTCCAGCGGTGGCGCCGAACTGCCGGCCGAGATCGCCCACATCGCCCGGGACCCGCTGGATCCGGAGTTCGACGAGGACGACTTCGTCCGGCGGGTTCGGCGGCGGTCCTCGGGTATCAAGCGGCTGCTGCTTGATCAGACACTGGTCTCCGGCATCGGCAACATCTACGCGGACGAGGCCCTGTGGCGCGCCCGGATCCACTACGAACGGGCCGGCAGCCGGCTTTCCGGTACTGCGGTCCGGGGCTTGCTCGGTCAGGCCAGAGCGGTGATGTCCGATGCTCTGGGGCAGGGAGGCACGTCGTTCGACGCGCTCTATGTGGACGTCAACGGGCAGTCCGGGTACTTCGATCGATCGCTCAACGCCTATGGCCAGGAAGGACTCCCGTGCCCCCGTTGTGGCTCGGCGATCCGACGTCGAGCCTTCATGAACCGCTCGTCGTACTTCTGCCCGATTTGCCAGCGCGCGCCGCGCAAGAGCCGGGTGGAGAATTGACCCAGGGGAGATCTGGTGGGACGCTTAGAGACGGTCCTAGCGCACCGCTCGTGGCCGAAACGCAGATTCCAAATCAACAAACGTCGGAAAGGGCTGTCCCATGGCCAAAGCACTGCTCGGTCACCTCACCACCGATGGCCCCGTGGCCTCCACTCTGGTGAATGAGAACCGGCGGTTGCGGGCAAGGATCAGCGATCTGGAGACGGTGGTGCTGCGCCTGGCAGAGGAGAACGATCGCCTCGCCGGCCGGTTGACCGAGGCGGAGATCGCCGCGGTTCACCACCCCGAGATGCAACCTGCCTGAGTCACGCTGAATCAATCTTGCCTCGGAGCGCTCCGAGGCGGGTCCCGCACGACACGGTCCTGAGCCGATCCGGCATGCCCGTTAGACCGTGGAACATTGGTGGGACGGCGAGTCCGTGGCTGTGCTCCCTTGCAAACACAGCGTCGACACGGTGCCAACACCCGCCCGGCGGTGCGCGGCAAACGGCGATTCGGCGGATCCAGGCTTAGGCTGTTCCGCGTCGCCTGCGCCTAAGGAGTCGCGTTGTATCTCAAGAGCCTGACGCTGAAGGGCTTCAAGTCCTTTGCCTCGGCCACCACCTTGCATCTGGAGCCGGGAATCACCTGTGTGGTCGGCCCGAACGGTTCGGGCAAGTCCAACGTCGTCGACGCGCTGGCGTGGGTGATGGGCGAGCAGGGTGCCAAGTCACTGCGCGGCGGCAAGATGGAGGATGTCATCTTCGCCGGTACGGCCGGTCGTCCACCGCTCGGACGGGCCGAGGTGTCGCTGACCATCGACAACACCGACGGCGCCTTGCCGATCGAGTACGCCGAAGTGACGATCAGCCGGACCATGTTCCGCAGCGGCGGTTCGGAGTATGCGATCAACGGTACGCAGTGCCGACTGCTCGACGTTCAAGAGCTGCTCAGCGACTCGGGGATCGGCCGGGAGATGCACGTCGTGGTGGGGCAGGGGCAGCTGGACAGCGTCTTGCATGCCACCGCCGAGGATCGGCGCGGATTCATCGAAGAGGCCGCCGGTGTGCTCAAGCATCGCAAGCGCAAGGAGAAGGCGCTTCGCAAGCTGGAGTCGACGGACGGGAACCTGACTCGCTTGAGCGACCTGCTCGGGGAGATTCGGCGCCAGCTCAAGCCGCTGGGCAGGCAGGCGGAGGTCGCCCGGCAGGCGTCGGTGGTGCAAGCCGACCTACGGGACGCCAGGGCCCGATTGCTCGCCGACGACATCGTCGGGGTGCACGCGGTCATGTCGCAGGAACTCGCCGACGAGACGATCCTGATCGAGCGGCGCGCCGAGGTGGAGCAGGCGCTGGCGGAGGCTCGCGCCGCGGAGGCCGAGCTCGAGGTTGCCCTCCGTGACGACTTGCCGGCGTTGGCCAAGGCACAGGAGACCTGGTTCGGCCTGTCCGGCCTCCGTGAGCGCCTCCTCGGCACCGGTTCGCTGGCCGCTGAGAGGATGCGCAACGCGCACGGCGTCGAAGCCGAAGCGGGGCCGTCCGGGCCGGACCCGGCGGAGCTGGAGGCGGAGGCGGAACGGCTCGCCGAACAGGAGGCCGCGATCGCCGGCGAGGTGCGAGAGTACCGGGCGGATCTCGAAGCCACGGTGGTGGCTCGCCGGGTCGCCGAGGACGCGGCGGATGCCGAAGACCGCCGGGTGGCGAGCCTGCAGCGGGCCGCCGCCGACCGTAGGGAAGGCCTGGCCCGGCTGCACGGAGAGGTGAACGCGCTGAAGTCTCGGGCAGCCGCGGCCGAGGACGAGGTCGGCCGCCTGAGACTCGCGCAGGCGGACGCGTCGGCACGAGCCGAACGCGCCGAGAAGGACTTCACGTCTCTGGAGACCAAGATCGCGGGCCTGGACGCGGGCGAGGAGGGACTGGACGCCGAGCACGAGACCGCCAGCCTGGATCTCGACGAGTTGACCGAGCGAGGCATTGCCCTGAAGGAGGAGCTCGCCGCCGCCGAACGTGAGCGCGGCGCCCTGCGTGGCCGCCTCGACGCGCTGGAACTCGCGCTCAACCGGAAGGACGGCGCCAGCGCGTTGCTGGCCGGATCCGGGTCGGTGCCGGAGCTGTCCGGCCTGCTCGGATCGGTGGCGGGCCTGCTTCGGGTTCGGTCCGGTTTCCAGACGGCGGTCGCGGCCGCGCTCGGTCCGGTGGCCGATGCCGTGGTCGTCAGCGACGACGAGGCCGCTATCGGTGCGCTGCGCCACCTTCACGGCGCCGACCTCGGCCATGCGGCGTTGCTGGTCGCCCACTCCGGTGAGAGCGTCGAAGTCCCGACCGAGTTGCCCGAGTGGGCCGTCCATGCACCGGCCGTGGTCGATGCCTCGACGTCCGTGCGACCGGCACTCGACGCCGTGCTCGGCAGCACGGTGATCGTGGACACCGTCGATCAAGCTCGCGAGTTCGTCGCGGCGCATCCGGAGCTGATCGCGGTCACCAAAGCAGGCGAGATATGGGCCCGGCACGTTGTCGCCGGCGGGTCCTCGAATCGACAGACGCTGCTCGAAGCGCAGGTCGCCTACGACGACACGGCCGAGAGTGTGCGCTCGATGTCGGCGGACATCGAGCGGCTCACCTTCGCCGCGGCCGAGCTGGAGGGCAAGCGCCTGGACGCGGCCGCTCGGACCGAATCCGCGCTGGCCCGCCTACACGAGTCCGACGCCACACTCGCGGCCGTCGCCGAGGAACTCGGGCATCTGGGATCGCTGGCCCGTGCGGCGCGGGGTGAGGCAGACCGGTTGGCGACCGCGATCGAGCAGGCGATCGCGGCTCGCGATGTCGACCTGACGGGGCTGAGCGAGTGGGAGGCCCGACTGGCGGCCGCCCAGGACGTCGTGGAGGACGAGCCCGATACCGGCGACCGGGAACGCACCGCTGAGGACGCACGCGCGGCCCGGCAGAACGAGATGGACGCCCGGCTGGGGCTGCGAACGCTCGAAGAGCGGGCCCGGGCACTCCAGGGGCGTGCGGAGACCGTCCGTCGAACCGCGGCCGTCGAGCGGGAGAGTCGCGCGAAGGCGGCTGAACGCCGAATGCGGCTGATCCGCGAGGGCGCGGTGGCCGCCGCGGTCGCCGCGGTGGTCGAGCGCGTGCTGTATCACCTGGAGTCGTCCATCGGGCTTGCCACCGGCGAGCGCGCGGAGGTCGAGCGCGGCCGAGCGGTGCGCGAGCGAGACCTGCTCTCGGTCCGGGAGACCATGAGAGAACTCACCCGGCAACACGAAGAACTGGTGAGTTCGGTTCACCGCGACGAGATGGCCCGTACTCAGCAGCGGATGCGTTTGGAACAACTGGAGGAACGCGCGCGAGAAGAACTCGGTCTGGACCCGGAGACCTTGATGAGCGACTACGGGCCGGACCAGTTGATTCCCTTCTCAGGTCTCCTCGCCGAGGGGGAGGAAACGCCCGCGCCGACGGCGTACGACCGGGACGAGCAGGCCAAACGGCTGCGTGCCGCCGAGCGGAAGCTGGCCATGCTCGGCCGGGTCAATCCGCTGGCGCTGGAGGAATTCACCGCGATGGAGGAGCGGCACGCCTTCCTGACCGAGCAGATCGAGGATCTCAAGCTGACTCGGCGGGACCTGTGGGAGATCATCCGGGAGGTCGACGAGCAGGTTCTCCGGGTCTTCGCCGACGCCTACTCCGACGTAGAGGCGGCGTTCACGGAGACTTTCGCCCGGCTGTTTCCCGGCGGTGAAGGCCGTTTGGTGCTGACCGATCCCGGCGACATGCTGACCACCGGGATCGAGGTCGAGGCGCGACCGGCAGGTAAGAAGATCAAGCGGCTGTCCTTGTTGTCCGGAGGCGAACGATCGCTGGTCGCCGTGGCCTTCCTGGTGTCGCTGTTCAAGGCGCGTCCGTCGCCGTTCTACATCCTCGACGAGGTCGAGGCCGCGCTCGACGACACCAACCTGGGCCGGCTCTTGGAGATCTATGAGGAGCTACGCGAGAATTCCCAACTGGTCGTGATCACCCATCAGAAGCGCACCATGGAGGTCGGTGACGCCCTCTACGGCGTGACGATGCGGGGCGACGGGGTGTCGACGGTGATCTCCCAGCGGCTCCGGGAGTCCGAGCCGGTGCCGGTCGGCTGAGCCGCCGATCGCCAACCTCATGTGACCGACGCGACAGGGCCACGACTTGAGGCGGTCTGGGCCGCTGTGTCAAGCTTGGCCCACGTCGTAGGAATCCCCTCGATCTCTCGGACTCCTCCGTTCCTTTCGGCCTTCTATCTCGTCTCATTGGGGGACAGGTTCTTGTTAACGCTCGTCATGCTCATGTGCCTGATCCTTTCCCTCGCCGGCATCGTGGTCACCTACGTGGCCTATCCGCACCGGGGTGCGGAGTTGGCGGCCGCGCCGTGGTTGTCCGGGGCGCTGCGCAAGGGAGTCGAGGTGTGGCCCGAGGTGATCGATGACCGGAGTGACGAGTTCGAGTCCGCGCCGGCCTCCGAACTCTTGCGGAGCTGACTGTGCAATCGTCCGGACGATCTCTTGAGCAATCTCCGGACGACCTACTCGGGCGATCTAGCGGAAGAGCCTCAGAGTAGCGTCCAGGCCTTGTCGAGGACGACGCGGAGAATGTCCTCCATCTCGTCGAACTGTTTCTGCTCGCAGATCAGTGGCGGTGCGAGCTGTACCACCGGGTCGCCGCGGTCGTCCGCTCGGCAGTAGAGCCCGTTGTCGTAGAGCGCCTTCGAGAGGAACCCGCGTAGCAGCCGCTCCGACTCGTCCTCGTCGAAGGTCTCCTTGGTGGCCTTGTCCTTGACCATCTCGATGCCGTAGAAGTAGCCGTCGCCGCGCACGTCGCCGACGATCGGCAGATCCTTCAACTTCTCGAGCGTGGCCCGGAAGGCGGCCTCGTTGGCACGAACGTGTTGGTTGAGGCCCTCGTTCTCGAAGATGTCGAGGTTGGCCATCGCCACCGCACACGAGACCGGGTGCCCGCCGAACGTGTAGCCGTGGAGGAACACCTCCGCGCCACCGACGAACGGCTCCATCAGGCGATCGGTCGCGATCATCGCGCCAAGTGGTGAATAGCCCGAGGTCAGGCCTTTGGCGCAGGTGATGATGTCGGGCTGGTAACCGTAGCGTTCGGCCCCGAACATGGAGCCGAGCCTGCCGTAGGCGCAGATCACCTCGTCGGAGACCAGCAGCACGTCGTAGGTGTCGCAGATCTCGCGAATTCGCTGGAAGTACCCCGGCGGCGGCGGGAAACAACCGCCGGCGTTCTGCACCGGCTCGAGGAAGATCGCAGCCACGGTATCGGGGCCCTCGAACTCGATCGCCTCGCCGACCCGGTCGGCGGCCCACCGGCCGAACGCCTCCAGGTCGTCGCCGTGCTCGGGAGCGCGGTAGAAGTTGGTGTTCGGCACCCGGAAGGTCGACGGGACCAGCGGCTCGTACGGTGCTTTCACATCCGGGATACCGGTAATGGACAGCGCGCCGTGCGGGGTGCCGTGGTAGGCGATGTGGCGGCTGAGGACCTTGTGTTTGGTCGGCTTGCCGGTCAGCTTGAAGTAGTGCTTGGCCAGCTTCCATGCCGATTCCACCGCGTCGCCGCCGCCAGTGGTGAAGAACACTCGGTTGAGATCACCGGGCGCATATCCCGCGACGCGTTCGGCGAGTTCGATCGCGGCCGGGTGAGCGTAGGACCACAGAGGATGGAACGCCAGCGTGCTCATCTGTTTCGCCGCGGCGTCGGCCAACTCGGTGCGGCCATGTCCGATCTGGCCGACGAACAAGCCGGCCAGGCCGTCCAGGTAGCGCCGTCCGTGGGAGTCCCAGATGTAGGGGCCCTCGCCTCGGACGATCACCGGGATCTCGTGCGAGGCATCGTCGGAGTGCCGGGAGAAGTGCATCCACAGGTGGTCGCGGGCGGCGGCCTGGAGCCGTGAGTTGTCCTGGTCGGTCAATGAATACTCGCTTGGGGCGTGCTTAGCAGACATCGAGAATCCTTCGACTAGGGGGAGAACTGGCTTGCGTGGATCCGCCCGAGGAGATCTTCGGACCATCTTGCCCGCATGCTGGGGTGAGTAGCAAGGGAATCCGTAGGTGACTAGTGCTGTGGGGACGAATTCCGCACATAGCGCGTCCCGGATGCAGCCGATAGGGTGCGGCGATGCGACTGCTCTTTCGCGGCGGATACATCTTCGACGGCATGCGGTATCGCGGTGCCGGTTCGGTAGTGACCAGTGACGACCGGATCGACGGCGTGTACACCGACCTCGATGGCGCCGGTCCACCCGAGGGGATAGGCCACATCGACGAAGTCGTCGAGGTGGCGGGAGGGCTGATCGCGCCCGGTTTCATCGACTCGCACGTGCATGCCGTACAGGGGGGTCTCGAGCGAATCCGGTGTGATCTCTCCGAAGTGACCACCCGCGCCGGCCATCTGGCCGAGATCGCCTCCTACGCCGCCGCCCATCCCGATCGCGAGTGGATCCTCGGCGGCGGCTGGGGGATGTCGGCATTCCCGGGAGGTGCTCCGGTCGCCGCCGACCTGGACGCGTCGGTCGCCGACCGACCGGTATTCCTTCCGAACCGGGATCATCACGGAGCCTGGGTCAATTCCAAGGCGCTCGAAGTCGCCAGGGTGGATGCCGACACTCCCGATCCACCGGACGGCTACTTCGAGCGCGACGCCCGCGGCATGCCGACCGGCACGCTCCATGAAGGAGCGATGTCGGTGGTCGCCCGGCACATCCCGGTCACCAGTGAGGGCGAGTGCTATCAGGGGTTCCTGGCGGGCCAGGCGCACCTGCACTCATGCGGTGTGACCGGCTGGCAGGACGCGATTCTCGGCGCGTACGTGGGAATCAACGACCCCTCCGACACCTATCTCCGGGCCGCACAGTCCGGAGACCTGACCGCAACCGTTACCGGAGCGCTCTGGTGGGACCGGGAGCGCGGACTCGATCAGATTCCGGAACTCATCGAACGGCGCACGCGCTATACCCATGGCCGGCTGGCGGCCCGCAGCGTCAAGGTGATGCAGGACGGCGTCGCGGAGAACTTCACGGCGGCGATGAACACGCCGTACCTGGACCGGTGTGGTCACGCGACCGACAATCGGGGCCATTCGTTCGTCGAGGGCGAGGCGCTCAAGACCTACGTCGCGGCGCTGGTCGCGGAGGGCTTCCAGGTGCACGTGCACGCCATCGGGGACCGCGGGGTGCGAGAGGCTCTCGATGCCTTCGAGTTCGCCGGCCCCGACGGCGCCGATCTGCGTCACCACATCGCCCACCTGCAGGTCGTGGACCCCGTCGATGTCCCGCGTTTCGCGGCGCTCGCGGTCACCGCCAACATGCAGGCGCTGTGGGCCAGCTACGACGACCAGATGACCGAGCTCACCCTTCCGTTCCTGGGCCCTGAGCGCGCGAGCTGGCAGTACCCGTTCGGCGCGCTCCACCGTTCCGGTGCGGCCCTGTGCGCCGGCAGCGACTGGCCGGTGAGCACGTGCGATCCGCTGGCGGCCATTCATGTGGCGGTCAACCGGATCGGGTACGGCGACGAGCAACCGGCCTTCCTGCCCGAACAGGCGCTGAATCTCGAGACCGCGATGGCGGCGTACACCTCGGGTTCGGCTCGGATCAATCACCGGGATAGCGCTGGTCGCCTCGAGCCCGGTGCGATCGCCGACCTGGTCGTGCTGGATCGGGATCCGTTCGCCGGCCCGCGGGGCGAGATCGGCGCGACGTCGGTGGTCTCGACCTGGGTAGCTGGCAACCCGGTCTTTGCGCGATCCTGAGCAGATGACTCAACAGACGACCGGCCGGACCTTTCAGAACGTCGTTGGCGGCAGACTGGTCGCCGCGGGCTCGGGCGAGACCTACGACGTGATCGATCCGACGACGGGTGTGGCCTATGCCCAGGCGCAGCGGTCCGGTCCGGCGGATGTCGATGCGGCGTACGCGGCGGCGGCGGCGGCATTCGTCGGCTGGGGGCGGACCACGCCCAGGCAGCGTCAGCTCGCGATGCTCAAGATCGCCGACGAGCTCGAACGCCGGGCCGACGACTTCGTCGCCATCGAATCCAAGGACACCGGGAAGCCGATCGGCTTCACCCGAGCCGAGGAGATCCCGCCCTGTGTCGATCAGCTGCGCTTCTTCGCCGGCGCGGCTCGAGTGCTCGAGGGCAAGGCGTCGGGGGAGTATCTCGAGGACCACACCTCGATCATTCGCCGCGAGCCGATCGGGGTAGTCGGGCAGGTGACGCCGTGGAACTACCCGCTGATGATGATGATCTGGAAGATCGCGCCGGCGCTGGCGGCCGGGAACACCCTGGTACTCAAGCCCAGCGACACCACACCGGCCTCCTCGGTGGCGATGGCAGAGCTGTGTCAGGAGTTCCTGCCCCCAGGGGTGCTCAACGTGGTGACCGGCGACCGGAACACCGGCCGCGCGGTGGTCGAGCACCCCACACCGCAACTGGTCGCGATCACCGGTTCGGTGCGCGCCGGCATGCAGGTCGCCCAGTCGGCGGCCACCCAGCTCAAGCGGGTTCACCTCGAGCTCGGCGGCAAGGCGCCGGTGATCGTCTTCGACGATGCCGAGGTCGCGAGGGCCGCGGAAGGCATCGCCGCCGCCGGATACTTCAACGCCGGCCAAGACTGCACGGCCGCCACGCGGGTGCTGGCCGAGGACGGGGTGTACGACGACTTCGTGGCCGCGATCACCGAGCAGGCCGGCGGCATCAAGACCGGTCTGCCCGACGACGACGGGGTGCTCTACGGCCCGGTCAACAACGCCGGCCAGCTGGCCCACGTCGCCGGCATGGTCGACCGGCTCCCGGACCACGCGAGGCTGGAGACCGGCGGGAGCCGGCAGGGCGAGACCGGCTACTTCTATGCCCCGACCGTGCTGTCCGGGCTACGGCAGGACGACGAACAGATCCAGACCGAGATCTTCGGCCCGGTCATCACCGTGCAGAGGTTCTCCGGCGAAGCCGAAGCGATCCGGCTCGGCAACGGCGTGGAGTACGGCCTCTCCTCCTCGGTGTGGACGCGCGACCACGGACGCGCGATGCGGATGTCGGCCGCGCTCGACTTCGGTGTCGTGTGGATCAACACGCACATCCCGTTCATCGCGGAGATGCCCCACGGCGGATTCAAGAAGTCCGGCTACGGCAAGGACCTCTCCATGTACGGCCTGGAGGACTACACCCGGGTCAAGCACGTGATGAGCTACATCGGGGTCTAGACACTCGACGCCCAGTGTATGCTGATCTGCATGCAGAGTACGAGTGTTCGCATCGACGCTGCCACCCATGAGGATCTGAAGCGGCTCTCCGTCGCGTTGAATACGACAGTGGGCCATACCGTGACCCTGGCCGTCCGCGCTCTCCGCCAGGATCGGATCGGCGTCGACCTCGGATCAGCGCTGCGCGAAGACGAGACCGCGTGGCTCGATGCCGAACTCGGGTGACCTGACCGCCGGCGATGTCGTCGACCTCGACCTCGGGGCGCCGCAAGGCCGGGAGGCCGGATTCCGGCACCCCGCGGTGCTGGTGACGGCGCAACGGATTCTGGATGCGGGTCCCGTGGTCGTCCACGTGGTGCCGCTCACATCCACTCTTCGAGCGTTCGGCTCCGAGGTCACCGTCGACGCGGATCGGGACAACGGGCTGTCCGTGACTTCGGCAGCCCAGTGCCAACATCTGCGGGCGGTTTCGACTCGTCGCATCCAACAGATCCGCGGAAATGCCGGGCCCACTACACTGACTCAGATCCGCGAGACGATTGCTACTCTCCTCGATCTCCCCTGACGATGCGCGTGCTCTCCTCACTCTGCTCACCTGAGGAGGATCGCCCGGCGATGCTCGCGATAGCTCAGGCGGTGGCCGCGAATGCCTCCGCGACCACGTCGAACGCCTCCTCCAGCAAATCGTCGGAGATCGCCAGCGACGGGAGGAAGCGGAACACGTTCCCCCAGGTGCCGCAGGTCAGCGTGATCACGCCGCTGGCGTGGCAATGCGCGTTGACGGCGGCCGCGCGGACCGCGTCGGGGCGGATCGAGCCGGGCTCGCACAGTTCGATCGCCATCATCGCGCCCCGTCCTCGGATGTCCGCGATCACCGGGTGCTCAGCGCTGATCGCTTCGAGCCGGCGCCGGATCAGCGCCTCGATGGCGCGGGCCCGAGCCGCGAGATCATGGGACTTCATGGCCTCGATCGATCCCAGCGCGCCGGCGCAGGCCACCGGGTTGCCGCCGTAGGTCCCGCCGAGGCCGCCGGCGTGTACCGAGTCCATGATCTCGGCGCGGCCGGTGACCGCGGCCAGCGGCATGCCGCCGGCCATGCCCTTGGCCGTCGTCATCAGATCCGGGACCACGCCCTCGTGGTCGACCGCGAACCATTCCCCGGTGCGACAGAAGCCCGACTGGATCTCGTCTGCCACGAACACGATGCCGTTGGCGGCACACCATGCCGACAGTGCCGCGGCGAAACCCTCGGCCGGCACCACGAAACCGCCCTCGCCGAGGATCGGCTCCAGCACCAGGCAGGCCAGGTTGTCGGCGCCGGCCTGTTTGTCGAGGACATCGATCGCCCGTGCGGCGGCCTCCTCGCCCTTCATGCCATGGGGGTCCCGAAGTGGATAGGACATCGGGGCGCGGTAGATCTCACCGGCAAACGGACCGAAGCGATGCTTATAGGGCATGTTCTTCGCGGTCATCCCCATGGTCAGGTTGGTGCGGCCGTGGTAGGCGTGATCGAACACCGCGACTCCGTTGCGGCCGGTGAAGGAACGAGCCACCTTGACCGCGTTCTCGACGGCTTCGGCGCCGGAGTTGAACAGCGCCGACTTCGTGGCGTGGTCTCCGGGGGCGAGGTCGCTGAGCGCCTCCGCGACATCGACGTAGAGGTCGTACGGGGTGACCATGAAACACGTGTGGGTGAACCTGGCCACCTGGTCCTGCACCCGGCGGACAACCTCCGGGGCCGCGTTGCCGACCGTCGTCACCGCGATCCCGGAGCCCAGGTCGATCAGCGAGTTGCCGTCGACATCCTGGACGATCCCGCCGCCGGCCGCGGTGACGAATACCGGTAGCGCGGTACCGACTCCGTCGGCGACGTACGCCTTCTTCCGCGCCAGGCGTTCACTCGACTTGGGGCCGGGAATCACCGTAACGAGATTGCGGACCTGCGGGATGTTCGGACCACCTGTGGCCAACTCAGTCATGCTCTCCACAGTATTCCCAAGCCAGATCGCTTGCTAACCGGTTGCGGTCGTGGATAGACCGCTTTCCGGTCACGCTGCCACTGGACCAGGTCGGTGTCGACCGGCGAGGATGGCGCGGTGGACGGTCATGTGACGGGCGCCCGGAACCAGTACCTCGAGACACACCGTTCCTCGCTGGACGACCCGGATCGGTTCTGGAGCGAGCAGGCCGGGTCGGTGCACTGGATCAAGAAGCCGATCCGGGCACTGGACGACTCGGCGCCGCCGCACTACCGATGGTTCCCGGGCGCGACACTCAACACCTGCTTCAACGCCCTCGACCGACACGTCGTCAGCGGGCGGGGCGACCAGATCGCGCTGATCTACGACTCTCCGGTGACCCAGACCAAGCGCCGGATCAGCTACGCCGACCTGCTCGCCGAGGTCGCCGCCTTCGGCGGGGTACTCACCTCACTGGGTGTCGGTGCCGGTGACCGGGTCATCATCTACCTGCCGATGATTCCCGAGGCCGTGGTGGCGATGTTGGCGTGTGCCCGGATCGGAGCCGTGCACTCGGTGGTCTTCGGCGGGTTCGCGCCCGCCGAACTCGCGGTGCGCATCGACGACGCGCGGCCCAGGGTGGTGGTGACCGGTTCGTGCGGGATCGAGCCGGGCCGGATTGTCGAGTACAAGCCGATGCTCGACCGCGCGCTGGAGTTGGCCGAGCACCAGCCGGCGGCCGTCGTACTGAAGCAGCGGGCACAGTCGACCGCGGAACTGGTCCCCGGCCGCGACCTCGACTGGGACGCGATGATGGCGATCGGGAAGGCAGACCCGGCTCCCTGCGTCGAGGTCGCTTCCGGCGATCCGCTCTATATCCTCTACACCTCCGGAACGACCGGGAAGCCGAAGGGCATCGTCCGTGACAACGGAGGTCACGCGGTGGCCATGGCCTGGTCGTTGCCCGCCATCTACGACGCCCGAGCCGGCGATGTCTGGTGGTCGGCCTCCGACGTCGGCTGGGTGGTCGGGCATTCCTACATCGTCTACGCGCCGTTGATCGCCGGCGCCACCACCGTGTTGTACGAGGGAAAGCCGGTCGGCACGCCCGATGCCGGCGCCTTCTGGCGGGTGATCGAGGAGTACGGCGTGACCGGGCTGTTCACGGCGCCGACCGCGATCCGGGCGATCAAGAAGGAGGATCCGGCCGGCACGCTGCTCGCCGGGCGTGACCTGAGTTCGCTGCGCCACCTGTTCCTGGCCGGCGAGAGACTCGACCCGGCCACCTATCACTGGGCGACCGAGCGACTGGGCGTGCCGGTGATCGACAACTGGTGGCAGACCGAGACCGGGTGGCCGATCGCGGCCAACCTGCGCGGTCTGGCTCCGATGCCGATCAAGCCCGGCTCGCCCTCGGTGCCGGTGCCCGGGTACGACGTCCGGGTGCTCGACGAGGACGGCGAACCCGTGCCAGCCGGCACCGAGGGGGCGTTGTGCCTCAAGCTGCCGATGCCGCCGGGAACCCTGCCCACGCTGTGGGGTGACGACGACCGGTTCGTGGCGTCGTACCTCGAGGCCTATCCCGGCCACTACGTGTCCGGCGACGGCGGCTACCTCGACGACGACGGGTACCTCTATGTCATGGGCCGTACCGACGACGTGATCAACGTGGCCGGCCACCGGTTGTCCACGGGGTCGATGGAAGCGGTGATCGCTCAGCATCCGGTGGTTGCCGAATGCGCCGTGATCGGGGTTGCGGACGACCTCAAGGGCCAGGTGCCGCGCGGCCTCGTGGTGCTCAAGGCCGGCGTGGAGACCGACTCTGACGTGCTCCAGGCAGAATTGGTGGCGATGGTTCGCGAGCAGATCGGACCGGTGGCGGCGTTCAGACGGGTTTCGGTGGTGGCGGCGTTGCCGAAGACGCGGTCCGGCAAGATCCTGCGCAAGACCATGCGGGAGATCGCCGACGGCTCCGATCCCGTCGTCCCCTCGACCATCGAGGACCCGGACGTGCTCACGACCCTGACCCCGGTGCTCCGCCGCTAGGCCGAGATGTCACAAATGCAGGCCGAGGGGTCACAAAAACACGTGCTTTTGTGACCCCTCGGCCTGCATTTGTGACGTCTCGGCGTGGTGTGGGGACAATGGAGGGTGAGTCGCCGCGACGTCGTGATCCTGGGGTCCACGGGTTCGATCGGGACTCAGGCATTGCAGATCGTTCGGGCGAACCCGGACCGGTTCCGGGTCGTCGGCCTGACCGCGGGCGGTGCTCGCCGGGACCTCTTCGATGCCCAGGTGGGCGAGTTCGGGCCGGCGTTCTCCGGACTGGGCGAGGACGCCAGCGTAGAGGCGGCGGGCCGGCAAGCGGACGTCGTGCTCAACGGGATCACCGGCGCGGTCGGACTCCGGCCCACGCTCGCCGCCATCGAGGCCGGCAACACGCTGGCCCTGGCCAACAAGGAGTCGCTGATCATCGGCGGCCCGTTGGTAACCGCGTTGGCCGGACCGGGCCAGATCGTGCCGGTCGACAGCGAGCATTCGGCTCTCGCGCAGTGCTTGCGGGCGGGGGTGGCCGGCGAGGTGCGGCGATTGATACTCACCGCGAGCGGTGGCCCGTTCCGTGGTCGCTCACGTGCCGAACTCGATGACGTGACTCCGACCGAGGCGCTGGCTCATCCGACCTGGGACATGGGGCCGGTGGTCACCATCAACTCGGCGACTCTGGTCAACAAGGGACTGGAAGTGATCGAGGCGCACCTGCTCTTCGGGGTACCGTTCGACAGCATCGAGGTTGTCGTCCATCCGTCATCGGTGGTGCACTCGATGGTGGAGTTCACCGATGGTTCCACGATGGTCCAGGCCAGCCCACCGAGCATGCTGATCCCGATCAGCCTCGGTCTGTCCTGGCCGGACCGGGTGCCCGATGCCGCGGCGGCGGTCGACTGGACGCGGCCGCAGTCGTGGGAGTTCTTCCCGCTCGACGACCAGGCATTCCCGGCGGTCGGGTTGGCGCGCCGTGCCGGTGAGTCCGGCGGAACAGCCCCCGCGGTCTACAACGCCGCGAACGAGGTGTGCGTGGCGGAGTTCCGAGCCGGTCGCATCCGCTTCACCGACATCGTGCCCACGATCGCCGCCGTACTCGCCGAGTTCTCGACGCCTGCCGACTCGCCGCCGGCCACCACCGGTGGCGTACCCTCGAAGGGGCTCACCGTGACCGACGTACTCGACGCGGATCGCCGGGCTCGTGCCGGGGCAACTCGGCTGATCGCGAAAGGTTTGGCCACTCGATGACCACCCTGCTCTACACCCTCGGGGTCCTGGTGTTCTTCATTTCGATCCTGATCTCCATCGGCCTGCACGAACTCGGCCACATGATTCCCGCCAAACGGTTCGGCGGCAAGGTCACTCAGTACTTCGTCGGCTTCGGCCCGACGGTCTGGTCGCGGCAACGCGGAGAGACGGAGTACGGCATCAAGGCGATCCCGCTCGGCGGCTTCGTCAAGATCGTCGGCATGCTGCCGCCGGCCCGGGACGCCGACAAGCAGCCCGATCAGCACCGCGCCGAGTCGGCCGGGACGCTGCGGGTCCGCAGGTCCAGCACCGGGCTCTTCACCCAGATCATCTCCGACGCCCGCGCCGCCGAGTGGGATCTGATCGGTCCTGAGGACTCCGACCGGCTGTTCTACAAGATGGCCTGGTGGAAGAAGGTCGTCGTGATGGCGGGCGGTCCGGTGGTGAACCTGGCGATTGCCTTCCTCGTCTTCTGGGCGGTGTTCGCGACCTTCGGCAATCCGGCGGACGCACGGGCCACGATGAGCATCGGCTACGTCTCCCAGTGCGTGGTTCCCTACGCCGAGGACGGTCGTGAGTGCACCGGGTCGGATCCGGTGACCCCGGCGGTCCAGGCCGGCCTGCAGGCCGGGGATCGGATCGTCGGGTTCAACGAGCAGCAGGTCTCCCGGTGGGCCGACCTGCAGCGGCTGATCCGCGGCAACGAAGACGGCGCCGCCGAGATTAGGTTCGTTCGCGACGGTGAAGTACTCACGGCCCGGACCAACACCACGGTCGAGGCGCGACCGGCGTCCGCGGCCGACGACACGTTGGTGCAGGTCGGCTTTCTCGGCGTCTCGCCGGTGGCTGAACCGGCTACCGGCGGCCCCTGGTACACCGCCGAGCAGATGGGGTCGATGACGCTCGACACGATCGAGGCGTTGGTCAGCTTGCCGGCCAAGGTCGGGCATGTGGGCCTGGCGATCCTGGGTCTGGAGGAGCGCGATCCGGAAGGTCCGGTCAGCGTCGTCGGCGGTGGTCGGCTGGCCGGCGAGACCGCGTCGAGTGACGCGTTCACCACCCAGGAGAAGGTCGTCTTCCTGATGCTGATCGTCGCCGGTTTCAACCTGTTCATCGGCATGTTCAACTTCATCCCGCTGTTGCCGCTCGATGGCGGGCACGTCGCCGGTGCCCTGTACGAAGCCGGGCGACGTGGCTTCGCGAGGCTGACCCGACGACCCGACCCGGGATACGCGGATGTCGCCAAGTTGTTGCCCGTTGCCTACGTGGTGGCGGGAGCGCTGCTGCTGATGGGGATGATCTTGATCGTCGGCGATCTCGTGGTGCCGGTTCACCTGCCCTCGTAGCCGCGCGTAGGCTAGTCGTCGTGACAGTAGGTCTGGGGATGCCGGGATTGCCGGCGCCGGTGCTGGCGCCGCGCCGAAGGACCAGGCAGATCACTCTCGGCAAGGTCGGCGTAGGCAGCGACCATCCGATCTCGGTGCAGTCGATGACCACCACCGTGACCGCGGACGTGAACTCCACTCTGCAGCAGATCGCCGAACTGACCGCGGCAGGCTGCGACATCGTGCGGGTGGCCTGCCCCAGCCAGGACGACGCCGACGCGCTGGCCGCGATCGCCGGCAAGTCGCAGATACCGGTGATCGCCGACATCCACTTCCAGCCCAAGTACGTGTTCGCCGCGATCGACGCCGGGTGCGCGGCGGTCCGTGTCAATCCCGGTAACATCCGGCAGTTCGACGACCAGGTCGGACAGATCGCGGCGGCGGCCAAGGCCAGGGGGACGTCTCTCCGGATCGGGGTGAACGCCGGCTCGCTGGACAAGCGGCTCCTGGAGAAGTACGGCAAGGCAACTCCGGAAGCGTTGGTCGAGTCCGCGGTCTGGGAGGCCGGGCTCTTCGAGGAGCACGGATTCGAGGACTTCAAGATCTCGGTCAAGCACAACGACCCGGTGGTGATGGTGCGGGCCTACGAACTGCTTGCCGAGGCCGGAGACTGGCCCCTGCACCTGGGTGTCACGGAGGCCGGGCCGGCCTTTCAAGGAACCATCAAGTCCTCGGTCGCCTTCGGGGCCTTGTTGAGCCAGGGAATCGGTGACACCATCCGGGTGTCGCTGTCGGCCCCTCCGGTGGAGGAAGTGAAGGTCGGACTGCAGATCCTGGAGTCGCTCAACCTGCGGCCGCGGCGACTGGAGATCGTCTCGTGCCCGTCGTGTGGCAGGGCGCAGGTCGACGTCTACACCCTCGCCGAGCGGGTGACCGCCGGTCTCGACGGGCTGGAGGTGCCGCTGCGGGTCGCGGTCATGGGATGCGTGGTGAACGGCCCGGGAGAAGCGCGCGAAGCCGATCTCGGGGTGGCGTCGGGCAACGGCAAGGGGCAGATCTTCGTCAAGGGCGAGGTGATCAAGACCGTCCCGGAGGCGCAGATCGTCGAGACGTTGATCGATGAGGCGATGCGGCTGGCGGCGAACATGGAGCCGGTCGACGGTGCGGCACCCGCAGTGACGGTGTCGTGACATGGCGGTCTCCTGAAGATGGCAGTTCCGTGAATGAGTGTCGCGACCGCTGACATCCGACCTCTGGGGCCAGCAGACCTCGACTCGTTCGTCGAACTCAGTGGCCAGGACCCGGTCGTCAATGTCTTCACGGAATACCGGGCACGGTCCAGCAAGCTCGAGCCTCGGTGGCTGGGTGGCGAGATCTGGGGTCGGTTCGAGGGCGGCGGACTGGTGGCCGCCTGCCATGTCGGGGCCAACCTGGTGCCGGTTCAGGCGACCGTCGCGGACGCCGAGGCATTCGGTCGGCGTGCCAACGAGAAGCACAGTCCGATCTCGACGATCTTCGGTCCACAGGCGGCGGTGCGGACGTTGTTCGACGTGATGGGCGAGCGACGACGTGCCCCGCGGGATCTGCGGATGGGGCAGCCGCACCTCGAGATCAGCAGCAGCCCGGCGATCGCGGCGGATCCGGCGGTTCGGCTGAGTACGCCGGCGGACTTGGGTCTGCTGTACCCCGCGTGTGTCGCGATGTACACCGAGGAGGTCGGGATCTCGCCGGAGAGCGGTCCCGGTGGGGAGCACTATCGGGTACGCATCGGGCAACTCGTGGAACGGCAGTGGTCGTTCGTCCGGATCGAGGAGGGGCAGGTCGTGTTCAAGGCCGAAGTAGCGTGCGCGACACCCTCGGCCGCCCAGATCCAGGGCGTCTACGTCAGCCCGCGGTATCGGGGTCACGGCCTTGCCGCACCGGCGATCGCCTCGGTGGTCCGGCATATCCACGACCACATCGCTCCGGTCGCGTCGCTTTACGTCAACGATTGGAACCTCGCGGCGCGACGTGCCTACGCGCGCTGCGGATTCCTCGAGTCGGCCAGGTTCGGCACGGTGATGTTTCAGTAAGTAGCCTTGCCCGCATGATCTTGCGCATGTCGACCTTGTTCGTCCGTACGCTGCGCGATGACCCGGCCGATGCCGAGGTGCCGAGTCACCGCCTGCTGGTCCGTGCCGGATACATCCGGCGGGTCGCGCCGGGTCTGTACTCCTGGCTGCCGCTCGGCTATCGAGTGCTCCGCAGGATCGAGCAGATCATTCGTGACGAGATGGACGCGATGGGTGCTCAGGAGGTTCACTTCCCGGCGCTTCTGCCTCGCGAGCCCTATGAGGCCACCGGGCGCTGGACCGAGTACGGCTCGGGGTTGTTCCGGCTCACCGATCGCAAGGACAACGACTACCTGCTGGGGCCCACGCACGAGGAGATGTTCACCTTGCTGGTGAAGGACCTCTACTCGTCGTACAAGGACCTGCCGCTGTCGATCTATCAGATTCAGACCAAGTACCGCGACGAGGCGCGGCCCCGCGCAGGTCTCCTGCGAGGCCGGGAGTTCGTGATGAAGGACTCCTACTCGTTCGACATCGACGACGCGGGGCTGCAGAAGTCGTACGCGGCCCATCGTGCCGCCTACATCAGGATCTTCGACCGGCTCGGTTTCGACTACACGATCGTCAAGGCGACCTCGGGCGCCATGGGAGGATCCGGGAGCGAGGAGTTCCTCGCCCGAGCGGACGCGGGCGAAGACACCTATGTCCGGTGCGGGAACTGTGACTATGCCGCCAACGTGGAGGCGGTGCGGGTCCGGCCACCGGCGGCATTGTCGGCCGTCGAGATCGCATCCCTGCCGGAAGCCCGGGTAGAGAAGACGCCGGATACTCCCACCATCGACACCCTGGTAGGCCACCTGAACGAGCATTTCCCGCGCGCCGACCGTGACTGGGTCGCCGGTGACACCCTGAAGAACGTCCTGGTGATGTTGAAGCACCCCGACGGCACCAGGGTGCCGCTCGCGATCGGCCTTCCCGGCGATCGGGAAGTGGATCAGAAGCGACTCGAGGGTCGGCTCGAGCCGATCGAGGTCGAACCGATGGGCGACGTGGAGTTCGACCGGCATCCGGCGCTCGTGAAGGGGTACATCGGCCCGGCAACGCTGGGGGAGTCGGGCTTGACCGGTATTCGCTATCTGGTCGACCCCCGTGTCGCGACCGGGACCAGCTGGGTGACCGGAGCGGATCTGGCCGGCAGCCACGTGCTCGATCTCGTGGCCGGTCGCGACTTCGCGCCGGACGGAACCATCGAGGCAGCCGAGGTGCGCGACGGCGATCCGTGTCCGCAATGCGACCAGGGGCTCCTGGAGACCGCCCGCGGCATCGAGATGGGCCACATCTTCCAGCTCGGGACCAAGTACGCCGAGGCGCTCGGTCTCCAGGTCCTCGACGAGAACGGCCGGCTGGTCACGGTCACCATGGGCTCGTACGGCATCGGGCCCTCTCGCGCGGTAGCCGCGATCGCCGAGAACACTCACGACCAGTGGGGGCTGTGCTGGCCGCGTGAGGTCGCGCCGGCAGACTTGATCATCGTAGCCACCGGGAAGCAGGACGCGGTATTCGCGGCCGCGGAACTCCTGGCCGCGGAGTTGAGCCGGCATGGGGTGGTGGTGCTCTACGACGACCGACGCAAGGTCAGCCCCGGGGTCAAGTTCAAGGACGCCGAACTCATCGGGGTGCCCACGATCGTCACCGTCGGACGGGGTCTGGCCGCGGGGAAGATCGATGTCAAGGACCGCCGTTCCGGAACGCGTGTCGAAATCGAGGTGGCCAGCGCGGTGCAGCGCCTGCTCAACGAGGTCGGCCTGAGCGACGCGAGAGAGCGCGGCGGCCCGCACCCGAACGCCGACGGCAAGGGTCCGCTCGAACTGCGAGCGAGAAAATGAGGCTGAGCGACGCGAGAGAGCGCGGCGGCCCGCACCCGAACGCCGACGGCAAGGGTCCGCTCGAACTGCGAGCGAGAAAATGAGGCTGAGCGACGCGAGAGAGCGCGTCGGTCTGCACGTTCCCACCGACCGTGACCCGGCGCTCGAACTGCGAGCGAGAGAACAACGATGAGCGAAGCGAGTCGGACCGGTGGCGTCGGCTGATCCCGGCAGCGCGATCGCGGCGGTGCTGTTCGACTGGGGTGGCACGCTGACGCCGTGGCACGACATCGACTTCGCCGCCGAAGCACACGCGCTGGCCGCGGCCGTGCCCGGTACGGATCGCCGGACCCGGTCCGGTCACGCGGAGGCGCTGGCAGCCGCGAACTCGGTAGTGTGGGCGCGGTCCCGCGATCATCAGCGAAGCGCGACGATCGGCGACATCTTCGCCGAGGCCGGCCTGGCTCACGACGTCGACCTACTGGCCGAGTACTACGAGTTCTGGGAATCGCACACCTACACCGATCCCGAGGTAGGACCACTCTTTGAGGACTTGCGGCATCGGGGACTCAAAGTCGGTGTGCTCTCCAACACCGTCTGGCCGGCCGCGGCGCATACCCGGATCTTCGAACGCGACGGCGTGGCGGAACTGATCGACGGCGCCGTGTACAGCAGCGAACTCGGACATGCCAAGCCCTCGCCGCGAGCTTTCGCCGCGGCGATGAGCACGGTCGGCGTGCATGAGCCCGGTCGCTGTGTCTACGTCGGGGACCGGCTATTCGAGGACATCTGGGGGGCACAGGCAGTCGGGATGCGGGCGATCCACGTGCCGCACAGTGCTATTCCGGCCGAGCAGCTCGGGCACTCGACGGGAGTGCCGGACGCGACGATCGGCCGGCTGAGCGAGATCACGGCGATCCTGGAGGGTTGGTCCTGAGTCGGCCCGGACAAGATCGCACGCCAGCTGGTGGCCGTGCTGGCGGCAAGTATTGCGAGAATTTGCATTGCACGAACTTGCGGCTGCCGTGAGGAGCGCAGATGCAGTTTTGTGCGAGAGCATGAAACCAGCTCGTCAGGGGTTCGCAAGCTCGCTTGCTCCAGGGAAGTTCTCGGGGGTTCCCTGGAGCGCGAGTTCGCGGAGTGAGATCTCCTCCAGCGCCGACAGCGCCCACCACCGGCTCCCAGGCAGGGCTTCGACTCCGGGTGGTGCCTGAGCGATCAGCCAGGCGTAGGTCCGGGCGCAACCGTGCGCAACCTCCGCGGCCGCCGCCGTGAGCTCTCCGCGTGAGCTGAGACCGGTGGCCAGCTTGGAGGTCAGTGGGTAGGCCGGTTGTGCGGCCGGAGGGGGTTCCCCGAGCCGGTCGAAGAGCACGACCAGCTGATCCCGGCGAGCGCGATGAGTCGCATAGGCGCGAGCGATGGACTCGTAGAGTTCTCGTTGTCGGCTGATCGAGGTTCGGCTTCCGATCAGGCCGTGCCACCACAGTGCGGCGTGCTCGCCCTCCAGAGTCCGGCGGAGGGCCGACCGCTCCGAAGCTCCGATATCCCCCTCCGGAGCGCCTGGCGGGTACTGGGGCTTCGGAGGCCAGGACAGAGCGGCTATCCGGACGGCCTGCGCCGTACCCGCCAGCATGCTCGCCAAGGCGCGAGCCAGGGAACCGTCCCGTGCGACGAGAACGAGTTCGGCCAGCGCCGGCCGATAGTCGTCGATGGATCGCTGGACCGCCTGCACCGCGTCTGCCCGGGACAGGGTTTCCCGGGTACCGGAGTGTGCGGACGAGGCGGCCGGATCCGCCCCGGTCCGAGTCCCAGCGGCCTCCCCGGGTTCCGACAGATCCGCGAGGAACCGTTGGTGGGCGCCAGAAGTGCCGGCCAGTGCGGTGAGTCGGCCGCGGATCCGCGGGACTCCTGCGATGGTTGCCTCGATCAGTTCGTACTGCTCGGTCACCAGGTCGATCGCGCGCCGCAGCGCCGGATCAGGCCGAGTCGTCACCTGGCCCGCGGGCGACGTCGGGTCCGGACCGGTCGGATCGGGACGCGACCGGGTGCAGCCGGCCGCCGCATGCACGGCGGCGATCGCGATAGTGCCGATCACGGACCGACGGCTGGCTGACGCTGGCATAGACCGGTCGGGCACACGCGCGAGGATACCGGCATCGGTTGGCTTCGAGCCGGGCTGGCGGGGTGCGATCCGCTTCAGGCACTAGTATTCGTATCCCGAACAACAGCACAAGGAGAGCCGATCAGCCATGAGTCCGGCACCTAATCCTGATCTGATCGCCTCCGTGGTCGAGGGTCGCTTGACAAATCTCGGCCTCGACCTCGAGGCGGTCGAAATCGCCACGGCGGGCACGCGCCGAGTGCTTCGGATCGCGGTCGACTCCGATGCCGGCCCGAGCATGGACGACATCGCCGACGCCACCGCGGTCATCTCGGCGACGCTCGACGACGCAGATCTGCTGGGGGAGCGTCCGTACACGTTGGAGGTCACTTCGCGCGGAGTGGACCGGCCGCTGAGCGCGCCGAGACATTGGCGGCGCAATGTCGGCCGGTTGGTCGAGGTCACGACAGTGACCTCCGACCGATTGACCGGGCGGATCTTGAAGGCCGATGAGCGGGCGGCCACGATCGACGACTCGGGGCAGTCCCGTACGGTCGGCTATGACCAGATCCGTCGGGCATTGGTCCAGGTGGAGTTCAATCGGCCGGACCCGAGGGCCGCGCTCACTGCGGAAGGTAGCGCCTGATGGACATCGACCTGAGCATCCTGCGAATGCTGGAGAGGGAGAAGGAGATCTCCTTCGACGTCTTGGTCGACGCCATCGAGCAGGCCTTGCTGACGGCCTACCACAAGACTCCGGGAGCGCGGGAGCGGGCTCGGGTCGAGCTGGACCGTAAGACCGGCCATGTCTCGGTGCTGGCCGCCGAGATCGACGACGAAGGCAATCGGATCGGTGAGTACGACGACACTCCGGAAGGTTTCGGCCGGATCGCCGCCACCACGGCCAAGCAGATCATGCTGCAGCGCCTGCGCGACGCCGAGGACGAGGTTCGGTTCGGGGAGTTCTCCGGCAAGGAGGGCGACATCGTCTCCGGCGTCATCCAGCAGGGTCGCAACCCCGACGACGTGTTGATCGACCTGGGAAAGATCGAGGCACTGCTACCTCTCGGTGAGCGGGTTCCCGGGGAGGTCTACCGGCACGGCGATCGGATCAAATGCCTGGTCATCTCGGTGCGTAAGGGGATGCGCGGACCCCAGGTGACGCTCTCGCGCACGCATCCCAACCTGGTCCGGACGTTGTTCGCCTTGGAGGTGCCCGAGGTCGCCGACGGCACGGTGGAGATCGCGGCCATCGCCCGTGAGGCCGGTCATCGGACCAAGATCGCGGTGCACAGCACGGTGTCGGGGGTCAATGCGAAAGGCTCCTGCATCGGGCCGATGGGACAACGGGTCCGCAACGTGATGGCCGAACTGCACGGCGAGAAGATCGATATCGTCGACTGGTCGGCGGACCCCGCGGAATTCGTGGCGCAAGCGCTCTCGCCGGCTCGGGTGAGTTCGGTGCGGATCGTGGCTCCGGAGACCAAGTCGGCACAGGTCGTGGTGCCTGACTACCAGCTCTCACTCGCGATCGGGAAAGAGGGCCAGAACGCACGACTGGCCGCTCGGCTGACCGGCTGGCGGATCGACATCAAGTCCGACGAGGAAGGATCCTGACCTCCGCCGACCGAGGGTGGGTATTCGGGTATTCGTCGACGAGGCGCTAGAGTTTTCGCTGGTGGTCCGCGAACGTCAGTCGATACCCGATCCAACACCGTTGTCACAGGTCAGGACCTGCGTCGGTTGCCGGGAGCGGGCCCCCAAGAGCGAGCTGTTGCGAATCGTGGTTGGAATGGGCATTGGCCAAGACCTGGTCGCCGTCCCGGATCCGACTCGGATCGCGGACGGCCGCGGCGCTTATCTTCATCTGAGTGTCGGCTGTTATCGGCTGGCCACTCGGCGACGGGCACTCCCGCGCGCACTGCGCGCGCAGGTAAGCCCGGCGAGCGCCGAGGTCGAGAGGTATCTCGGCAGTTCGCCCAACCCGACCTGATGCAGCACCGAAAGAAACTGGAGCAGCAGCTCATGAGCACTCGATGAGTACTAACCGATGAGTCTGTCGACAACCGCTTCACCACTACCGGTCCGCTCCTAGTTCGCCTGGGACCCGGGCCAGAAGGAGCCCGAGGAACCCGTGGCCAAAACCCGAGTCCACGAACTCGCGAAAGAGTACGGAGTCGAGAGCAAGTTCGTTCTCGAGAAGCTCAAAGAGATGGGCGAGTTCGTCAAGTCGCCATCCTCGACCGTCGAACTGCCCGTCGAGATGCGCTTCAAGAAGGAATACGGCGAGAAGCTCAAGGCCGCCGCCGATGCGGCCGCTCCCGCCCCGGCGGTGCCGAGCAAGCCGGTGGAGAAGGCAGCGCAGGATCGGCCGGTGCCTCACGAATCCGGGCCTCAACCGGTGGCTCCGCAGAAGCCGACGCTCCAGGAGCCCACGGAGAACGTGCCGGTCGCGGACCGGCCGGCCTCACCGAAGCCCGGACCGCGTGTCGTACCGGGCGCGCCCAAGCCCGCTGTCGCGGAACCCGCTCGACCGGGCGAGGCCGACGATCGCGGTGACCTCGCTCCGGCCGCCCGCGCCAAGCAGCCCGAGCCGCCGCCGGCGGGCGGCGATCCGACGGTGAGCCCCGGACCGACCCCGACCCCGACATCGAGTTCGGGGCCGAAGCCGACTCCTCGGCCCGGCGCTCCGCGGCCCGGGAACAATCCGTTCGCGCCGAGTCAGGGAATGGGCCGGCGCCCGGCGCCACGGGTGGACCGCGACGAAGACCTCGATGCTCGGCCCGCCGCCAACCGTGAGGGGATGCCGCGCCCCAACCCCGCGATGATGCCCAAGTCTCCCGCGGCATTCGGCTCCGGTCGTCCCGGAGCGCCGGGGCGACCCGGCGCGCCCGGACGTCCGGGCACGCCCGCGCGCGGCGGTGCCCCCGGTCGGTCCGGCGCCGGAGGTGCGCCCAATCGCGGTGGCGCCCCCGGCGGATTCGGGCCGCCGCCCGGCGGCGGTCGTCCTGGGGGGGGACGTCCGGGAGGCCGGGGGTCGACCCAGGGAGCGTTCGGGCGTCCGGGCGGACCGTCCAGGCGTGGCCGCAAGTCCAAGCGCCAGCGTCGTCAAGAGTTCGACAACATGGAGGCTCCCACGATCGGCGGGATGCGAGTCCGCAAGGGCAGCGGCGAGACGATTCGCCTCGCTCGCGGGGCGTCCTTGACCGACTTCGCGGACAAGATCGGCGTGGATCCGGCGTCGCTCGTACAGATGTTGTTCCATCTCGGCGAGATGGTGACCGCCACTCAGTCGGTCGGCGACGAGACCCTCGAATTGCTGGGCGACGAACTCAACTACGTGGTCCAGGTGGTCTCCCCGGAGGACGAAGACCGCGAACTGCTGGAGTCTTTCGACCTGGAGTTCGGGTCCGATGACGGAGTCGAGGACGACCTCGAGGTGCGACCGCCGGTGGTGACGGTGATGGGGCACGTCGATCACGGCAAGACCAAGCTGCTCGACGCATTGCGCAACGCCGATGTCGTCGACCGCGAAGCCGGTGGGATCACTCAGCACATCGGCGCCTACCAGGTGCACACCGATGTCGACGGCGCGGATCGCAAGATCACCTTCATCGACACGCCGGGCCATGAGGCATTCACGGCGATGCGTGCTCGTGGCGCGAAGGCGACCGACATCGCGGTGTTGGTGGTTGCCGCCGACGACGGCGTGATGCCGCAGACGATCGAGGCGCTCAACCATGCCAAGGCGGCGGAGGTCCCCATCGTCGTCGCGGTCAACAAGATCGACAAGCCGGATGCCGATCCGACCAAGGTGCGCGGCCAGCTCACCGACTACGGTCTCATTCCGGAGGAGTACGGCGGCGACTCGATGTTCGTCGACGTCTCCGCCAAGTCCGAGCTCAACCTGGACAAGCTTCTCGAAGCCATCGTGCTCACCGCGGACGCTTCGCTGGATCTTCGGGCGAACCCCCGCCAGGACGCCCAGGGCCTGGTCGTCGAGGCGCATCTGGACCGCGGTCGCGGACCGGTGGCCACCGTGTTGGTCCAGCGCGGGACGCTGAAGGTCGGCGACACGATCGTGGCGGGGCCGGCGCACGGCCGGGTCCGGGCGATGCTCGACGAGCACGGCGGGAACATCACCGAGGCCGACCCGTCGCGCCCGGCCATGGTGCTGGGCCTGACCGCGGTTCCGGGCGCCGGTCAGAATTTCCTGGTGGTCGACGACGATCGGACGGCGCGCCAGATCGCGGAGAAGCGAGAGGCCCGCGAGCGCGCGGCCATGCAGGCGCAGCGTCGCGTGCGGCGCACGCTCGAGGATTTCATGGCATCGATGGAGCAGGGCGAGAGCCAGGAACTCAATCTGATCCTCAAGGGCGATGTGTCCGGCTCGGTCGAAGCGCTGGAGGACTCGTTGGCCAAGATCGATGTCGGCGACGAGGTATCCCTGCGGGTGATCGACCGCGGTGTCGGCGCGATCACCGAGACCAACGTCATGTTGGCCGCGGCCTCGGACGCGATCATCATCGGCTTCAACGTCAGGCCCCAGGGCAAGGCGACCGAGCTGGCCGAGAAGGAGGGCGTCGAGATTCGCTACTACTCGGTGATCTACCAGGCGATCGAGGAGATCGAGTCGGCGCTGAAGGGCATGCTCAAGCCGGAGTTCGAGGAGGCCACTCTGGGCCAAGCGGAGATCCGCGCGATCTTCCGTTCCTCCAAGGTCGGCAATATCGCCGGCTGCATGGTCACCTCCGGCGCCCTCCGCCGCAACGCCAAGGTGCGCTTGGTTCGAGACGGCGCCGTGGTTGCCGATAATCTCGAGCTCGCCTCGCTCAAGCGTGAGAAGGACGACGCCAGCGAGGTCCGCGAGGGCTTCGAATGTGGTCTGGTGCTGCGCAACTACTCCGATATCAAGGAGGGTGACGTGGTCGAGGCGTTCGAGCTGAAGGAGATCCCACGGCAGGCATGACCAGTCCACGAGTGCGCAAGATCGCCGACCGGATCCAGGTGATCGTGGCGGAGATGCTGGAACGACGGGTCAAGGACCCGCGACTCGGCTTCGTCACGATCACCGAGGTCCGAGTGACCGGGGACGGCCAGCAGGCAACTGTCTTCTACACCGTCCTCGGTGACGAGGCCGCCGAGGCCACGAGCGCTGCCGCCCTGGAGTCGGCCAAGGGCTTGTTGCGTTCGGAGGTAGGAAAGCAGTTGGGAATGCGGCATGTGCCGTCGTTGACGTTCGTACGAGACGCCCTGCCTGAGAGCGCCCGCCATCTGGACGAGGTGCTCGCGGCGGCCCGCGCGTCCGACGAGGCCGTGGCAGCGGCGGCGGCCAACGCCTCGTATGCCGGCGATGTCGATCCGTACCGAAGGCGGGAGGAGGCTGAGTTCGACGAGCCAGGAGACTAGTTCTGGTGTGGTTGTGGTCGACAAGCCGGCTGGGTTGACCTCCCATGACGTCGTCAACCGGGTCCGACGGCTGGCCGGCACCCGCAAGGTGGGCCATGCCGGCACCCTCGATCCGATGGCGACCGGAGTCCTAGTGCTGGGCGTGAACCGGGCGACCAGACTCCTGGGGCACCTGGCATCGCGCGACAAATCGTACGACGCCACCATCCGGCTGGGGATCTCCACCGTTACCGACGACGCCGAGGGCCAGGTCGTCGAACGACGTTCGGCCGCCGCCATCGATCCGGCGCAAGTACCCGACGCACTCGCCGAATTCGTCGGCGACATCGACCAGGTTCCGACCGCGGTGTCCGCGATCAAGGTCGCCGGACGCCGGGCCTACGACCGGGTGCGCGCGGGTGAGTCCGTGACCCTCACCCCCCGGCCGGTGACTATTCATCGGCTCGAGGTCGGCGGCATGCGGTCCGGGAGCGCGCACGACAACGAGTTCCTCGATGTGGATATCCAGGTGCGATGCTCCAGCGGTACCTATGTCCGAGCCATTGCCAGAGATCTCGGCGCAACGCTGGGGGTCGGCGGCCATCTCACCGCCCTGCGGCGTACGGCGGTCGGGGCGTTCGGCTTGGACCGGGCCGCCACGCTCGAGGACCTCGCCGACCGATTCGCACTGATCGACATCGCCGAGGCGGCGCGGACGGCATTCCCGGTCCGGATCATCGATCGGGCTGGGGAAGCGGATGCCCGGACGGGTCGGCCACTCGATGCCGCGCTACCGGAGCTGACCGCGGTGCTCACCGAAGGCGGTGAATTCCTGGCGTTGTATCGCTCCGCGACACCCGGTGCTTCGGCCCGACCGGTCGCGGTCTTCGTCGGCTAACCGCCGAGGCGTCACAAAAGCAGGCCGAGGCGTCACACTCTGTGACGCTTCGGCATGTTTTTGTGACGCCCCGGCGTGTGGGAGGCTTGCCGGGTGCTGGTGTGGCGTTCCCTGGGGGAGGTGTCCGAGGACCTCAGTCCCGGCGTGGTCACGATCGGCAACTTCGATGGCGTCCACCGAGGGCATCAACACGTCTTCGCCCAGTGCCGGGAGTTGGCGGCGACTCACCGACTCGGCAACGTGGTCGCCGTCATCTTCGACCCACACCCGATGGCGGTGCTGCGACCCGAACACACACCCAGCATGCTCACTACGGTCGAAGATCGGATCGAGTTGCTCGAGCGGGCCGGAGCATCAGCGATCCTGGTGTTGCCGTTCGATCTCGAGATGGCTCGCTGGTCGCCCGAGCAGTTCGCCCGGCAGGTGGTCTCCGAGGTATTGCGGGCCCGGCTGGTGGTGGTGGGCGCGAACTTCCGGTTCGGGCACCGGGCCGGCGGTGACGTGGCGTTGCTTCATCAACTCGGCAAACGGTGGGGCTTCCGAGCGGTGCCGGTCGAACTCGACGGCGGACCGCAGGTATGGTCCTCGACTTATATCCGGTTGTGCCTCGCGGCGGGTGACGTCGAGGGCGCGGCCGAAGCTCTGGGTCGCCCGTTCGCGGTGCGCGGCGCCGTGATGCGCGGGGAGCAGCGCGGGCGAGAGCTCGGCTTCCCGACCGCGAACGTTCCGATCGGACCGGCCATGGCCGCTCCCGCCGACGGGGTCTACGCCGGGTGGCTGCGCAGCCGGGGGGGCACGTTCGGCACTCTCGACCGCGGGGTGCGGTACCCGGCCGCGATCTCGGTGGGCACCAATCCGACCTTCGACGGCGATCGCGAACGGCGGATCGAGGCCCACGTCCTGGATCGCTCTGATCTCGAGCTTTACCAGACTCCGGTGGAGGTCGAGTTCATCGCCCGCTTGCGTGGAATGGTGCGCTTCGATGATGCCGAGAGCCTGATCAAGGCCATGCGGGACGATGTCACCCGTGCCAGAGACGCACTGTGTCCCTGACCGAACCAGAGGCCTGGTTCGTGGCTCGTGGCCTGCCGTACTTCGTGGACGATATCCGGGTGAATGTGCGCCGCGGCCTCGGTCGTCGCCAACTGACGACGGCGTCGGCGGTCTCCGCGGCTGCCGGGACCGGTGCCGGCGTGCTCCTGGCTCTCGCCGGTTCGTCCGTGGAGGCCGGCTTCATCGTCGGCAGCCAGCTCACGCTGGTCATGCTGGCGCTCTACGCGGCAGGCAAGCTGCGGGCCGGAGTGATCACCGGATGGGCGGCGCGCCGGGTACTGGGCAGTCTCGGGCTCTTGTTCCCGCTGATCACCCGGGCGCTGCCCTTGTTGCTGCTGTTCCTTACCTTCCTGTTCATCAATACCGAGGTCTGGCAGGTCGCCTCCCGACTCGACGGAGGCGTAATGTGGGTCACCATCCTGCTCTTCATCGCGGTCGCGGTCGCTTTCCTGCTGGTCAAGTTGCCCGAGGAGCTCGCCGTGTTCGACGAGCAACTCGACGCCGACCGGATCCGCGCCGGCTGCCTGGGTACGCCGCTGGCGGAGGCCGCCGGTGACCTCTCGGCGGCCGACCTCGATCACGACGGCATCCATATCGCCGGACTCGAGAAGGCCAATCTCATCCTGGTGCTGCTGATCGCTCAGCTGATCCAGGTGCTGCTGCTGTCGCTGTCGGTGTTCGCATTCTTCGTGGTCTTCGGCGCGCTCGCCATCGACCCCGCGGTGATTCAAGCGTGGCTCAGCGGAATCGATGTGCTCCACCCGCTGTTCGGGCTGGAGTACCTGAGCCAGGAGCTTCTCCTGAGTCAGGAGCTGTTGCAGGTGTCGGCCTTTCTCGCCGCGTTCTCGGGGCTCTACTTCACCGTGTACGCGGTCAGCGACCAGGGGTATCGGCGGCAGTTCTTCACCGTCGTCCTCGACGAGTTAACCCAGGCGATCAGCGCCCGCGCGGCGTACCGGGCGGTTCGTCGCCGACAGTGACGCGGCTCCCGTCTCGTCCGGTCAGTCGGCGCCGAAGTCGAAGCTGGCGTCCTCCAGCAGTTCCTCGACGGCTTCGGAGTCGGCCGGCACCTCGCGCTCGGCGATGGCCTCCGCTCCGCCGGCCTCGACGGCACCGACCAAGTGGCCGGCGCCCACGATCCCGGTGGCGGAGTACTGTTCCAGGCGCGCGCGGCTATCGGCGATGTCGAGGTTGCGCATGGTCAGTTGCCCGATCCGGTCGGTGGGGCCGAACGCCGCGTTCTCGGTGCGCTCCATCGACAGCTTCTCGGGGTGATAGGACAGCGCCGGGCCATCGGTGTCCAGGATGGAGTAGTCGTCGCCGCGGCGTAGCCGCAACGTCACGGTGCCGGTGACCGAGGAGGCCACCCAGCGTTGGATCGGCTCACGGAGCATCAACGACTGCGGGTCGAACCAGCGGCCCTCGTAGAGCAACCGCCCGAGCCGCCGTCCCTGGGCGGCGTATCCGGCCAGCGTATCCTCGTTGTGGATGGCGCTCAGGAGCCGTTCGTAGCAGATCCACAGCAAGGCCATGCCCGGCGCCTCGTAGATGCCGCGGGACTTGGCTTCGATGATCCGGTTCTCGATCTGGTCCGACATGCCGAGCCCGTGCCGTCCGCCGATCCGGTTGGCTTCTCCGACCAGCGCTACCGGGTCGGCGTACTCCACACCGTCGATCGCCACCGGCTGCCCCTGGGCGAACTCCACCGTGACGTCCTCGTCGAGGATCTCCACATCGGAGTCCCAGAACCGTACGCCCATGATCGGGTCGACGATCTCCGACCCGACGTCGAGGTGTTCCAGTCGCTTGGCCTCATGGGTGGCTCCCCAGATGTTGGCGTCGGTGGAGTAGGCCTTCTCGGCGGAGTCGCGATAGGGGAGTCCCCGTTCGGTCAGCCAGGCCGACATCTCGTCTCGTCCTCCGAGTTCGGCGACGAAGTCGGCGTCGAGCCAGGGCTTGTAGATCCGCAGGGCGGGATTTGCCAATAGGCCGTAGCGGTAGAACCGTTCGACGTCGTTGCCCTTGTAGGTCGAACCGTCGCCCCAGATGTCGCACGAGTCCTCGGCCATCGCCCGGACCAGCAACGTCCCAGTGACCGCGCGGCCCAGTGGAGTGGTGTTGAAGTAGGTCCGGCCCGCACTGCGGATGTGGAAGGCGCCGCACTGCAACGCGCTCAACCCTTCGGTGACCAGGGGCAGCCGACAGTCGATCAGTCGGCCGAGTTCGGCCCCGTACTCGGTGGCCCGGCCCGGCACGGATGCGATGTCGGGCTCGTCGTGCTGCCCCAGATCGGCCGTGTAGGCGCAGGGTATCGCGCCCCGCTCGCGCATCCAGGCGACGGCCACCGAGGTGTCCAGGCCGCCGGAGAAGGCGATTCCGACTCGTTCGGAGATCGGCAAGTGGGTGAGCACCTTCGACATGATGGAAACCATATACGCATCTCTGCATATCTATTCAGTCCGAGGACACGCCGGCGGGCAGCTGGACCAACTAATGCGCAATACGTAATACTCTGTGAACATGGATACCACCCAACTGCTGAAGGGCGTGCTCGATCTGGCCGTCCTGGCCGTGGTCAGTGAGGACGACGGCTATGGCTACGACATCGTGCGCCGGCTCCGGCACGGCGGGCTCGCCGACGTCGGGGACGCGTCGGTATACGGCACCCTGCGCCGTCTCTACGCCGCGGGCGCTCTGACCTCCTATGTGGTGCCCTCGGATGAGGGCCCGCACCGCAAGTACTACGGGATCACCCCGGCCGGGGAGGACCAGCTGAAGCGACAGGCGGACGACTGGCGAAACTTCGCCGCCACGGTTTCCGCACTACTCACTCAAGGAGCTGCCGCATGAACACCAGCGTCGATGTGATGCCCGAGATCGCCGTATTCGTCGCCGGGGTCCGTGCCCGGCTGTCCGATCTGGATCCCGAGGTGCGCGACGAGCTCACCGAGGGTCTCGAAGCCGACCTCTCCGAGCTGGTTGCCGAACACGGGGGTCAGCAACCGCCCGGAGAGGTCCAGTACGGAGAGGTCCAGTACGGAGAGGTCCAGGCGCACCAGGGCGAGGTCTCGATCGAGATGATCGTGGGTACGCCGGAGGCCTACGCCGACGAGCTTCGCGCCGCGGCCGGGTTGCCGCCAGCGGTCGAGCCCGCGGAGCGGTCTCGTGCGCTGCCGGATGTCGCCGGGATGCTGGACCGCTCGCGGGCCCGGTGGGAGCGTGTCGTGGCACGGCCCGGAGTCGTGAACGGCATCTGGAGTTTCCTGGTCGTCCTGCGCCCCGTGTGGTGGGTGTGTCGCGCATGGGTGGCAGTCCAGGTGGCTGACCTGATGTTCGGGAACTGGCCGCGCACCTTCATCCCCAGCATCGGCGGGCAGCTCATCGGCATCCTCGTGCTGCTCGCCGCGGTGGTGATCTCGGTCAGGATCGGTCAAGGGCGGATCTGGCCCGGTCACACGTCCGGGCCCAGTCCGACGTTCCAGCGCCTGGTCCTGCTCGGCCTCAATTCGCTTGCGGTACTCCTCGGGCCGACCGCCGTCGCGGAAGTCCAGAACTACAACGACTACTCGTCACTAGCGGTCGACCGCTACGGGCCCGCCCTCAACCGCGACGGGCTCACCTACAACGGTCAACGGATCTGCGACCTCCAGCCCTATGACGCGGACGGTGACCCCCTTCAGGGGGTCCAGCTGTTCACGAGGGAAGGAAGGCCGATCGACGCCCAGTGTGACGGGCTGCCCCGACAGCGGCCCTGGATGCTCGGTGACGTCGAACGGTGGAACGTCTTCCCGTTCGGTTCGAAGACCCGGTCGGATCCGGAGCCGGTGTTCCAGACGCCGAATGTCTTGAAGGTCCCGGCAGTCACCTCACCGGTGCCGTCGGAGGAATCCGAGAAGCCGGTCGTGGAGTCTCCGGGGCCGGAGGGGACCGGGGTCGGCGCGGACTAGGCGAACCCCGCCGTCGTCCGTCTATTTGGGACTGGACATCGCGCGCTGGTACCCTCCCGAGGTTGCCGTAGAACGGCCGCGGATCGAGAGTGCCCGGGTGAACAGGCCCCGGCGCGCCGCGCAACGACACAACCGAAGGAGCCCCATGTCGGTCGGAACCGATGCCGAGACCAAGAAGAAGATCATCGCCAAGTACGCCACCACTGAGGGCGACACCGGTTCGCCGGAGGTTCAGGTAGCCCTGCTGAGCCATCGGATCGCGCATCTCACCGAGCACCTCAAGCAGCACAAGCACGACCACCACAGCCGGCGAGGTCTGCTCCTGCTGGTCGGTCAGCGACGGCGCCTGCTCAACTACCTGCAGAAGACCGACATCGAGCGCTACCGCTCGATCATCGAGCGCCTGGGCCTGCGGCGCTGAGCCGGCGGGACAAGCCAAGTCAATAAACCAGGAGCGGGCCGCAAACGTTCGGCACGGTCCTCGGTAGTGGCCTTCGGAGCGGATCAGATGTTGCCGCGGGCCTCGATCGAAGACCTGCCCTTCTCGCGCGGTCGACTCGCTTCGCGAACGAGAAAGGGATGCCCGTGACAGAGGGACCCGTCATTTCAGCGGTCGAGACCACCATCGACAATGGTCGTTTCGGCACCCGCACCATCAAATTCGAGACCGGGCTGTTGGCTCGGCAAGCCGCCGGTTCAGTGACCGCCTATCTCGACGAGGACACCATGCTGCTGTCGGCCACCACGGCCGGCCGGCAGCCCAAGGAGCAGTTCGACTTCTTCCCGCTCACCATCGATGTCGAGGAGCGGATGTACGCCGTCGGGCAGATCCCCGGCTCGTTCTTCCGTAGCGAGGGGCGACCCGGAGAGGACGCCATCCTGGCCTGCCGGCTGATCGACCGGCCGCTGCGCCCGACCTTCAAGAAGGGCCTCCGCAACGAGGTACAGGTCGTCATCACGGTGATGGCGCTGGATCCCGACCAGCCCTACGACGTGCTCGCGATCAACGCCGCCTCGATGTCGACGCAGCTCTCCGGTCTGCCGTTCTCGGGACCGGTCGGCGGTGTCCGGGTAGCCCTGATCGAGAACCAGTGGGTGGCGTTCCCCACCCATGGGCAGCTCGCGGACGCGGTCTTCGACATGGTGGTCGCAGGCCGGGTCACCGAGACCGGCGACGTCGCGATCATGATGGTCGAGGCGGAGGCCACCGAGCGGACTTGGACCCTCGTCCAAGGCGGGGTGCAGGCGCCGAGTGAGGCCGTCGTCGCAGGCGGTCTGGAGGCCGCCAAGCCGTTCATCAAGCAGTTGTGCGCCGCGCAGGGCGAGCTCGCCGCCGTCGCCGCCAAGCCGGTGGAGGAGTTCCCGGTCTTCGTGGACTACGAGGATGAGGTCTACGACGCTGTGGCCGCCGCGGTCGCGGTGCCGACGGCCCAGGCCCTCACGATTGCCGGCAAGGCCGAGCGCGAGGAGAGACTCGACGAGATCAAGGTGGCTCTGCTCGATCAGCTCGGTGAGAAGTTCGAAGGGCGTGAGAAGGAGATCGGCGCCGCTTTCCGGTCGCTGAACAAGTCGTTGGTCCGCGAGCGGGTTCTTCGCGAGAAGGTGCGCATCGACGGCCGCGGACTGGCCGACATCCGGCCGCTGCACGCCGAGGTGGCGGTGGTACCGAGGGTGCACGGCTCGTCCCTGTTCGAGCGCGGCGAGACTCAGATCCTGGGGGTGACCACGCTGAACATGCTCACCCTGGAGCAGAAGCTCGACACCCTGTCGCCCGAGAAGACCCGCCGCTACATGCACAAGTACGTCTTCCCGCCGTTCTCCACCGGTGAGACCGGCCGGGTGGGCTCGCCCAAGCGCCGCGAGGTCGGTCACGGCGCGTTGGCCCGCCGGGCCGTGCTGCCGGTCCTGCCGACTCGCGAGGAGTTCCCCTACGCGATTCGTCAGCTCTCCGAGGCGATGGGGTCCAACGGTTCGACATCGATGGGTTCGGTCTGTGCCTCGACGATGTCCTTGCTCCAAGCCGGCGTTCCGCTCCGGGCCCCGGTGGCCGGGATCGCCATGGGCTTGATCTCGGGTGAGGTGGATGGTCGTACGGAGTACGTCACGCTGACCGACATCCTGGGCGCCGAGGATGCCTACGGCGACATGGACTTCAAGGTCGCCGGCACCAAGGAATTCATCACCGCGCTGCAGTTGGACACCAAGCTCGACGGCATTCCGGCCGAGGTGCTGGCCGCGGCGCTGGATCAGGCCCGCGGCGCTCGGCTGGCGATCCTGGAGGTGATGGCCGAGGCGATCGACGCTCCCGAGGAGATGTCGCTGCACGCCCCCCGGATCATCACGATCAAGATTCCGGTCGACAAGATCGGTGAGGTGATCGGGCCCAAGGGCAAGGTCATCAACCAGATCCAGGACGACACCGGCGCTCAGCTGACCATCGAGGACGACGGCACGATCTACATCGGGGCGACCGGTGGCGAAGCGGCCGAAGCCGCCAAGCAGGCGGTCAACGCGATCGCCAACCCCACGATGCCGGAGATCGGTGAGCGGTACCTCGGCACGGTGGTCAAGACCACCAACTTCGGTGCCTTCGTGTCCCTGCTGCCCGGCAAGGACGGCCTGTTGCACATCAGCAAGCTGCGGGCCCTGGCGGGCGGCAAGCGAGTGGAGGCCGTGGAGGATGTCTTGACGGTCGGACAGAAGGTCCAGGTCGAGATCGCCGAGATCGACGACCGCGGAAAGCTGTCCCTGCTGCCGGTCATCGAGGAGAGTGAAGCCGCGCCCGCCTCGGTCGGGGCCGCTGCCGAGTAGCGCGTGTCGTGAGTCAGACCCGCACGGTACAGACCGTCCGCGATGTGGACGGTCAGGTGACCTCGCGGGTACGCCGGACCGTCCTGCCGAGCGGCCTCCGCATCGTCACCGAGCAGATGGCCGGGGTTCGCTCGGCCTCTGTGGGGGTGTGGGTCGGGGTCGGTTCGCGCGACGAGACGCCGGCCCTGCACGGTTGCTCCCATTTCCTCGAGCATGTCTTGTTCAAGGGCACTCGGGAGCGCTCCGCGATGGACATCTCGGTGGCTCTCGACGGGGTGGGCGGGGAGTTCAACGCCTTCACCGCCAAGGAGTACACCTGTTTCCACGCGCGGGTCATCGACGAGGACCTACCCGTCGCGATCGACGTGCTGGGCGACATGATGACCAGTTCGGTGGTTGCCACCGACGACGTGGACGCCGAGCGCGAGGTGATCCTGGACGAGATCGCCATGCACGAGGACGATCCGGACGACGTGGTGCACAATCTGTTCGCCGCCCACGCCTGGGGCACGGCGCCGCTCGGGCGGCCCATCGCCGGAACCGCGGAGTCCATCGCCCGGATGACGCCCGAGCAGGTCAGCCGCTTCTACCGCCGGCACTATCGACCCGAGACGATGGTGGTCGCGGCAGCCGGCAACCTCGAACACGCGGCGGTGGTCCGCGAGGTTCGGCGGGCGTTCGGGCGTCGGGGCTTCCTCGACGGCAGGGCCGAGCCGGCCGGGGCCCGAACCGGCCGGCTCCGTTCGCTCCGAGGCGGTCGGGTCTCGGCGGTCCGGCCCACCGAGCAGGTCAACCTGGTGCTTGGCGTCGGGGGCATGGCCAGGACCGACGACCGTCGCTTCGCACTCGGTGTACTCAATACCGCGCTCGGCGGCGGAACGTCGTCGCGACTGTTCCAAGAAGTCCGCGAACGGCGCGGGCTCGCCTACTCGATCTACTCCTTCACCAGCCACTACGCCGACAGCGGCACGCTCGGGGTCGCCGCGGGATGCCTTCCGGCCAAGGTGGACGCGGTGCTCGACACCATCCGAGCCGAACTCGAGCGAGTGCGCGCCACGGGGATCGACGCCGACGAACTCGAGCGGGGCAAGGGCCAGTTGCGCGGCGGCCTGGTCCTGGGCATGGAAGACTCCGGCTCCCGGATGTCACGGATCGGTAAGTCCGAGCTGATGCGGGAAGACTTGCTGTCCCTTGACCAGGTGATCGACCGGATCGACGAGGTCACCGTCGCAGAGGTGGCGACCCTCGCCCGGGAGATCCTCTCGCAGCCGGAGATCCTCGCCCTCGTCGGCCCGGCCTAGGAGGCCCGGCCGACGGCGCGGGTCGCGGCGATCAGTCTCTCGTGCCGATGATGCCCACCACCGGCGGCGCCGTCTGCTCGACCACCGACACCGTGAAGCCACCCTCGCGAAGCGCCGCAGAGGCCTTGGTGACGATGTTCGGCACCAGTTCGGGCTGGCGAGCCTCGTAGAACAAGAAGACCTGGCCACCGGGCACGACTCGTTCGTACAGCAGCCCGACCTCGTCCGCGCACTTGCGGACCCAGAACAGGTTGACGTTGAAGGAGTAGACCTTGTCCAGCCGCTTGACCGGGACGCGGAGCGTGGCCAGGTCGATCTGGCGCACCACGAGCCGCCCCGCCTCGACGAAACGGGCGTTACGGCGTTTGGTGCGGTCGACCCCCGACTCCGATCTGTCGATGGCGAACAGACGGCCCTTGACCAGGCGCGCGCAGATCAGCTCGGCTCCGGCTCCGGGGCCGCACCCGATTTCGAGTATCTGGTCCGACGGTTGAACATCCATCACCTCGACGGCCCAGTGAATTCGGGGCGGGATCATCTGCTTCGGCACGGGGGTAAGCCTGCCAGATAGGTTGTCCGGATGCAGAAGCAAATCGGGGTCATCGGTGCGGCGGGTCGTGTGGGACGTGAAGTATGCGCCGCGGTGGAGGCGGCGGACGACCTGGCGCTGGTCTCGACGATCGACGTGGCCGACGCGATCGAGGGCCTGATATCCGCCGGCGCCGAGATCGTCGTGGACTTCACCGGACCCGACGCGGTGATGCGCAACCTGGAGTTCTGCGTGGCGCACGGCATCCATGCGGTGGTCGGCACCACGGGCTTCGACAGCGACCGGTTGGAGACCGTTCGGAGCTGGTTGGCGACGGCCCCCGGAGTCGGCGTGCTGATCGCGCCGAACTTCTCGGTCGGCGCGTTGCTGATGATGCGGTTCGCGGCCGTCGCGGCGCCCTATTTCGACTCGGTGGAGATCGTCGAACTCCACCATCCGGAGAAGGCGGACGCGCCGTCCGGTACCGCGCTACGTACCGCGGAGCTGGTGCGCCGGGCACGCACCGAAGCGGCGGCGCCGCCGATGCCCGATGCCACCCGGACCGGACTGAACGGCGCCCGCGGCGCCGACGCCGACGGCGTACGCGTGCACTCGGTCCGGGTCCGTGGCCTGGTCGCTCACCAGGAGGTCATCCTCGGCGGGCTCGGCGAGACCCTGACCGTGCGACACGACTCTTTCGATCGGACCTCGTTCACGCCGGGCGTGTTGCTGGGGATCCGGGCGATCGACGGCCGGCCGGGTCTCACCGTCGGCCTGGAGAGCCTGCTGGACTGGTAGCCGCCGGTACCGAGAACGTCAGGCAGTCAACCGGGCGAGCGCCGCCGCGGCCGCCGCGCCGAACACCACCACCAGGAACGGCGCTCGCAGCGCCAGCGCGATCACCGCGTAGCCGAGCCCCACGAGCCGGGCGTCGACGGTGAGCGACGGCCCGGACCCGAACACCTGAATGGCGATCAGTGCCGAGAGCAGGGCGATCGGGATCAGGTCCCCGGCGCGGGCCACCATCGGCCGGTCGAGGACTTGCGAGGGCACCGACATGCCGCCGGCTTTCCATAGCCAGCAACCGAGCGCGGCGAGCAGGATCGCGGTCCACATCACCAGATCAGTCCCACGAGCAGCGCGATCCCACCGGCGGCCAGCACGGGAACGCCGGTCGGGGCGATGGGCACCAGCGACAGGGCGGAGGCCGCCGAAACCGCGGCGACGAGGCGGCCGCGGCTCTCCGCCAGGCGCGGCCACAGGAGAGCGAGGAAAGCCGCGCCGACGGCGGCGTCGAGTCCGTACACGCGAGGATCCCCGAGCCGTTCTCCCGCGATGGCGCCGAGCGCGGTGGCGGCGTTCCAGAGCACGAACACCGCCAGTCCGGTGCCGAGGAAGCCGAGCCGGGCGGCGGCGCGGTTGCCCCGGCCCCGAGGCCGCATCGCCGCCATCGCGGTCGATTCGTCGATGACCAGGTGTGCGGCGGCCAGTCGCCGCCAGGCCGGCCAGTTCAGCAGGGGGGCAAGCTTCAGGCCGTACAGGGCGTTGCGGCTACCGAGCAGGAGCGCCGTGAACGCTCCGGCGATCGGCGCGCCGCCGCCCGCGACCACACCGACGAACGCGAACTGGGAAGCGCCGGTGAAGACCAGCAGCGACAATGCGCAGGTCTGCCAGACCGACAAGCCCGCCGCCACCGAGATGGCGCCGAAGGACACGCCGTACGCTCCGGTGGCGACACCCACGCCGAGGCTGTCGCGCAGGATCGATCGGCGCTCACTCCTGTCCAGTCCATCCTCGAGTTCAGGGACGCTCATGCGATGGCGGTCTGGAGGCGGATCTGCCGCAGGGTCGGGGTCGCGCCGGCGGGCCGATCCCCGGCGAGCTCGCGATGTGCGCCGTCGGGCTGCCAGCCGGCCTCGGTGAGGAATCGGCGGCGGCGGTCGTCGGCTGCCTCGACCCAGGTGACCGCCCGCGAGAATCCGTCCGCCACCATGGTGTCGACTGCGGCCTGGAGCAGCCGCGAACCGTGACCGGCGGATCTGTGGTCGGGATCGACGAGGAGCTCCACGATCTCGCCCCAACGCGCTGGGTCGCGGTCCGGATCGGCGGCGGGGATGACCACCGCGAATCCGACGACGGTGTTGCGGTCCAGCCCCACCAGCACCCGGTTCCGGGCATCGGCCGGGCGGGAGAGCGACGCGTGCCATGCCGCGGCCGTCGTCACCGGGTCGAGCGCCAGCCGGGCCCAGGCGCGGGTCTGGACGCGCGCGACGGCCGCGGAGTCCTCGGCTCCCGCCACCCGCACGGAGACATCAGCCATCGGACAAGTCTCGCACCGGCGCTGCCGGCACCGGCGTCTGGTTCAAGGTGAGCGCCCCTCCGATCGAGAGCACGAGCCCGCCGAGCGCCGCCGCGGTCCAGCCGGGACGGATCCCGTCGCCGAGCCAGAGCACGCCGATCGCGGCCGGCACCAGGGTCTGGCCGGCGACCACCCAGCCGGACACCGATGCGGCGGAGGAACGACCGAGCGCGACGGTGTAGAGCCAGAATGCCAGCAGCCCGTACGCCGGCACGGCCAGCGCCGCCGCGAGCACCTCGACCACCTGGATCGGCGAGGGCTCGAGCGGGCCGGAGCCGACCCCGCGTACGGCCAGGGCAGAGCCCGCGTATCCGAGGCCCGCCGTGACGGCCAGCGCCAGCGGCGGCAAGGAACCGTTCCGGCGCCCGACGAGGGCGACGATCGCCACGCCGATCCAGAGGGTAGTCACGAACCAGCCAGCCAGGATCGGCTCACCCGGCGCGCCGGCCGCCACGACCAGCAGGACCAGGCCCGCCGCGATCGCCGCGACGCCGGTCCAGACCCGCGGTCCGAGTGATTCGCCGAGGCGCCGGGCCGCGAACCAGGCGGTGATCGGCAGCGACAGCGAGATCGTCGCCTGAGCCAGGTAGAGCGGCGTGAGGACGATCGCGATCGCATGGAGGACGAATCCGGCCAGGTACGCCGCGAGCACCACGACGAACAGCCGTTCGCGCCATCCGCGGGTCACGAACCAGCCGAAGTCTCCGGCTCTGGCTCCGAACCGGCGCACCGCGGCCGCCTGGGCGACCGGCGCGAGTCCGAAGAGAACAGCCGACACCAGCCCGGCGAGGATCCCGGTCGTGTTGTCCGCGATCACCGGTACACGTCAGGGAGCGCCTGGCCGATCTTCACCTGCGGCTTGGGGCGGCGGAGCGGTCGCACCTGCAGGAGCCGGATCGCCGCGTAGTGGACGTTGCCCTTCATCGAGGCGTCGGGGAATCGCTGGGCGACCTCCCGGCGGATCCGGATGCGCAGCATGACGAAGTCGTAGATCACCACCAGGAGGCACCCGAACACGATGCCGGTCGAGGCCCGCATCAAGGCCGGGCTCCGGCTGAACGTCATCGCCCAGGTGATCATCAGGATCGGCAGCATCAGTTCGGTGATGGTGAAGCGGGTGTCGACGTAGTCGCGGATGAAGCGACGGACCGGTCCCTTGTCGCGTTCGAGGAGGAACCGTTCGTCCCCGGTGCGCATGCCTTCCCTGACCTGTGCCGCTCTCTGCTTGCGGGACTGCTTCGGAGACAGGCTCCCCCCGGTAGCGCGCAGCTTCGCGGCGGCCTCGGCCTCGCGCCGGGTCGGCGTAGGCCGGCCTTTGGGCGCCGAGCCGGCGGACTTCGCTCCGGGAGCGGTGGCGTCGTCGGCGGGGTTGTCGGGGGCCGCTTCCGGCTCCTTGGATCGACGGAACACGTCAGGACCTCTTCATGCGTCGTGCGGGGGTGAGCGGCAAGCGCCGTACGGTCAGCGTAGCCGGTGTTCGCGCTGGGGTTGAGTTTGGCTCTAGGGTGGCAGGTAGGCACGATGAAGCACGATTTCGATCTCTCCCGAGAGGGGACACCCCCCATGAGCCTCTGGCAACGCATCACCATGATCTTCCGGTCCAAGGCCAACAAGGCCCTGGACAAGGCGGAGGATCCGCGCGAGACCCTGGACTACAGCTACCAACGCCAGCTCGATCTGCTGTCGAAGGTACGCCGCGGGGTTGCCGACGTGGCGACGAGTCGCAAGCGGGTCGAACTCCAGGTCACTCAGCTCGAGCAGCAGGGCAGCAAGTTGCAGGGACAGGCCGAGAAGGCGATCTCGATGGGTCGCGAGGATCTGGCCCGCGAAGCGCTGACCCGGAAGTCGGGGCTCACTACACAGATCGAACAGCTCAAGGCGCAGCAACAACAGCTCCAGGGCGAGGAGGAGAAGCTCACCTTGGCGCAGCAGCGGTTGCAGGCGAAGGTGGAGGCGTTCCGCACCCGGAAGGAGACCATCAAGGCCTCTTATACCGCCGCGGAGGCGCAGACCAAGATCAACGAGGCCCTCTCCGGGATAGGCGAGGAGATGGGCGACGTAGGGATGGCGATCCAACGCGCCGAGGACAAGACCGCTCAGATGCAGGCCCGGGCAGGTGCCATCGACGAGCTGATCGCCTCCGGCGCACTCGACGATGTCTCCCAGGTGGGAGGCAGCGACGACATCGCTCGTGAACTCGACGCACTCGGCTCCCAGGTCGATGTCGAGGCGGAGTTGGCGCGACTCAAGGGCGCCGGGGCGGCGCCGGCGATCGAGGCAGCCGAGGACGGCGGCGACATCTTGGTCGCGGAGCCGGAGACGGTGACCGCCGAGGCCGATTCGGCGACAGCGGCCGGTAAGCAGGATCCGGCGTGATCGTCCGGATCCTCGGTGAGGGCCAGTTCGATGTCTCCGAGGATGGGGTAGACCGGCTCAACCAGCTCGACGCTGCCGTGGAGGCGGCCGTCGACGCCGGCGACGAGGAGTCTTTCGCGGCCGCCCTGGTGAGGCTTCACGAGGGCGTGCGGACGATGGGCGTACCGCATGCCGACGACAGCCTGGACAGCTCCGATGTGATCTTGCCGCCGGCGGACGCCACCCTGGCGGAGGTCGGCGAGCTGCTGGCCGACGACGGGCTGATCCCGGGCTGAGGAATCGATGGCCACCACCTCGCGTTACCTCCGTGACGCCGGGCTGACCGCCCGGATGACCACGGTGATGTTTCTCCTCGGCGCGCTGTTCGTCGGGTTCATCGTCACCTTGATGTTCATCGCCGACGGCGCCGGTTACGGCGGTGCCGTGCCGATCATCGGTCTGGTCGGGATCGGCATCGCCTTCTACCAGTGGTGGAGTTCGGATCGGGTGGCGATGCGCGCCATGCGCGCCCGCGAGGTGACTCCGGAGGAGGCTCCCGAGTTGCACGGTATGGTCGACCGCTTGTGCGCGCTCGCCGACATGCCCAAGCCGAGGGTGGGGGTCGCGGACTTGGACCTGCCCAACGCCTTCGCCACCGGCAGATCCCCCCGCCGGTCGGTGGTCTGTGTCACGACCGGCATCATGCAGACGCTCGACGCCGACGAGCTCGAGGCCGTGTTGGCCCACGAGCTGTCCCACGTCGCGCATCGTGACGTCTTGGTGATGACCTTGGCGTCCTCGGCGGGAATCGTCGCGGGCATGCTCACCCGGAGTGCGCAGTACGGCTCGTACGGCATCAGTCGAGGCCGCAACAGCAATGCCGTTCCGGTCTACCTGGCGGCGCTCGCGGTGAGCCTGATCGTGTACGCGGTCAGCTTCCTGCTTACTCGGATGCTCTCGCGCTACCGGGAACTGTGCGCGGACAGGTCCGGGGCGTACCTCACCATGAATCCCGGTGCCCTCGCCACGGCTCTTCAGAAGATCTCCGGCGAGATCGCCGCCATCCCGCAGCGGGACCTGCGGGCGCCGGCGGCGATGAACGCCTTCTTCATCGCTCCGGCGATCAGCGGCATCAGTTGGAAGACGATCACCGCCACGCACCCGTCGCTCGAACAGCGCCTGGAGCAACTGGCCCGCATCCAGGCGGAACTGGGCCGTCCCACCGACCCCGCCGATCCGTCATCCGGGAGGTAGTCGGTCGTGGGTCTGTGGGGAGCCATGACCGGCCGGATGCGGGTCAAGAAAGCGAATCTGGACTCGCTCTTCCTGCTGCCCAGCGCGGCGATCACCCTGCAGACCGCCGCCGGCATCAACCCGACCGGCGCGGGATCGGTGTGCTTCCGGGCCGCCTCCGGCGCGGCGTTCGCGCAGGCCCGGGCCGGACTGGTCGAGCTGATCAACGCCGCACCCGATGCCCCCGATGTCGAGGTGTCCGAGGACCGGTTCGGCTTTACCTGGCTCGTGGTGCGCCGGGACCCCAATGACGTGGGTGGCCTGTGCGTCGACCTGCATGCCGTGAACACCATCTTGACCGAGCAGGACTTCGGATCCGGCCTGCTGTGTTCGCTGGTCGCCTTCCGGGATCCGGCGGATCACCCGCTCGGCCTGGTGTACCTCTACAAGCAGGGCACCTTCTATCCGTTCGCGCCCGTGCCCAGAGATCTCAAGCACGGAGATCTCAAGCACGGAGATCGTCAACACGGAGATCTCGAACAACGCGACAACCTGCTCGAGCTTCAGGTACGCGACCACCTGAGTGCGGAACTGCCGATGGAGGCCGACCTGCAGCGCTGGATGTCCGTGTGGGGAGCTCCCGGTCTCGACTGAGCGCCGTGTGCGGATCGGGCCTGATGCTTGGGCGGCAGGACTGCCTGACGATGGCCTATCCGAGCAGCCGGAGTGCCCGCTCGGCGCCCTGAAGATATCGCAGCACCGCGGCCGTCTCGCTTGCCGTGAATCGGCCGGCCATCTCGTCGAGAGCGTTCAGCATCGGCCGGGCATGGTCAAGCACGGTGTCGCGGCCTACGTCGGTCAACACCACCTGAGTGCGGCGCCCGTCGTCCGGATCCGGCAGGCGCCGTGCGTGCCCGCGACCCTCCAACCGACTCACGGCGAGAGAGGCCGCCGCCGGGGTGACGCCCAATCGCTCCGCAAGAGCGACCGGGCCCAGTGGCCGCACGATGAGGTGCTCGAGCGCGTCCACGTCGGTGCCCGACGCGCCGAGGCGGCGTGCCAACCGGCCCTGGGCCTGGGTATGACTGGCGAGAAGGAGTTGAAGTGCGTCCGATAGCGGGTCCGACGGCGAGTCGGGCACCGGTTCCACGGGCGAACCGTGGGTGGGGTGGCCTGAGGGCGATTCCGGCATGTCCTTTAGTATCTCATCAATATTCTTAATGATCGCGATCGAGCTGGTGGAGGGAGACAACAATGAAGCTGGGTGTCCTAGGAGCTACTGGTGGCAGTGGCTCCGCCTTTCTGGAGTTGGCGCTGGCGGCCGGCCATCAGGTACTCGTCGTGGCACGCCGGCCGGAAGCAGTCGTTGCTCACGGAGACGTCGAGGTCACGGCAGGCGACGCCACTGATGTCGGCGCGCTGTCCCGAGGGCTCGACGGTGCTGATGCCGTGGTCAACCTGGTGGGTGTCAGTGGCTTGCTGGCCGCACGACGAGGAACCTCCGTCTACAGCCGGAGCGCGGAGGCGTTGGTCCGCGCCGCGCCGTCGGCCGGCTTCAGCCGAGTCGTCGCCGTCACCTCGGGCGGGGTCGTGCCTCAGCCCGGAGACGGCTGGTTCTACACCAACGTGCTCAAGCGCTACTTTCTCGAACCGACCTATGCCGACATGCGCCTTGCCGAAGACGTGTTGCGGCGCAGCGATCTCGACTGGACGCTCGTGCGACCCGGCTACCTCACCGGTGACAAGGAACGGACCGACTACCGAACCGCGGTCGATACACCGCTGGACGAAGACGGCTCGCTGTCCCGCTGGAGCCTCGCGCACGCGATTCTCCACCGTGCGTTACAACCTGAAATGGCTCTGCGGACCGTGGCGGTCGCCTCGTAGCGAGAGAACGTCGAGCAGCGGACCGTCGGCAAGCGACGGGGGTCAGTCCCGGTGGGTCTTACCGGGCAGATCCAGCATCCGTTGCAGGGCGATCTTGGCGTAGCGCTCGGTGTCCGGATCGACGCGGATCTGGTTCACCACGATGCCGTCGACCAGCGACTCCATGGCCCAGACGAGGTGCGGGAGATCGATCCGGTTCATGGTCGAGCAGTAGCAGACGTTGCGATCCAGGAAGGCGATGTTCTTGTCCGGGTGCCTGCGCGCCAGCCGTTGCACCAGGTTGAGTTCGGTGCCGACAGCCCAGGACGTGCCGGGTTCGGCTTGCTCGATGGTGGCGATGATGAACTCCGTCGAACCGACCAGGTCGGCACGGAGCACCACGTCCTGGGTGCACTCGGGGTGCACCACGACGGTGATAGCGGGATCCTTGGCGCGCAGTTCGTCGATGACGTCCGCGCGGAACCGGCCGTGTACTGAGCAGTGTCCTTTCCACAGGATGACCTTCGCGGACCGGAGTCGATCGGCGCTCAGCCCGCCGCCGGCCTGATGCGGATCCCACACCACGCAGTCCTCCAGGGCGAGGCCGAGTTTGAGGACGGCGGTATTGCGGCCCAGGTGCTGGTCGGGCAGGAACAGGACCTTCGCGTCCGGCTTCTGGTCGAACGCCCAGTTCAACACGGTCTCCGCGTTCGACGACGTGCAGACCACGCCGTCGTGCCGGCCGCAGAACGCCTTGATGTCGGCCGAGGAGTTCATGTACGTCACCGGAACCACCGAGTCCGCGACGCCCGCGTCACCCAGCGCCTCCCAGGCGTCCTCGACCTGGGCCAGCCTGGCCATGTCCGCCATCGAGCAGCCCGCGGCCAGGTCGGGAAGGACCACCTGCTGCTCGTCGGCGGTGAGAATGTCGGCGGACTCGGCCATGAAATGCACACCGCAGAACACGATGTAGGCCGCTTCGGGTCGCGCAGCCGCCTCGCGAGCCAGCTTGAAGGAATCGCCGGTGACATCGGCGAACGCGATCACCTCGTCGCGCTGATAGTGATGCCCGAGCACGAAGACCCGCTCGCCGAGCGCCGCCTTGGCTGCCTCGGCACGCGCGACCAGGGCTGGATCGGACGCCGCCGGCAGATCACCGGGGCACTCGACGCCGCGCTCGGAGTGCGGGTCTTTGCCGAGGCCGAGTGGCAGCAGCGGTAGGTCGACAGTCGTCATAGGACCCAGTTTAGGACCGCCGGCCAGAACTGCCTGGGTCACGTCATCGTGGTCAGAGGAGTGCGCGGTGCGGCAGGTACGGCATCGGCGGCCTGCCCTGCCGTATCCCCAGAAAGCCCGGTTGGATCTCCAATGCCAGCCCGGCCGCCATCCCGACGTCGAGTGCCCACTGGTTCTCCGCGGTGACCTGGGGAATGGTCACCGGCCCGGGCGCATCGATGAGGGCGCGCCACAGGACGGCTCGTGCCGTACGACGGTTGGTCGCCGCGAGCAGCACCGGGGAACCGTCGGTGTCCAGGTAGGCATACCCGGATCCGTTGGGTCGGTCGCACACCAGCAGGCGATGGTGTCGGGCCAGGAACTCGTGATCTGCTCCGTGCGCCGCCGAACGTGTCCGGCGATCTATCGAATCGAGCAGGTCACTCTCGCGTACCGTCGCCTCGCGGACCGGGTCGTCGATCGGCAAGGTGGCACGGTCGACCATGCCGGACAGCCGCATCAGCGGATGGAGTGTGAATCCCGCCTGCCGGTAGATCCGAGTGGCGGCCGGATGCGCCGAAGAGAGCAGCAACCCGCGCAGGCAGCCTCGGCCGTAGTCCAGCGCCATGGCCAGCAATGCCTTGCCCAGCCCGCGGCCGCGGAGATCGGGCCGGACGCCGAACGAGGACAGCACCCACGTCCGCTCGCGCCGCACGGACGCCACGCAACCCAACAGCTCGTGCCCGGTCTCGATCACCCAGCAGCCCCGGGGGTCGGTGCGAAGCAGGTGCGCGGCTCGCTGCTGCCACCGCTCCGCCTCAGCCGGCGGGCGGCGCCACGAGTCGGCTCCGGTCGGCGCGTAGGCTGCCGCCGTGAGCTGCTCGACCTCCTCGATGTCGGCCGCGGTCATGGGCCGTACCTGGGCATTGCTCGCGGTTCCGCCCACCACCCGAGGATATCTATCGGCCCCGGTCGGCGACTTTGCCGGCGACCTTGCCGACGACCGGTCGCGGCTCTACCGTTGACGGATCTTGAGTTGAGCGGAGGTCGAGCCGATGTCGTCGATGTCAGAGCCCGCCTACCCGGTCTCACCCGAGTCGACCGAGGCCTGGCACGACAAGAAGCGCCGGCTGTGGTTGCTGGGCCTGATCGTTCCGAGCCTGGCGTTCGTGTCCGCGGGTATGCACGGACTCACCGGATGGTCGGTGTGGTTCTGGATCGGGCCCATCGTGGTGCTGGTGCTGGTCCCGGTGATCGACCTGGTCGCGGGCCGCGATGGCAGCAACCCACCGGACGAGCTGATCGAGGCGCTGGAGAACGACCGGTACTACCGGTGGATCGTGTTCGCCTATCTGCCGGTCCAGTACGCCGGTCTCCTCCTGTCGATGTGGTTGATCGCCGGCGGCGACCTCAGCCGGGCCGACAAGGTCGGCCTGGCCGTCACCGTCGGTTTCATCGGTGGCATCGGGATCAACGCCGCGCACGAGTTGGGCCACAAGAAAGAGAGCCACGAGCGCTGGCTTTCCAAGATCGCCCTGGCGCAATCGTGCTACGGGCACTTCTACATCGAGCACAACCGGGGCCACCACGTCCGGGTCGCGACGCCGGATGACCCGGCGAGCGCACGCCTCGGAGAGAACTTCTATCAGTTCTGGCCGCGTACCGTGGGGGGATCGCTTCGTTCCGCGTGGCGCCTGGAGAAGCGCCGGATAGCCCGAAGGGGCAACCGGCATCCGTTCCGGATCGGCAACGACGTACTCAATGCGTGGTTGATGTCCGTGGTGCTCTGGAGCGGATTGATCGCCTGGCTCGGGTGGCTGGTCCTGCCGTATCTGCTGCTCCAGGCGCTGATCGGCGTCACGCTGCTCGAAGCCGTCAACTACATCGAGCACTACGGGATGTCCCGCCGTCGGGTCGGTGCTCCCGGCCGAGAGCGCTACGAGCGCGTCGACCCGACCCACTCGTGGAACTCCAACAACATCGCCACCAATGTCTTGCTCTACCACCTCCAGCGGCACAGCGACCACCACGCCTACCCGACCCGTCGCTACCAGGTGCTGCGGGACTATCGGGAGTCGCCCGTGCTGCCGACCGGATACGCCGGAATGATCCTGCTCGCCCTCGTGCCGCCGCTCTGGCGCCGGACGATGGATCGCCGGGTGTTGACGCACTTCGACGGCGATCTCCGGCGGGCCAACCTGATGCCGCGGAAAAGGGACCGGCTCCTGACGGCCTATCCGCCGGCGCCGGTCGAGTACGCGGGCACCCATGCCGGCGACCGCCGGCCCGGCACGGCCGGCGACTTCGCGGCCGCCCGCTGCCCGAACTGCGGCTATACCTACCGCGTGACGGCAGGTGACGAGCGGGAGGGCTTCTCGGCGGGCACACCGTGGTCGGAGATTCCCGACGATTGGTGCTGTCCGGACTGTGGTGTCCGGGAGAAGGTCGACTTCGTCGCGCCGGTGTAGCGGTCGAGACTCGATGGTGGAGACTTGGCCGCGTGAGAGTCGTCGTCGCGCCGGACAAGTTCGCCGGGACCTTGTCCGCCGTCGAAGCCGCCGAAGCGATCGCGGCGGGCTGGGCGAGGCGGGCGCCCGGCGACCAGATCGACGTGGTTCCGATGGCTGACGGCGGACCCGGGTTCGTCGACGTCCTGCACGCGGCGCTGGGGGGTGAGCTGTCGGTGGCGGCGGTGTCCGGGCCGTTCGGCGACCCGACGCCGGCCAATATCCTCCGCGTCGGCGATACGGGGTACGTCGAAGCGGCGCAGGCATGCGGGCTCCACCTCACGGGCCGGCAGCGGGCCGAAGATGCGACGTCGTACGGCGTCGGCGAGCTGATCCGGGCGGGTGTCGAGGGCGGCGCCGCCCGGGTGGTCGTCGGTCTGGGCGGGTCCGGATCCACCGACGGCGGTGCCGGGCTGCTGGCCGCGCTCGGTGCGACCGCCGACCGCGAACTCGACCGAGGCCCGGCGGCGCTCGCGGGGGTGACCGCCGTGGACCTGCGGCCCGCCCTGCGCACGGTCGCCGGGATCGATCTGGTGGCGGCGTCCGACGTGGACAGTCCGCTGACCGGCTTGTTCGGCGCGGCCAAGACATTCGGGCCGCAGAAAGGTATCGACGAGGACCGACTGCCGTACGTCGACGGGGTGCTGGAAGCCTACGCCGGGCGGATCGACCAGCGCCTGGCGCTGACTCCGGGAGCCGGCGCGGCGGGCGGGGTCGGCTACGCCATCCTCGCGCTCGGCGGCACTCGTCGGACCGGGATCGGGGTCGTCGCCGAGGCGGTCCGGCTGCGCGAGCGAGTGCGGGCCGCGGACCTGGTGATCACCGGCGAGGGCGCCTTCGACTTCTCCAGCAGATCGGGCAAGGTGCCCCACGGGGTCGCGGAAGTCGCCGCGTCCGTGCTGCGTCCGTGTATCGCGCTGGCCGGCCAGGTACTCCTCGGCAACCGGGAGATGCGGGCGCTCGGCGTGGAATCGGCGTACTCGCTGGTCGACCTGGTGGGGGAGGAGCGAGCGTTCGCCGCGCCGGCCGCATCGCTGGCCGATCTGGCCGAGCGGGTCGCCCGCACCTGGTCCCGCTGACCGGGAATAACCGTCGGTATGCGACGATTGAACCGACGTCAGGACTCGACGATTGGGAGAGCGCGGATGACTGATCAGGCCACGGACCAGGTGGAAGCGACCAAGGAGCGGCGAGCCGACCAGATCAACCTGAGCGGGGTGGCCGCCGCCAAGGTCAAGGGCCTCCTGGAGCAGGAGGGACGCGACGACCTGGCACTGCGGATCTCGGTCCAGCCCGGGGGCTGCTCGGGCCTGCGGTACCAGCTGTTCTTCGATGAGCGCAGCCTGGACGGCGACGTGACCCATGATTTCGACGGAGTCGCCGTGGTCGTCGATCGAATGAGCGTCCCGTATCTCAGCGGCGCGCTGATCGACTTCGTCGACACCATCGAGAAACAGGGTTTCACCATCGACAACCCCAACGCGACAGGGTCGTGTGCATGCGGGGATTCGTTCCACTGATCCAGCACCACTAGGGTCGGCGTCCGTGCCCCTGTTGATCACCGGATCGATCGCCACCGACCACCTGATGGCCTTTCCGGGCCGGTTCGAGGACTCATTGGTCGGCGATGCGCTGGCGAAGGTTTCGTTGTCGTTCCTGGTCGACGATCTGGTCGTGAGGCGTGGTGGTTGCGCGGCCAACATCTGCTTCGGCCTCGGCATGCTGGGTCTTCGTCCGATCCTCGTGGGTGCGGTCGGGGAGGACTTCGTCGACTACCGCTCCTGGCTCGACCGGCACGGAGTGGATTGTGATTCGGTCCTGGTCTCCGCCACCCGGCATACGGCTCGTTTCGTATGCACTACCGACGCCGCGATGGCTCAGATCGCCTCCTTCTACGCTGGGGCGATGAGCGAAGCCCGGGAGATCGAACTGCGGCCGATCTTCGACCGGATCCGCGCCACCGCCGATCACGGCCCGGGCGACTACGTGCTGATCGGTCCGAACGATCCCGAGGCGATGGTGCGCCACACCCAGGAGTGCCGCACTCGCGGATACCGCTTCGTCGCCGACCCGTCCCAGCAGCTCGCCTGGGGCGAGGGCGAGATGATCCGTGACCTGGTCGATGGTGCGGGGATCCTGGTCTCCAACGAATACGAGGCCACGTTGATCACCCACAAGACCGGGTGGTCGGTTCCCGAGGTGCTCGACCGGGTCGGGATGTGGGTCGTCACGCTGGGTGCCGACGGCGTGAAGGTGCTGGCGAAGGACCGTGACCAGGTGGCGGTGCCCGCCGTACCCGATGTCGTTCCGGTCGAGCCGACCGGAGTCGGGGACGCCTTCCGCGCGGGTTTCCTCGCCGCGCTGTCCTGGGAGTTGCCGCTGGTACGAGCCTGCCAACTGGGTTGTCTCCTCGCGGCGTACGTGGTGGAGGGTGTCGGTACTCAGGAGTACACGCTGTCGCGAGAGAAGTTCCTGGTCAGGATGGAAACCGCCTACGGCCTCGAGGCCGCCGACGACGTGCGCCCCCACCTCGAGATGTTCGCGGCCTGAGCCCCGGTCGGACGACCGGTCGGACGGCTCAGCAACTCGGAGCGCCACCGCGCAGGATGAGATCCACCAGGTCCTCGGCTCGGATCCGTTCCGGTCGGGGTGTCCCGGACCTCTCGCCGACGTGCTGGCCCGGAGCGAGGAAGCGGAAGAGCAGGGGAGCGGTCAACGCGTCGGCCACCAGCGCGAGATCGAGGTCGGGGCTCAACTCGCCACGTGCCACCCCCGCTGACAGTTCGCCGAGCAGTTGGCGGCGGCGCGGGGCGATGAAGCGCTTCTCGCAGGTCTCGACCAAGCGCAGCTGAGTCTCGGTCGGCGGCGAGGACTGGCCGAAGGCTCGCACCATCCGGCCGGCGATCTGCGGGGCATCGACGGGGCCGAGCAATTGCACGAGGCGATCCCGAAGCGTGGTGGCCGTGGGCTCGGGAAGCTCCACCGGCACCGTGTCCACCGCCTCCTGCACGAGGTCCGCTGCGTTGTCCCAGCGGCGGTAGATGCTTTGCCGGCTGACACCGGCTCGCCGCGCGACCTCGGCGATGCTGACTCGATCGAGGCCATGGTCGAAGAACAGGTCGAGGGCGGCGGCGAGCACCGCGTCGTCGACGCGCTGCTCACGAGGGCGGGCCATGTGCTGAACGTCTCCTGAGTATCGGTGCAGGCCTGTTGCGGAATCGCGGTACGGCGCCTATCGTTGTTAACGTACAGCAAATGTCTCGTAATAGACGTCGAGTGCGAGGGGAACGTCCATGCGACAGCAGCTAGTGGCCGGCATCATGACCGCGGCGATAGGACTCGGGGTGTCGGCCTCCGCGACCGCTCAGGCCGTCGACCATCGCGTCCGCCCGAACGGGGCCTCGCGATGCAGTACCGCGGCGGAGGACCGCAATCTCGCGGCGTTCCGGGACTACCTCGACGCGCTGCTCTCCGGAGACGGCGAGAATGCCCTGAGCTTCTGGCGCGACGACGCGGTCGTCGAAGTGCACGGCTCGGTGCCGTACGCGGGGGTGTACGAAGTCCAGGACGGGAGCTATCCGGAAACTCAACTCGCCTACTGGCAAGTCCCGGGCCCCCCGGAGGAGGAGCCGGCGTTGTGGGCCGACTGCGACCAGGTGATACTGCGTGGGCCGTTCGAGCGCACCGCCGTCGCCACCGGCAAGGAGATCGAGACGACGGTGATCGAGTACTTCACCTTCGATCGCGCGGGCGCGATAGCGCGGGACGACTTCTACTTCACCGATACCGCACTGGTCAACGAGGTGCTGGGCCCTCAGTAACGAACCCGCAGATAGAGGTCGATCGACCCGGTGGCCAGCGGAACGATCAACACCATGACGATCACCAGCACGACAGCTCGCCTTGCCGTCGGCCTGAGCGTCAGGTCGGCGATCCAGAGGCCGATCGCGCGGCCGGCCAGCGCGGCCGCGGGCGTGGCCAGCAGCGCCACGACGTACCAGCCCGGGTGTCGGTCGCCCCACACGCTCCAGGCGTGCAGGCCGACTCCCAGGCCCGCCAATGCATAGCGCCAGCGGTCGGGGAGCCGCCACGCGAGCCCGAACACCACCAGAGCCGTGAACAGCGGCAGTCCGGTGCTGGTGGCCTCGTCGGCGGCCAACCGTAGATCCTCGGCCTCTCCGGCCGCCGCGCCGGCCAGGCTCACTGCCACCAGCAACGTCACCACGAACCAGTAGCGGACCCGTCGATCCAGCCCGCGCAGGATCGCGATGGCGGTTGCGCACCACCAGGCCGCCAGCACCGGATACGCCGGATGAGCATGGGTGAGATCGGCATCCACGATCATCCGCACCAATCGCTGTGAGGCGGCATCGTCGGCCAGCGCGCCGACCGAGCCGGAGCGTCGTGCCGCCGCGGCGGTCGGGTTGTCCTGCAGCGGGCCGAGCACCGAGATCGCGGCGAAGACGACGAGGTAGCCCAGCAGGTACCTGGTGGCCGGCCACGTCCGGCGATGCCAGTCGAGACTGAGCCGGCAGGCCAGGAAGCCGAGGGTCAGCAAACCGAGCGACTGCCCGATCATCGAGTGGGGCAACGACCATTGCGTCTCGTCCAGGCCGAAGATGGTGTGCCAGAGCGCGTCCAACGGGCCGGCGAGCGCGAATCCGGCGCAACCGCCGCCGAGCAGTATCAGCGCGCCGGGCGGGAAGCAGTCGCATAGCTGCTGGTCCATGATGAGCCGTACCACGAGGCCGATCAACACCGCGACCAGGGTGTAGATGAAGAGGTGAGGTGGCGAGAAGAAGCCATCGAAGGGCTGCGTTCGGTGGTACTCCGCGTCCCAGCCGCCTCCGATGAAGTAGGCGACCATCATCACCAGGAAGGCAACCCGCAGCAACCGGAGCGCTCGCTGTGGGTGCAACGGTTCGGACGGGGCCAGGGCCGACAGCGTCATCAGCTGGTACGGCGTACCAGGTAGCGCGGCACCTGATCGTCGGTCAGCGACTCTCCGGCATACTCCTGACCGCGCATCCTGCACCACGCGGGAATGTCGGTGCGGGCCGCGATGTCCTCGGTAACGACCCCGATCAGCTCTCCGACCGCGACCTCCGTGAAGCGTCTGCCCAACTCGATGACCGGAACCGGGCAGCGCAGGCCTCGGCAGTCCAGCTCCGCGGCGATCGGCGGATCCTCCGACTCGGCGGTCACTGGGGCAATCCCGCGGCGCTGCGCAACTCGGTCGCGATCTGAGCAACGGCGACCACGAGGGCGTCGGCTTCGTCCTCGTCGGAATCGGCGCCGAACGACACCCGCACGTTGCCGTGGGTGAGGACGCCCATCGCCGCCAGCACATGGCTCGGCGCGATGGTCGAGGCCGAACAGGCGGATCCGCTGGCGACCGCGAGACCGCGTTGGTCGAGCCCGGTGACGAGCGCTTCGCCGTCGACGTACAAGCAGGAGAAGGCGACCGTCCCCGGCAGTCCGTGCTCGGGGTCGCCGATCAGTTCGACATCCGGGATCCGGGCGAGTCCGCGCGAGAGCCGGCTGCCGAGCTCTCGCAGGCGACGTTCCCGGCCGGCCGACTCGCTCAGTACGGCGCGGAGCGCGGCGGCGGCGCCGAGTGCGGCGGGGATGTTCTCGAAACCCACCGTTCGCTGATCGATGCGGTCGTCGGCCGGGAAGGGATTGCGCCAGCGCACCCCCTTGCGGACGAGGAGGAGGCCGATGCCGGCCGGCCCACCCCACTTGTGAGCCGACGCGGCGGCCACCGACCAGCCGTCGGCCAGTGGCGCCGAGCCCAGCCCCGCGGCAGCGTCCACGAACAAGGGCACGCCGGACGCCCGCGCGGCGAGCTCGGTGATCGGCTGGACCGTGCCCACCTCGGCATTGGCGAGCTGGATCGCGACAACGGTGGGAGGTCGGCCCAGGCGGTCGAGCGCCGCGCCGAGCGCCTCGGGTGAGAGTGAGCCCGAACGATCGACGGGGATCGAGACCGCCGGGGCCTCGCTCCAGCGGATCGCCTGGAGCACCGCCGAGTGCTCGATTGCGGAGTGCGCGATCGACTCCCCGTCGCGCGAGCGGCCCCGGTGCAGGCCTAGTAGGCCGCGATGCACCGCGTCGGTGCCGGAGCCCGCGAAGCTGACTTCGTCGGGGTAGAGACCCAGGCACTCGGCGATGACCGCGCGGGCGTTGTCCAAGAGCAGGCGGGCCTGGCGGCCGGGTCCGTGCAGGCGTCGGGGATCGGCGTACCCGGAGTCCAACGCGGCGAGCATGACCTCGCGTGCCGCGGGATGCAACGGGCGGCCGGAGCCGTTGTCGAGATACCCGGATCGCGCTCGGCCGGGCGGTCCGGAGGCACTGGTCACGCGGGCCAATTTATCGGGCGCGCCCAGCGGGTGCCCCAGCGCGGGGACCGGAGATCGATTCCTATAGTCTGCCGTTGTCTGTGTGTTCGAGTAGTTCGATGATCTTGCAATTCAGTTGGAAAGGGGCTCGATCGGTGGGTTCGGATCACCGCGCGGGCGCCCGTCCGCTCCGGCGGGCGGCGTCGGCGATCGCCCTGATTTCGGTCCTCGTCGCGATGAGCGGCTGTAGCGCCGAAGCGCAAGACCAGTGGCGGAACCTGGCGATGCCCGACCCCGCTACCGAGGAGTCCCAAGGCATCTTCGACCTGTGGATCTGGAGCTGGGTCGCGGCTTTGGCGGTGGGTGTCCTCGTCTGGGGTCTGATCTTCTGGGTGGTCTTCCGCTACCGGCGGAAGTCTCCGGACGAGATCCCCGTGCAGACCCGGTACAACCTGCCGCTGGAGATCTTCTACACCATCGCGCCGATCTTGATGGTCATCGTGCTGTTCCGCTGGACTGTGACGGTGCAGAACGACGTTCTCAGCGAGGATCCGAACCCGGATCACGTGGTCTCGGTGGTCGGGTTCAAGTGGAGCTGGCGATTCAACTACGTCGGTGAGGATGCCGTCGAGGCGCCGGTGGTGTACGAGACCGGAACCGCGCGGGAAATGCCTACCCTGTGGCTTCCGGTCGACGAGTCCGTGGAGTTCAGGTTGCACTCGCCGGACGTGATCCACTCGTTCTGGGTCGTCGGGTTCCTGATGAAGATGGACGTCGTACCCGGGCGCGCCAATAAGTTCCAGGTGACGCCGAACACGATCGGTGAGTTCAAGGGCAAGTGCGCCGAACTGTGCGGCGTATCCCACTCGAGGATGCTGTTCAACGTCAAGGTCGTCTCCAAGGCCGACTACGAGCAGCATCTGCGCGACCTGGAGGACCGGGGCAATACCTCGGAGGAGCCGGTCCTCGGCGCCAAGGACGTCACTACCCAAGTGGGTCTGGACGACCCGGAGGCCGGAGACGACGAGAACCACCAGGGAGATGACGGATGACCGCTACGGCGACCCCACGAACGGAGACCACTGCTGGTCCGGCTCGCCGGTCGCTGGGTGAGAGGCTGGTCACGATCCTCACCACGACCGATCACAAGCTGATCGGCAAGATGTACCTGGTCACCTCCTTCGCCTGGTTCCTGATCGCGGGCGTGATGGCGATGCTGATTCGCGCCGAGCTGGCTTTTCCCGGCGGCCAGGTCGTGGACGACGAGGTCTACAACCAGTTGTTCACGATGCACGGCACGATCATGCTGTTGCTGTTCGCCACGCCGCTGTTCTTCGGCTTCGGCAACGTGATCATGCCGCTCCAGATCGGCGCGCCCGACGTAGCGTTCCCCCGCCTGAACATGGTGAGTTACTGGATGTACCTGTTCGGCAGCATCATCGTCGGCTCGGGGTTCCTGACCCCGGGGGGCGCCGCGGACTTCGGCTGGTTCGCCTACACGCCGCTCTCGGATGCGGTGAACTCACCCAGCGTCGGCGGGGATCTGTGGATCATGGGTCTGTGGCTGGCCGGTTTGGGCACGATCCTCGGCGGCGTCAACTTCCTGACCACGATCATCTGCATGCGTGCTCCCGGAATGACGATGTTCCGGATGCCGATCTTCACCTGGAACGCGCTGGTCACCAGTCTGCTGGTCATCATCATCTTCCCGATCCTGGCCGCCGCCCTGCTGGCGCTGGAGGCCGATCGCCAGTTCGGTGCTCATGTCTTCGACGCGGCACACGGCGGGGCGATCTTGTGGCAACACCTGTTCTGGTTCTTCGGGCACCCGGAGGTCTACGTCCTGGCGCTGCCATTCTTCGGCATCATCACCGAGATCCTGCCGGTGTTCAGCCGGAAACCGATCTTCGGGTATGTCGGCCTGGTCGCGGCCACGATGGGCATCGCGATGCTCTCGGTCGCGGTCTGGGCGCACCACATGTTCGTCACCGGCGCTGTCGACCTGGCCTTCTTCTCGGGGATGACCTTCCTGATCGCCGTACCGACCGGGGTGAAATTCTTCAACTGGATCGGCACGATGTGGGGTGGCTCGCTGAGCCTGGAGGCGCCGATGCTGTGGTCGATCGGATTCCTGACGACGTTCCTGTTCGGAGGGCTGACCGGGGTGATCCTGGCGTCCCCGCCGCTGGACTTCCCGGTGTCGGACTCCTACTTCGTGGTCGCCCACTTCCACTACGTGGTGTTCGGCACCGTGGTCTTCGCCATGTTCGCCGGCTTCTATTTCTGGTGGCCGAAGATGACCGGCCGGATGCTCAACGACCGGTTGGGACGCGTGCACTTCTGGTTGCTGTTCGTGGGCTTCCACCTGACCTTCCTCATCCAGCACTGGCTCGGCGTACGGGGCATGCCCCGCCGGTACGCCGACTACCTGCCCGAGGACGGCTTCACCGGGCTGAACCAGATCTCCACCATCGGGTCCTTCATGCTTGCCGCGTCGACCCTTCCGTTCCTCTACAACGTCTATATCTCCCGCAACGCGCCGCTGGTGGAACGAGACGACCCATGGGGCTGGGGGCGGTCGCTGGAGTGGGCCACCAGTTGTCCGCCGCCGCGGCACAACTTCGCGAGCATCCCACGGATCCGGTCGGAGTCGCCGGCCTTCGATCTGCACCATCCGGAGATCGTTGCGCTTGAGCACTTCGACGACGATCAGGAGATGTCGGTCGCGGGGGAAGTCACCGGTGGCCGGCGGGAGGGCTCGTCATGAGAGTTGAGGCCTGGATCTTCGGGATCACCGCCATCTTCGTGGCCGTGGTCACGCCCGCCTATTGGCTGCTCGCCGAGGATTGGACCGGCACCTCAGCGCTGGTCATGACGACGCTCCTGGCCGCGATGGTGGCCGCGTACCTTGGCTTTCACGCCTCGAAGATGCAGGACCGCCCCGAGGACCGGCAGGACGCCGAGATCGCGGACGGCGCCGGTGAGTTGGGCTTCTTCCCGCCTTACTCCTGGTGGCCCCTGTGGTGTGCCTCGACGCTGGCCGTCTGCACCTATGCGGTGGCCATGCGCGCGTGGTGGTTGTTCATCATCGGTGCCGCACTCGGTTTCATCGCGCTCTGCGGCTGGGTCTTCGAGTACTACCGCGGTGAACACGCCCACTAGCCGACCCGTCCCGTAGTAGCGGCCGACCCGTCCCGTAGTCGTGAAATAGCGAGCCAGGAACCCCTCTCAACTTCTAGCTGACCCGCCCCTCTCCACAGGAGACGTTGGCGGGAGTCGGCAGACGTCATCCTTGCACCGAGGGTGTCGCCATGGAACTCGCGATGGACCTGATTGGCTTTGACCGCTTGGCCGAGGGCCCTTTCCACTGGCATCAGGCCCAGGAGTGGGGCATCACCAGAAGGCAACTCGATCGGTGGCTTGAGCTCAGGGTGATCAAACGCGTCCTCCGAGGTGCTTATCACGATGTCCGGCTGCCGGAGACACTGGGGCTTCGAGCGGACTGTCTGCGTCTGGTCGTACCACCCGATGCGGTCATCACCGATCGCTCCGCGGCCTGGTTGCACGGCGCGCCCGGCGCGCTGGCTCCGAACAGC
>JBOFLE010000036.1:0-1230 GCA_051657705.1 Nocardioides sp. | reverse complement strand
TGTCTCCAGGTGTCCGAAACTGTCCGGAGATCATCGTCGCGGCAATCGGACGTCTCTGGACAAGAACCGTCTTCCCGCGCAGGCCCCGGGCCACCAGGCTTCCGACAGGGGCTTCGGCCCGTACTCGGACGCTCGGGTGGCGCGTGAGGTCCTGGCCGAGGCCGACAAGCCGCCGCGACCGCATCGCTAGCCGAACTCGGGAACGAATCCCACGAGTTGCTCACTTGCGTGCCACAAGCCGGTCGCGCTCGACGCATCCCGGGCGCGGCGGCTCGGGGTCTCAGCCACGGCACGCCGGCCGCGGACGACGAAGCGGGGGCCGTAGAAGTGGCCGCCCTCGGCGCTCGGATCGGTTGCTGCCCGGAGTATCGGTAGTGCGCCCGCCGCAGCCGGCTGAGTGACCAAGGGCACCACCTTTGCCATCGCCCGATTGGTGAGGGCAGCGCCCTCGGTGCCGAGGTCGGTGCGAGATCCGCCGGGGTGCGCGGCGACCGCGATCGTCTCGGTGCCGGAGGCCCGGAGACGACGCTGCAGTTCGGCGGTGAACAGCAGATTGGCGAGCTTGCTCTGGAAGTACGCGGCCCACCGCCGGTAACCGCGCCGCTCGAACATCAGGTCGTCCAGCGCCAGGCGGCCGGCTCGGTGACCCATGCTGGACACGGTGGCGATCCGTGATCGGGGCGTATCCAGGAGCAGCGGCAAGAGGCGAGCCGTCAGGGCAAAGTGGCCCAGGTGGTTGACGCCGAGCTGGGTCTCGAAACCGTCGGTGGTCCGGGACTCGTCGATCGCCATCAGGCCCGCGTTGTTCACCAACAGGTCCAACCGATCGTATTTCGTGCCGTACGCCGCGGTGAATCGCTCGACGCTGCCCAGGTCGGCAAGGTCGAGTTGGAGTACGTCGACGTCTCCGGCGGCGGACCTCCCGATATCCGCCCGGGCAACTTCCGCCCGATCCAGGGAGCGGCAGGCGAGCACGACCCGAGCCCCACGAGCGGCTAGCGCCCGAGCGACCTCCAAGCCGAGTCCGGAGTTGGCCCCGGTCACGACCGCGATGCGGCCGGTCTGGTCGGGCAGGTCGTCGATGGTCCATCCGGTCACAGCGAACCCCTAAGGTGAGTAGTAGTTCATTTTCTATCATGAACCTTAGTTCACCTTTTCAAGGGAGGCCCAATGCGAGCTGATGCCGCGCGCAACCGGGCGCGCATCATCGAGGCGGCCCGCCGACTGGTC
>JBOFLE010000035.1:0-3268 GCA_051657705.1 Nocardioides sp. | reverse complement strand
TCTCTGGAGCATCCCCACCATCTCGATGGAGTATATACACGGTTCGATGTTTTGGGACTGGAGGTAGGCAACGCAGTTTTCCCAGCATATTTGGAGAAATAGGCTGCTACTGATTTCTTGATAGGTGCTATGTGCGATCGCCACACAGCAGGTGTAAACCTCCAAGTTTTCTTGCTCGACTTCGCAAAAACGTCCGTCTCGGTACGCGTGCAAAGTGACTGTAGAAGTTCCCACCACCTTGATTCCAAGCGACTCGCTAAGCTGCTCAAATCCATCGACGGGTCGGCTACGCATAGATGGAGGTGAAGCGCCCCTCGTTTCTGCAACTCCCACACATAGAACCACAATTGGCATTTTGCCCTCCTTATTTCTCTTGTTAGCTCGTTCATTATCCATCCGGTATGTTCCGCTACTGTGCGAAACGCCGCTCGTGTATTACCAGGGATAGTACAGGTTATCTCCCAGGCATTTAGCCCACACTCTTTATCGATAATTGCCCCTGACTCTAGTAAACGATGTCTTGCATTTTTACCGAAAGTTGTGGGCTGGGAAAGCTTACCCCATCCGCCGCGAATCTTGTCCTTCGGCTTTAGGTGAAATTCGTTGGATATGTCAAGGGCGGAGATTGCCCGTCTCACATCCCATTCCTGCATAGCAGAAACGCGGGTGTCTTGCTCAGACCCCGCGCACATCACACCTTCGTTTAAGTTTTGTAACACTACGTACGAGTCAACAACAGCCTGGGCATACCGCTCATTCTGCTTCTGCTCGTACTTGTCCCCACCAGTGCGATCGCGCTTTACGATTGTTTGGTGTGTTATTCGATACTCTCTATTGGCAAATCTTTGTAGTATAATTGTAGACACGGGAGGCGTAATCTCCTGAAATTCCCCTCCTGTGGCTCTACGAAAGCCTTATACAGGGGGGCTTTTTATTGGGTTATCTAGTTAATATCTTCTGATTTCAAACTGACCACTGTCCAGCTAGTGCCCTTGTAGCTTATTGAACTTCCCAAGGCAAATGGAGCAGTACCGAAAGCAGTCTTAGACAAACAGGGGATGAACTGGGTAACTTGGAATGTATCAGGCGCAGTGCCTCGCGTACGCGAAATCACGACACCTCTCGGCTTGATACCAAACTGCCTAGAACCCTTACTGACCTTAACTCTGATGTTGTTGTTTACTGAGCCTGCAGGCGCGCTACCTGCGACCGTTGCAGTGTCGGGACGCAATCGGATCGGGTGAATGTCGTCATTGTCGGCTTGATATTTTGTGTTTACATTAGCTGCCATGATTAGGTTACTGCTTTGTTTATGATAGGCGTTGCTTCGCCTGTGTATCCAGTATAGAGCGTATAGGCGAAGCCGTCTGCACCTTCTGGCGCTTTGAAAACACTACCCTCAAAGTGAATAGGGTCGCGGGGTAACGCTTTACCCTTCCTGGTAAACTCGAACCACCCTGCATATACTACATCTGGTGATGCTCCACCCGACTGTTTTTTAGCATTGCGCGGAACACTCAAAAGCTTGACCTCTACAGCTTCAAGGTATTCTTGGTCATGTTTACCTGGTGGCTTAGGAGGTGGGGAAGGAAGGAAGTCTCCATCAGGTCTTTTTCTATTCCTACCATTGTTAATTTCAGTGTTAATATTTGTGACAACTTGGTTTAGAGTGATGTTTGTGTTGTTAGTTGTCGTGTTGATGTTGTCGTTTTTGTTCTTAATATCGTTGAGGTTATTGCGATCGGTTTCTGTGAAGCCTCCTCCACCTCCTGGTGTACCAATATTGATATCCCCATTGAAATTAAACTCTAGTGGAACCGTTAAGTTGAGAGTTGGATTGTTAATGTCAACCTTAATAGGAGGGAGCAAATTTAGAGGATTTCCAGACCTTGTGGGAGGCTTTAAATTAAATACATAGTTTATGGTTTCGTTATTATTTATGACGATCGGTGTTGGAGGGGATGTATATCCCTCCGGAGGAGCAGGGGACGTATCAGGATATCGTTTAGGCGGATTCCCACAATTATCAGGTTTACCATCAACACGGACAACTGAGGTAATTTTGCAAGAGACTGGACGCGCTCCCGAAGCAACTAAATCCCTTTCAATAGTGCCATTACAGCGCTTGCGAATTAGCCAAAATGAGTCAGAAAGAGTCGTTTGTCGTATTCCCTCTAAACCAATAATCGAACCTCTTTTGAGGTCTAAACTCCATGGGGTTGTACCAGAAGTTGACGTAAACGTTCCAGCAACGTTATAGACAACATCGCAGCATTGACCGCCCACAAATGGGGTTGCAGGCGGCAATGGAAGGTCGGGAGGCGACTTAGGCGGTTCGCCACAAAGCTTGTCCCAAGCAGCATACAGCCCATCGTCCAGAGCGTTGGGGATGATTTCGCCTGGTTTATTTTTGTATAAGGTACACGCAAAGTCACGAGCCGCATTTACAACCTTTTCAAAGTTACCCATAACCTCATATACAAACCAACTACAACCAAAATTCGTACGAACACCGAATTGTGTCAACCCCTTTGTAATGATTCTTATAGATTAGGGAATAACTCCCCTTGGACAAAGTTGGGAGTCTCGGCTGCCAAAGGCGTACCGCGTTCCCCATCCCCTCCAGAGAGATACTGTAACAGCCTCGCTCGATTTGCAAGGTACGCCGTTCGGCTGCGGACACCTTGCAAAGTCTCGCTAGAGGCTGATTTGGATGGCTGGCTAAGGAGGGGATGGGGAGGTGTGGCTATGTGTGGTTTATCTTTGTAGTACACTTGTGATGTCTGCGTAACCTCTCCCATGTCTGCGTAGTTAGTTTGTGATGTCTGCGTAGCATCAGATGATGTCTGCATATCATTCCCGTATGTCTGCATAATATCCTCCCATATATATTTCTCCCATGTCTGCATACGTGCAAACTCAATGTCTACGTAGTAGGATATCTGTGTGCGCCCACCGCCCAGTCGTCCATCACTTTTAGAACCTCCTATTTTCCAATCATACGTATAGCTTTTAATCTGCCCAGGGGTATTTAGGAACTCTTGCAATTCTTTTAGGATTTTCACCCCATCGGATACACCAACTTCGATTACATACTTCGCCCTTTCTCTCTTTATCCCCTCTTTCACTTCTCTGGAGCATCCCCACCATCTCGATGGAGTATATACACGGTTCGATGTTTTGGGACTGGAGGTAGGCAACGCAGTTTTCCCAGCATATTTGGAGAAATAGGCTGCTACTGATTTCTTGATAGGTGCTATGTGCGATC
>JBOFLE010000034.1:0-10707 GCA_051657705.1 Nocardioides sp. | reverse complement strand
CCACCACACCCGCATCCACATCCACCTGAGTAAGCGTGTACGTCGCGGTACACGTCATCGACTCACCCGGCGCCAACGTCGCAGTCGGACACGTGATGCCCGTCACCTGCGTATCAGTCACCGTCACCGAATCCAACGTCACATTCCCGGTATTCGTCACCACAAACGAGTACGGAATCGTCTCCCCAGCCGTGTTACCCGTCGGCGCACCCGCCTGCTTATCCAACGTAATCGCCGGGCCCGCCGCGATCGGCGTCGTCGTCGAGTCGGTCGCCGTCGGCGGCGTCAGCCCGGAAGGCGGCGTCCCCGTCGCGGTCGCGGTGTTCAACACCGAACCCGAATCCACATCCACCTGCGTCAGCGTGTAGGTCGCCGTACACGTCGTACTCGCCGCCGGAGCCAACGCACCGGGCGGACAGGTCATCGGGCCCACGGTCGGGTCGTCCACGCTCACCGGGTCCAACGTCACATTCCCGGTATTCGTCACCAGGAACGTATACGCGATCGTGTCACCGGCCGTGGCGCCACTTGGGGCACCCGCCTGCTTGTCCAACGTGATCGACGTGGCCCGGGTAATCGGCGTCGTCACCTCGTCGGTCGCGGTCACCGGAGCACCGCCACCGGGTGGCGTCCCCGACGCCGTCGCCACATTCACGACCTCGCCAGCATCCACATCCGCCTGCGTCAACGCGTACGTCGCCGTACACGTCGTCGACGCCGCCGGCGCCAACAACGCCACCGGACAGGTCACCGGACCGACCTTCGGATCGGAGACGCTCACCGGGTTCAGCGTCACATTGCCGGTATTCGTCACCAGGAACGTATAGGCGATCGTCGAGCCTGGAGTGTTGCCCGACGGCGTGCCCGCCTGCTTGTCCAGCGTGATCGCCGGACCCGCCGTGATCGGCACCGCCGTATTGTCGGTGGCCGTCACCGGAGCGCCGCCGCCCGGCGGCGTGCCTGTCGCGGTCGCGGTGTTCAACACGCTGCCCGCATCCACATCCGCCTGCGTCAGCGTGTACGTCGCCGTACACGTGGTGCTTGCCGACGGAGCCAGCGTGGTCGCCGGACAGTTCACCGGACCGACCTTCGGATCGTTCACCGACACCGGATTCAGCGTCACATTCCCGGTGTTCGTCACCAGGAACGTGTATGCGATCGTCGAACCCGCCCCACTGCCCGACGGAGCGCCCGCCTGCTTATCCAGCGTGATCGCCGGAGTCCGCGGGATCGGCGTCGTGTTGTCATCGGTCGCCGTCGGCGGCGTCATCCCGGTCGGTGGGGTACCGGTCGCGGTCGCCGTGTTGATCACCGCGCCCGAGTCCACGTCGGCCTGGGTCAGGGTGTACGTCGCGGTACAGGTGCGCGCGCCCCCCGGCGCCAACGGGCCCGGCGGGCAGGTCACCGTGCCTACTTTCGGATCGTTGACCGACACCGGGTCCAGGGTGACATTGCCGGTGTTGGTGACGATGAACGTGTACGGGATCGTCGAACCGGCAGTGGTGCCGCTTGGCGCGCCGGCCTGCTTGTCGAGGGTGATCGACGTGGTCCGGGCGATCGGGGTCGAGGTGTTGTCGGTGGCCGTCGGCGGCGTCAGGCCGGCCGGTGGGGTCCCGGTCGCGGTCGCCGTGTTGTCGACCGTGCCCGCGTTCACATCCGCCTGGGTCAGGGTGTACGTCGCGGTACACGTCGTTGACGCCGCCGGCGCCAGCGCGCCGGGCGGACACGACACCGCGCCTACCTTGGGATCGCTCACCGACACCGGGTTCAGCGACACGTTCCCGGTGTTCGTCACCACGAATGCGTAGGCGATGGTCGAGCCCGGAGTATTGCCGGATGGCACGCCCGCCTGCTTGTCCAGCGTGATCGAGGTGGCCCGCGCGATGGGGGTGGCGGTGTTGTCGGTGGCGGTGGGCGGGGTGAGTCCGGTGGGTGGGATGCCGGTGACGGTCGCGGTATTGAGGACGCTGCCCGAGTCGACGTCGGCCTGCGTCAGGGCATAGGTCGCCGTGCACGTCGTTGACGCCGTCGGCGCCAGGGTGGTGGCCGGGCAGGTGACGGCACCCACCTTCGGGTCGTTGATCGAGATCGGGTTCAGGGTCACGTTCCCGGTGTTGGTGACCAGGAACGTATAGGCGATGGTCGAGCCTGGAGTGTTGCCCGACGGCGTGCCCGCCTGCTTGTCCAACGTGATCGCCGGCGTCCGGTTCACCGGGGTGGTGACCGAGTCCGTCGCCGACACCGGCGCGCCGGTCGGCGACGTCCCGGTCGCGGTGGCGGTGTTGACGACGTTCCCGGCGTCCACGTCGGCCTGGGTCAGGGTGTACGTCGCCGTACACGTGCGGGTCCCGGCCGGCGCCAGCGCACCCGGCGGGCACGTCACGGGGCCGACCTTCGGGTCGGACACGATGACCGGGTTGAGCGTGACGTTCCCGGTGTTGGTGACCAGGAAACTGTAGGCGATCGTCGACCCGACGGTGCTCCCGGACGGAGCGCCGCCGGTCTTATCCAGCGTAATCGCCGGACCCGCGGTCAGCGGCGTCGTGGTCGAGTCGGTGGCGGGCGGCGGCGGCGTTACTCCGGTCGGCGGCGTCATGTTCGCGGTCGCGGTGTTGGGCACGCTCCCGGCGTCCACGTCGGCCTGGGTGATCGGGTACACCTTCGTGCAGGTGGTCTGCGCGCCCGGAGCCAGTGTGGTGGTCGCGCAGGTGACCGGGCCGACCTTGGGGTCGGTGATCGTCAGACCGGTGAGCGTGGTGTTGCCGGTGTTGGCGACCACGAACGAGTAGGTGATCGTCGAGCCGGCGGTCTGACCGGTCGGGCCGCCGGCCTGCTTGTCCAGGGTGAAGGACGCGGTCCGGGTGATCGGCGTCGTGGTGTTGTCGGTCGCGGTCGGCGGGGTCATCCCCGCCGGCGGCGTCCCGGTCGCGGTCGCCGTGTTGTTGACCACGCCGGCGTCCACGTCCGCCTGGGTCAGGACATACACCTTGGTGCACGTGGTCTGGGCGCCGGGTGCCAGAGTCGTCACCGGGCAGGTCACCGGGCCGACCTTGGGATCGGTCACCGAGATCGGGTTCAGCGTCACGTTCCCGGTGTTGGTGACCAGGAACGTGTAGGCGATCGTGGAGCCGGCGGTGTTGCCGGACGGCGTACCGGCCTGCTTGTCCAGGGTAATCGAGGTGGTACGGGTCAGCGGCGTACTGGTGTTGTCGGTGGCCGACGGCGGATTCGACCCGGTGGGCGGCGTCCCGGTCGCGGTCGCGGTGTTGTTGACCACGCCGGCATCCACGTCGGCCTGGGTGATGGTATAGGTCGCGGTACAGGTACTGCTGGCGCCCGCGGCGATCGCGCCCGGCGGGCAGGTCACGGTGCCGACCTTCGGGTCGGTGACCGAGTAGCTGGTCAGCGGCACGTTTCCGGTGTTGGTGACCAGGAACGTGTAGGCGATGGTCGATCCCGGCGTGTTGCCGGTCGGCGTGCCGGCGACCTTGTCGAGCGTGATCGACGGGTTCGGCCGCGGCGGCGGCGCGACACAGGCGTTGTTGTCGGCCGTCGTGCCGGTCTCCTGGGTGCCCGGCAACGACGCCGCGTTGTAGAGACCGGTGCCCGGACCACCGCAGGCCTGGGCGGTGCCCGCGCCCGTATACCGGAACGTGATCGACAGGTTGTAGGTGTGAGTCGCGCCGGCGGCGATCGAGGTGTTGGCCGCGCCGATGGTGAACGGGCCGGTGCCGCTGGCCGACCCGGTCGCCTGCCCGGTCCACGACGCGCCCGTGACCGTGAGTTGATTGCTGAAGCCGGCGGTGTCCGTGATCGGACCGTACGTCGTGGCCGGGGTGCTCGGGTTGGTGACGGTGACGGTGTAGGTGACCGTGTAGTCGCCGGCCGGAGTCGGGCCGGTCAGGGTGCCGGCGGTCTTGACCAGGTTGAGCGGCGGCGGGACCAGGTTGACCGGGTAGTCCTCGACCTCACCGGAGTCGGCCCGGCCGGTCGGCGATTCCACCTGAGCCGCGGTGTAGCCGAGCCGGAAACGGGCATAGGTCGCCCCCGGGGTGATCCCGGCCGGCACCGTCCAGGTGAGCGTCGACGACGTGGACCCGGCAGCAGGGCTCGCGCAGGCTCGTTCCCCCGGGCTCTCGAAGGCGCCGTTCTTGTTCCAGTCGATGTAGCCGCACAGTCGGGCGGCCTTGCTGATGCCGGCGGTCGGGACGGTCAGCGAGTAGCTGCCGCCACCGTTGGCGGTCGAGATGTCGCTCAGCGACGCAAAGGCGTCCTCGTCCGCGCCGTCGCCGTTGGCGGCGGCGGTCGGGAACGGGCTGGCCGTGGCGTTCCGGGTGTCGGGGTTGTCCTGATCGACATTCGCTCCGAGCGTCAGGTTGCTGATCACGTGCGCCGGCGCCTGAGTCGGGTTGTAGGTCGCCGGTGCGTCCGAGAAGTCTTCGGGCATCGTCACCGCGAGAGCGACGCCGTCTCCGGACGTAGCGATGTTGACCGCGGGGACCGTCAGGTTGTTCCGGACGAAGACGGCCGACATGTTGAAGGCGAGCGAGGTCACCGTGCCGTTAACGCCGATGCTGCCGCACGCGGCACTGCCCGCCGCGTTCTGAATCGGCGCCGCGTTGACGTTGGTGGTGCAGTTGCCGCTGGTGCTGTCGTTGGTGGCGGTGATGCGAGTGCCGCCGGTCACCGCGAACTGGGTGTTGCCGTCGGCCTTGCTCAGCGTGACACCGGGAGTGGTCAAGTCCCAGATCGAGTGCAGGTCGGACTGTCCGGTCAGGACACCGCCCGTGCTGGTCTGCGCCGCCCCGCCGATCCCGGCGAGATGGACGGTCGGGTTCCGTACCGGATGGTTGAAGGAGATCGTCAGAGTGCCGAGACTCGGGCATGCTCCGGTGGCCGCACAGGATCCCGTGTTGACCAGGACATTGGCGGCGGTGTCGCCGGTCACCATATTGGTGGGGGTGTATTGCGTGACATCGAAGCCGCGCGCACCCAACGTGGTGGCCGGACTCAGGTCGGTGAGGCCGGTCGTGGTGACGGTGGCGATCGTCCCGTGCGGATACGTCACATTCGTGGAATCCGTCGGCCCGGTAGTCAGATTTCCCCACGCGGCGGTCGGCGACGAATACGCATCGGCTCGCTCGGCGGTGAGAGTCTCCACGGACACATAGGCAAGCGACAACAACAGCAGACCCAGAACCTGGACGAAAACCAGGGGTTTGGCGTGCCGCCACGAATGAAGCGACAACACCGCTCGGGCCGAAAGCCAGCGGCTGCGACGGGGGTCCTGCATCGGTTCTCTCTTTCGCCGGGCCCCCCAGCGATCCAAACCCTAACAAGAACTCAGGGTTTTGTGGAGCAGAAACAGAGATTCCCCTGGCCGTCCCTCCGCGCCGCTGCTGCGGCGCCGGCCAGGGGAATTACTGTGTCAATCAGTTCGCGGCGTCGAACGCGGCCCGCACGTCGGCCGAGACCCGGCCGCGGTCGGAAACCTCGTGGCCGTTGCTGCGTGCCCAATCACGAATCTGCTTCGTGCTCGGACCGAGTGCCGTGACGGTTCCGCGCCGGCCACGCCGGCCGCCTCCTCCGGCCGCCTTGCGCGCATAGCCGACAAAGCCAGCCAGATAGTCGCGCAGCGCGGCGGCATTGGCGTCGTTGAGATCGATCTCGTACGACGAACCGTCCAGACCGAACGCCACTGTCTGAGTGGCAATCGAGCCGTCGATGTCGTCGATGAGGACGACATTTACCTTTTGAGCCATTCCATACCCCTCCCACTTAATTGGAACCGGGCCAGAATACTCGATCGAGACTGCGAATGCGACTTGAACACGGTTTTAGCTTATGCCTAAGTGTCCATAAGGTCCAGACCGATATCGAACACCTTTACCGAGTGGGTTAGCGCGCCGACCGAGATGAGGTCGACACCGGTCTCCGCGACCGCTCGGGCACGGGCCAATGTCAAACCACCCGAGGCCTCCAAAATCGTGCGGCCCGCGGCGATCCGTACGGCTTCCGCCATCGTTCGGTCGTCCATATTGTCGAGCAGCACCCGGGGACATCCCTCGGCCAGCAATTCCGTGACCTGGTGAAGCGTAGTCACCTCCACGACCACCGGCAAACCCGGACATGCCGACCTCACCGCGCGATAGGCCGGGACGACTCCCCCCGCCGCGATGACGTGGTTGTCTTTCACCATCGCCATGTCCGAAAGGGAAAAGCGGTGGTTGACGCCGCCGCCACAGCGAACCGCGTACTTCTGCATCGCGCGATAGTTCGGCAGCGTCTTCCTGGTGTCCAGCACCGTGGCCGCGGTGCCGGCCACCGCGTCCACCCAGGCCGATGTCGCGGTCGCGATTCCCGACAGATGCGACGCGAAGTTGAGCGCGGTGCGCTCGGCTGTCAACAACCCCCGCGTCGGGCCGGACACCGTCATCACCACCTCGCCCGCGGCGACCCGGCCGCCCTCTCCGCGCCGGCCGGCGATCTCCACGTCCGGGCCGAGCAGCCGGCGGAAGACGGCTTCGGCGATATGCAGTCCGGCCACCACGCCGGGTTCCCGGCAACGGAATTCACCGACCGAACGGGCGGACTCCGGAATCGTCGCCGCGCTGGTGACGTCGATGCCGCCGTCCGGCAGGTCCTCGTCGAGCGCGCCGTCGATGTCGGCGAGCACTCCCGCGGCATCCAACCCGCCTGCCTCCAACTCGGCCACGAGCGCACCGGGCACCTGGAATCGCCTCACGGCCGCGGCCGACTCTCGGCGCGATCCGTCGCCGGTCCGGGGTGAAAGGTCATCTCCGCCGGGCGGCCGCTCTCGCCACGGCGCCGGCGCACGTCGACATGCCCCGACCAGCCGGAGTCGTCGCGCTCGGGAAAGTCTTCGCGCCAGTGCGAGCCGCGGGTCTCCTGCCGGAATTCGGCGGCCGCGGCGAGGGCGGCCGAGATCGTCGCCAGGTTCGTCATCTCCCACGAATCCTGATCGGCGGACCCGGTCGTGGCATCCGCAACCCGCGTCAACTCCTCCCGTGCGGTCGCGAGCCCCTCCGCCACCCGGAGTACGCCGACTCGCGACGTCATCGCCTCCTGCAGCACCCGCCGCTGGCCGGGGTCGACCAGCCCGCCCTCGTCGTCCCCGGTCACCGGCGCGGACCACCGCCGGAGCTCGGCGGGCAGCACCTGGGCGATCCGCCGGGAGAACACCAGGCCTTCCAGCAAGGAGTTCGACGCGAGCCGGTTCGCGCCGTGGACGCCCGAACATGCCACCTCGCCGGTGGCATAGAGACCGGGCACGTTGGACCGCCCCCACAGGTCGGTCGCCACGCCGCCGGACGCGTAGTGACAGGCCGGCGCGACCGGGATCAGGTCGGTCACCGGATCGACACCATGGGCTCGCGCGGTCTCGAGGATGGTCGGAAAACGGCGCTCCCAGAACTCCGCGGTGTGCGCGGTGCCGCCGGAGCCACCCGACCCGTCCGACGCTCCCAACTGCCGGGCGTCCAGCCACATGTGCGGCCGACCGGTCTCGTGCATCCGGCGGGTGATGGCCTTGGCGACCACGTCTCGCGGGGCGAGGTCGGCCAACTCGTGGACCCCGCGCATGACGCGGTTCCCTTCGAAGTCGACCAGGAAGGCGCCCTCTCCTCGCACCGCCTCCGAGATCAGCGGTTGCTGCCCGCGCGAGTCCGGCCCCAGGTACATCACCGTCGGATGGAACTGCACGAACTCCAGGTCCCGCAGGACCGCACCGGCCCGGAACGCCAGCGCCATCCCGTCGCCGGTCGACACCGCCGGGTTGGTGGTCTGCGAGAACACCTGCCCCAGGCCCCCGCTGGCCAGCACCACGGCGCGGCACAAGGCCGCGCCGACACCGTCGTGCTGGCCCTCGCCGATCACGTGCAGCGTAACCCCGCTCACCCCCTGATCCGCGTCGAGCAGCAGATCGATGGCCAGCGCGTGCTCGATGACCTCGATCGCCGGGTTCCGCTGGATGGCGGCGATCAGTGCCCGTTGGATCTCGGCGCCGGTAGCGTCGCCGCCGGCGTGGGCGATCCGGTCCCGGTGATGGCCGCCCTCCCTGGTGAGCGAGAGCTCGCCGTCGTGCCGGTCGAAGTTGGTGCCGAGCGAGATGAGTTCGTGAACCGCGGCCGGCCCCTCGGTCACCAGAGCCCGCACCGCGCCAGCGTCACAGGCGCCCGCCCCGGCCACCAGTGTGTCGACCTCGTGCTGCTCCGGAGTGTCTCCCGGACCGAGCGCGGCGGCGATACCGCCCTGTGCCCACTGAGTCGAACCGGCATGGAGCACGTCCTTGGTGACCACCAGCACCGTCAGGCCGGGATCCTCGGCATGCACCCGGAGTGCGGCGGTCAGGCCGGCGATACCGGACCCGATCACGACGACATCGGCCCTGGTCATCCAGCCCGGGGCAGGCGCCGACAGCCGGCCCGGCCCGGTCGCTCCGAGCGTCCGCGCCGAGGTGTCACCCAGACGTGCCGCGACCCCGCGCGACCGAGCCCCGATCGACGGGGCGCCGTGAGCGAACATGCCCGAACGTTAGCGGACGCGGATCGCCATGTTGTCCACCAACCGGACCGAACCGATCCTGGCCGCGACCAGGATCCGCGCGTCCGCCGGCGCCGCTGCCGGCTCGGGCCGCGGGGGTAGCGGCGCCAGCGACTCGTCGGTGACCACCAGGTAGTCGGGGACGATCGACTCCAGTGCGGACCGGGCCGCCGCGAGTACCTCGTCTCGCGTACCGCCCCGGTCCGCGACGGCGATCCCGGCTCGCAGCGCACGGCTGAGCGACCCCGCGGCCCGACGATCGGCCGGGCTCAGGAATCGGTTGCGCGAACTCATGGCCAGCCCGTCCGGTTCCCGGACTGTCGGCGCGCCGACGATTTCGAGGGGAAAGCACAGGTCGGTCACCATCCGGCGGATCAGCGCGAGCTGCTGATAGTCCTTCTCACCGAACACCGCGATCCGCGGCCGCACCAGGTTGAAGAGCCGGGCGACCACGGTCAGCACGCCCGCGAAGTGCCCCGGGCGGACCGCACCCTCCAGCACCTCGCCGAGGCCGCCGGGGTCGACCAGCACCTGCGGGCGGCCCGCCGGATACATCTCGTCCTCCGTGGGAGCGAACACCACATCCGCCCCCTGCTCGGCACAGACGGCCAGGTCGGCGTCCAGGGTCCGCGGATAGCGACCCAGGTCTTCGGCCGCGCCGAACTGCAACGGATTGACGAAGACCGACACCACCATCGGCCCGGTCCCGATCCGGTCCCGGGCCACCGACATCAGGGCGGCGTGCCCCGAGTGCAGGGCGCCCATGGTGGGCACCAATCCGGCCCGCTCGGCCCCGACCGCGGCCAGGGCCTCGGCCAGCTCGGCCCGGGTGCGTACGAGTTCACTCACCGATGGACACGCCGTACGGATTCGCCTGGGGGCGTGTTTCTCCTCGCAGCTCGGCCTCGTCGAGCAGCCGGCTGATCTTCGCGGCCCGGATCGGCAGCACCCGGCCGTCGAGGACGGCGCGGCCCAGCGTGGCGCGCGCCAGGGCGAGATAGGACGGCAGCGCGTGCGGAGCGGAGGAGGCGACGTCGGCCAGGTGATCGCGCACCGTATTGGCGTCGCCGCGCGCGATCGGGCCAGTCAATGCGCTGTCGCCCGAGGTGAGCGCGTTGTCCAAGGCCGCCGAGAGCAGCGGTCGAAGGGTCCGCGCGGGATCGGCCGCGCCCGCGGTGGACAGCATCTCCATCGCCTCGGCCACCAGCGTGACCAGGTGATTGGCACCGTGCGCGAGGCCGGCGTGATAGAGCGTCCGATGACTCTCGGCGATCCACATCGGCGTACCGCCGAGATCCGCGACCAACCGCCGCCCCATCGCGCGCTCGGGTTCGGAGACGGTCACGCCGAAAACGCACCCGGGCAGCCGATCCAAGTCGACCGCGGTTCCGGTGAAGGTCATCGCCGGGTGGATCGCGAGAGGCCGGGCGCCGGCCCGCACCGCCTCGGAGAGCACGGCCAGACCGTGCCGGCCGGAGGTGTGCACCACAAACTGACCCGCCGAGATGGCGCCGCTCGCGCTCAGCATCGAGCTGACGTTCGACACCATGTCGTCCGGCACGGTCAAGAGGAGCACGTCGGCCGACCGGGCCACCGCGCTCGGCTTGTCGATCGGTACGCCGGGGAGCAGCGCGGCCACCCGGCCCCGGGAGGCATCCGACTCGGCGGCGACCGCGGTGACCTGGTGCCCGGCGCGCCGCAACGCCGCGGCCAGCACGGCACCGACTCGCCCGGCCCCGACCACGCCGATCCTGCTCAGGTGCGAACCGCCGCCCTCTGTCGCTTCGCCCTGCGCCACCCCGTGAGCTCGCAGCTCGAGCGCACCCTCAGACGCCACACTCAGGTGCGAACCGCCGCCCTCTGTCGCTTCGCCCTGCGCCACCCCGTGAGCTCGCAGCTCGAGCGCACCCTCAGACGCCACACTCAGGCGCGGACCGCCGCGCCCTCTCGCTTCGCCCTGCGCCACCCCGTGAGCTCGCAGCTCGAGCGCACCCTCAGACGCCACACTCAGGCGCGGACCGCCGCGCCCTCTCGCTTCGCTCACGTGACCAAGGATATCGCCGGAGCCGCGTCGCCGATCAGACCTCGACGACCGCGATCAGCGAGTCGAGTCCGGCTCCGGGCTCGGGTATCGGGAGTTGCGCG
>JBOFLE010000033.1:0-2567 GCA_051657705.1 Nocardioides sp. | reverse complement strand
TGGTGGGCGATACTGGGTTTGAACCAGTGACCTCTTCCGTGTCAGGGAAGCGCGCTACCGCTGCGCCAATCGCCCATGCTGCTCACTCCTGGAGTGGGATTCGAGGTGGGTACGGGATTTGAACCCGTGTACACGGATTTGCAGTCCGTTGCCTCGCCTCTCGGCCAACCCACCGCGGATGGGTCTGCCGAGACCCGCTCCGAGCGGACAACGAGACTCGAACTCGCGACCTCAACCTTGGCAAGGTTGCGCTCTACCAACTGAGCTATGTCCGCCTGCAACGACCGATCAAGTGACCGGCGGCGCGATGGGCAACACTATCCGATGCCGAGAGGCCCGCAAAATCCCGTTCCGCCTAGGCTGTGTCCATGGAGGCCTGGGTCAACGGAACCTTGTTGAGCGATCCCGATGCCGCCGCGATCGCGGTGGCCGACCACGGCTTCACGGTGGGGGACGGCGTCTTCGAAGCGGTCAAGGTGGTCGGCGGCCTGCCGTTCGCCCTGACGCGGCATCTCCGCAGGCTCGAACGCTCGGCCGTCGGCCTGGGCCTGCCGCCGATCGACGAGAACGCCGTACGACAAGCCGTCGACGAGGTGCTCAAGGTGGACGTGCTCGAGTTGGGACGGCTGCGGATCACCTATACCGCCGGCCCCGCTCCGCTCGGGTCGGGCCGGGGAGACGCGGCGCCGACCCTGGCGATCGTGGCCGCCGCCATGGAGCCGATGCCCGAGACCACCAGCATCGTGACCGTGCCCTGGCCGCGCAACGAGCGGGGCGCGATCGCCGGCCTCAAGACCACGTCGTACGCCGAGAACGTGGTCGCGCTCGCGAAGGCGGCCGAGTCCGGCGCGACCGAGGCGATCTTCGCCAACACCCGAGGAGAGCTGTGCGAGGGCACCGGCTCCAATGTCTTCTACGTGGTCGACGGCGAGATACGCACCCCGACCTTGGCCGGCGGCTGCCTGGCGGGGGTGACGCGGGCGCTGGTGCTTGAGTGGTGCGCCGAGCGGTACGACGTACGCGAGGTGGACGAGCCGATCGAGGTGGCGCAGGGCGCTGACGAGGTCTTCCTCGCTTCGACGACCCGTGACGTGCAGGGTGTCCATCGATGGAACGATGTCCGCTTCGACGCGCCGGGCCCGGTCACCCGCCAGGTCATGGAGACGTGGCGTCGGCGAGAGCGCGACTCCATCGATCCCTGAGCGTCAGGCCGTCAGCAGGTGCGTCAGCAGCAGGTCGATGTCCAGGTGCTCCGACTCGGCGCCATAGGGCACCGCTCGGCCGGTCCGGGTCAGGAAGTGCCGCACGTCGTCCGCCCGCGCGCTGGCCAGGAGCTGGCCGTCCGGCGAACACAGCTCGATGAGCACCCGGTCGCCCTTCACGTCGTCCCGCTCGTGCCACACGTGCACGTCGCCATCGCCTGCCGGGGCGCGGAGTCCGGTGGTCAGGAGTTCGCGACCGAAGGTCCAGACCACGGTATCGCCGGGCACGTGAAACGCCATCGTGACGGCGTAGGGATCGGAAGCCCGGTAGCCCAACGTCGCGTTGAGAGTGTGCGTTTTTCCGTACCCGTCGACGCACTCCACGGTGATGTCGTAGTGAACCGCCTCGGTGACGGAGTCAGTGAATCCATCTCGCATCTCAGGCAACTCTCTCTGCTCGGGTTCGGCACCGGATTCGGTGTCTCGGGAGGGAGACGGGTTCCGCGCGGAGGCATGACGACGTGACGCCTGATTCGATCGGGTGGTTTCGGCTAGCCCGATCAGATAGCAATCCGGACGAGATGGGATCATGGATCTGATGAACGACGAGGTGGTCACCGCGGTACCGGTCGAGAGCAAGCGGTTCGGCAGGCTGAAACGATGGCATGCACGAGCGCGCGGCAACCGGGTGAGCGCATTCTTCGTCAAGATCGTCGTCACGATCGTGGGCCTGGCGCTGCTGGCCCTGGGGTTCATCATGCTGTTCACCCCGGGGCAGGGGATCCTCGCGATCGTCGCCGGTTTGGCGGTGCTGGCCACCGAGTACGAATGGGCGAAGCGGCTGGTGCGCCGAGCCAAGGCCGAGCTCAACCAGGCGCGGGAGAAGGCGCGAGCCGTGGACCCGGCGGTACGCCGCCGCCGCATCGTGGTCACGACCCTCCTGACGGTACTCGTGGCCGGCGGGCTCACGGCCTACCTTGTGGTCTTCGACTGGCCGGACTTCGCGGTAGCCGGCTGGAACTGGGTGCAGAGCTTCACGGATCTGGTCCCGGAACTACCCGGGATGTGAATCTGCCTCGGCGGATGCGTTAGAGTCGCGTCGCCGTTTGGGGCGATTGGCGCAGTGGTAGCGCGCTTCGTTCACACCGAAGAGGTCACTGGTTCGAACCCAGTATCGCCCACCAGCATTTGCGGAGTTCAGAGGCCGGTTTCCGGATTGCGGAACCGGCCGCGTGCCATGTACGTGCTCGGATTGAGCATGGTCCGGAACCCTCCTGCGGCCGTCCGCGAAATCAACGGTGACATGCTCGCCCAACGCGTCAGCCTCGGTGGTCTGCCCGGCCCGCACGGTGACTCCGGTTCTGG
>JBOFLE010000032.1:0-1164 GCA_051657705.1 Nocardioides sp. | reverse complement strand
TAGACGAAGTCTAGATTCGCGACCCGAGCGGCCCGAATCGTCAGGTATGCGGCGGACTTGTCACAATGCCGGTATGGCCAGCCCGCCGGACGGTGACCTCATGCGCGAGCGCTACGGCATCGGCCGCCCGGGCCGCCGCAGGCTGACCGTGACGGCGGTTGCCGCGACCGGGACCGTCTTCCTAGGCTGGCTTGCCTGGTCCACCTGGTTCCACGCGCGGCCCGAGATCGCCTCGGAACTGGTCAGTCGCGAGATCACCGGCGACTACACGCTGACGGCCCGGATCGCCGTACGCCGTGCCGAGCCGTCCGTGTCCGGCATCTGCCTGGTCCGGGCGCTGGCCGAGGACCATACCGTCGTCGGCGAGCGGTCCTTCGGCGTCCCCGCCGGCGGGGACTCGACGGGCGCGGAGCAACTATTGCAGACCCTGAGGGTGGAGGTGCGCACCGAACGCCGAGCGACCGCGGTCGAGCTCATCGGGTGCACCGCGGAAGGCCAGCCGAGGCCGCGATAGGCCCGGCCGGCGCCGAGAAGGAGCCGATGATGGGCCGAGGATGGGGATCGTTGATTTCACCGTCGGCTTGCTACCCTTCTCTGTCTGGCCGCCTTCGAACACCCGGATTATCGGCCGCATTGAGGGACAACAGTTGCCCCACCCCTGAGGAGACTGATCATGAGTGAGAGCATGCACGTATCCGAGCAGGACACCGTGTGGCTGACCGAAGATGCCCATGACAAGTTGACCGCGGAGCTCGAGCATCTGCGGGGACCCGCTCGCCAGGAGATCGTCGCCCGCATCAGCGCGGCTCGCGACGAGGGCGATCTCAAGGAGAACGGGGGCTACCACGCCGCCAAGGACGAGCAGGGCAAGCTGGAGGCCCGGATCCGCCAGCTCGAAGAGATGCTCAGCAAGGCGCAGGTCGGCGCTGCCGACGACGACGGCACCATCTCCCCCGGCTTCGTGGTCAGCTACCGATTCGTCGGCGACTCCGACATCGCGACCTTCCTGCTCGGTGCCCGGGAGATCGAGGACGACGAACTCGACGTGTTCTCGCCGCAATCGCCGCTTGGCAGCGCGATCATCGGTGCCCGGGTCGGCGAGACGGTCGAGTACACCGCCCCCAGCGGCAAGCAACTCAAGGTCGAGATCGTCGAAGCGACCCC
>JBOFLE010000031.1:0-3754 GCA_051657705.1 Nocardioides sp. | reverse complement strand
TGCTTCCCGAGCCACATGAATAGCCTGTGCGAGCTCCTTCTCCGCGGCGGCTCGGCGGAACGCGGCAAGCTTGACTGCCATCAGTGGCGGCAGCGGAGTGTCGAAGTCTTCGGGCTCGGGATCGTAGTTTTCGAACTCGTCGGCCAGTCGGTCGGCGTTGGCGATGAGGTCGGCAAGGGAACGTCGCATCAGAATCACCGTGGGTACTTGTCTCAAGCTGGCCGCATGGCGTGGGCGATGGCAAGTTCGCCACGCCACCAGATCACGACCCCGACAACCGCAAGGCATGCAGCATGTCTTCCTCGCTTACGCCGTGGCGATGCGCCGAAACCAAGATGACCGGTTCCCCGATCTTCTCGGATTCGGTTGGCTCTTCGCCCACCGTCGCAAGAATACTTGCGACGAGATCTTGCCAAGCCGCTCGGATTCCGATCACCGGGGGTCGAGTCGCGCACCACCCTCCAGGCCGGTTAGCCCGGCGCGCCCAGGCTGCCGCTGGCCCCGGGGCGCCCGGACGACCAGCTCAGGCGAGGTCCGCAACGAGGGCGTCGATCCGTCGCTTGATCTCGTCGCGGATCGGGCGGACCGCTTCGATGCCTTGGCCGGCCGGATCGTCGAGCTTCCAGTCCTCGTACCGCTTGCCGGGGAAGAACGGGCACGCGTCCCCGCAGCCCATCGTGACGACGACGTCGGACCGCCGGACCGCCTCGGTGGTCAACACCTTCGGCTGCGCTCCGGTGATGTCGATGCCTTCCTCGCGCATCGCCTCGACCGCCACCGGGTTGACCTGAGCCGCTGGCTCCGACCCGGCGGACAATACCTCGATCCGGTCGCCCGCGAGATGCCAGAGGTAGCCGGCGGCCATCTGTGAGCGACCCGCGTTGTGCACGCAGACGAACAGGACGGTCGGCTTGTCGGTCATCGAGACTCCTCCCAATCGGATCCGTGCTGCGAGACAGGGATCGGGCTCCTCGCCGGATAGAGCGCCAAGACGAGGCCGAGCGCTATCGTCGCGCCGACGACTTGCATCAGCACAAACATCGGAACCGACGATGGCGCGATCCCGGCGAAGGTGTCGGACAGCGTCCGCGCCACGGTCACCGCCGGGTTGGCGAAACTTGTGCTGCTGGTGAACCAGTACGCCGCAGTGATGTAGCCGCCGACGGAGTACGCGATGACCTCACCGCGACCCGAGTGAAGGCAGCCGAAGACAACCAGGACGAGCCCGGTGGTGGCGACCACCTCGCCCAGCCAGAGCCCGCTACCCGCGCGCTCGGTCGAGGCGATGGTGACCGCATCGAGGCCGAACATGAGATTGGCGATGACCGCACCGAGGAAGCCGCCGATGACCTGGCCGGCGATCAGCGCTGCCGCATCGCTGGTCCGGATCAGGCCGAGAGCGCGCTCCGCCAGCGTCACGACCGGGTTGAACGCCGCCGAGACCGGCTGGAAGGCCAGGATCAGGGCGACGAGGGCGGCCCCGGTGACCAGGCTGTTCTGAAGGAGCTGAAGTCCGATGTCACCAGGGGAGAGTCGCACGGCCGCGATGCCCGATCCGATCACCGCCATGACCAGGAACGCCGTACCGAGCAGTTCCGCGAGGACCTTGCGACCGAGGACAGCACTCACCCGGCCACGCCGCCGATCAGCGAGCCGAGGCCGGCAAGGGAATCGCGCCTGATCGAGTAGTACACCCACACGCCGCGCTTGGCGCGGTCGAGCAACCCCACCTCGTGCAGCACCTTCAGATGGTGGCTGATGGTGGGCTGCGACAGGTCGAACGCGTCGTTGAGATCGCACACGCACGCCTCCCCGTCGGCGTGCGCCGCGACCAGCGACAACAGCCGGAGCCGGACCGGGTCCGCGAGCGCCTTCAACAGCGGCGCGATCCGGTCAGCCGCCTCGCTCGACAGCGGTTCGTCCAGCAGCGGTGAACAGCAGGCCACCGCCTGTGCCGGCGTCAGTTCCAGCATAGAATTCAGCATCTATCTATATTGACATACATCTATGTCTCATGCCAGCCTAGAGCTATACATCGACTATCATCGATATAAGGAGCAGATCATGTCGCGCATCCAACTGGCCCTCAACGTCGAGGATCTCACCGAGTCCGTCGCCTTCTATTCGAAGCTGTTCGGCACCGAACCGGCTAAGGTCAAGCCGGGCTACGCGAACTTCGTGGTCACCGAGCCGCCGCTGAAGTTGGTGCTCGTCGAGCAGGTCGGCCTGGGCGGGTCGATCAACCACCTGGGCGTCGAAGTCGAAGACACCGATACCGTCGACTCCGAGCTGACTCGTCTCTCCGCTGCCGGATTCGCATCGACGCAGGAGCGAGACACCACCTGCTGCTACGCCAAACAGGACAAGTTCTGGGTGGAGAACGCCCCGAACGGAGAGCAGTGGGAGATCTACACGGTGCTGGGCGACTCTTCGGCGGTCTACGGGGCCTCGGAGCGCGGCTCGACACACGAACCTGTCGACGGGGCGTGCTGCTGACCTGGCGCGAATGGCCCGAATGTCACTGGCCGGCCCCTTCGGCATCGCGGCCTGCCTCTAGGCGCCCGGCCCTCGAGTGGCCGGCGCAGCGCGCTGGTGACGCCGTAACGACATCATGTCCGCGAGGTGCAAAGGGCCACGGAACACCCAGCCCGCGCCGGCGAACAGAATCCCTCCGACGACCACGGCGAGGAGCAGGCTGACGCTGTCGTTGCCCCACAGCCGGGCAATGGCGAGAGCCGGCGCACCGACGCACACCGCGACAAGGATCAGGATCGCCAGAATCCGCAGCAAGGACGCCCGGACCCGGGTGAACCGGTATACCTGAAGCAGCGCCAAGCTGGTGTCCAGCGTCATACAGGCCGCCCAGCTCACCGCGGCCCCGAGGTAGCCGAGTTCCGGGACCAGCACCACGGTCCCGACGATGTTGGCGGCGAAGACGATGGCCTTGTTGACCGCACCCCAGCCCGTGCGTCCCGACATCAGCAACATCGATTGCACGTTCCCGCCGGCCAGCAAGGCCAGGGCACCCAGGCACAGCAGTTGCATCGATGAGGCACCTTCGACGAAGCCGGGACCGAACCAGGACAACACCGTCGGCGCGAAGACCGCCGCCACGACGTAGACCGGCGCCCCCAGCAGGAGGATCCAACCCGCTGTCACGGTATAGAGCCGCTGCGCCCGCGCGGTGTCGCCCTGTCCCAAGAACTCGCTGAACCGCGGTGCCACCACGATCCGGAGCGCGGTGAGCACGATCATGCCCGCGGCCACGAAGCGCGCCGCCGTGCCGTAGACACCGGCGGCCGCGTCTCCGGCCAAATACCCGACCAGGGGCACGCTCGACCAGACGATCGCCTGCTCCAGGCCGGAGGCCAGCGTCCGGGGCAACGCGAAACCGAGCAGCGCTCGATGAGTCTCCGGACCGGGCCGGAAGGATCCGGTCGCGCCCGGTGGCAGGGCCTTGACCTCGAATCGGCGGATCCGGCGAGCCAGCACCACCAGGGCCAGCATCGCGGCCGCCACGAACGGACCGGCCCAGGCGAGCGCGGCGGCCGTCGTCGCCCCACCCAGCGCGGTCACCACGACTATGCCGAGGGGTCGAGCGGTGGGGAGGAAGACGCTTCCGATCAGGTTGAACGGAACCACCCCGCCGAAACCCCGGGTCGCGGCGAGCGCGACCAACATCACCGAGGCCACCGGCAGCGACCAGGAGATCGCGGAGATCGCGGAGACAGTCCGCTCGCGTTCCGGGTCCGGG
>JBOFLE010000030.1:0-21887 GCA_051657705.1 Nocardioides sp. | reverse complement strand
CCGGCGGCGTCGGGCTGGTTCCTCACGGACCACATCGTGCCCTACGCACGCCGCGACTCAGGCCCGCTGACTCCAGATCTATCTCCAAGGCTTGACCGGCGCGCGAACCTGACCTCATCATATGGGAATGGTGTTCCGTATCATGGAATTCGACCGAAGCGGGTCACGATGAGCTCGACGGGCACCCAGGCGGTCGACCGGGCGGCGCTGCTGGTGACCACCGTGGTGCGGGCCGATGAGCCGGTGCCGTTCGCCGACTTGGTCGACGACTGCGGGCTGCCGAAGTCGACGACCTCACGGCTGCTCACCGCCCTGGAACGCACCGAACTGATCGAGCGCAGCGACGACGGCTACGTGGCGGGTCCGTTGTTCTGGCAGTACGCCGCGCGCCACGACCCGTGGGACGAGATGGCGCGGCTGGCGATGCCCGTCCTGGAGGAGGTCGGCGAGCACACCGGGGAGACCGTCAACCTCGGCGTGGCCCGCGGCGCTCGCGTCGTCCACGTCGCCCAGGTGGACGCCCGCTACCTGCTCGGCACCCGCGACTGGACCCAGCTCGAGGTTCCCCCGCACACCTCCGCGCTGGGCAAAACGCTCTACGCCTTCGAGGCATTGCCGGTCCCGGTCGGCGCCTTGGCCGGGCTCACCCCGGCCACCGTGACGACCAGCCGAGAGCTACACGCCCAGCTCGCCGGCGTACGCCGCCAGGGCTACGCGAGCACGGTCGACGAACTCGAAGCCGGCCTGTCCGGCATCGCCGCGCCGGTGCCCGGCGGCCGCGGCGAGACCGTCGCCGCGCTCGGGATCTCGGGGCCCACCACCAGGCTCGCCGATCACCTCGACACCCACGGCACCTACCTCGCCGCCCAGGCCGCCAAGCTCGGGCGCTCGCTCGCCAGACCGACCACCACCAAGCCTCGCAAGGAGGGCGCCGCATGACTTCCCCCGACTACACAGGCCGCCCGGCCGAGATCCTGCGGGGCCTGTACGACGAGACCATGGTCGGCAACGGACCCGCCGTACTCGACCTCACCAACGAGGCCCTCGGTTTGGGAATGGAGCCGCAGTCGCTGCTGTTCGACGCCCTCATCCCCGCCCTGGAGGAGGTCGGCGCCCGGTTCGAACGCGGCGACTTCTTCGTGCCCGAGATGCTGATCGCCGGACGGGCGATGGCCGGATCGATGGAGATCCTGCGTCCGCTGCTCGCCGACACCGGGGTGAGGACGGTCGGCACGTTCCTGATGGGCACCGTCAAGGGCGACGTGCACGACATCGGCAAGAACCTGGTCAACATCATGCTGGAGGGCGCCGGCTTCGAGGTCATCGATCTCGGGGTGCAAGTGGCGCCGGAGAAGTTCGTCGCGGCCATCGAGGAGCACCGCCCCGACATCGTCGGGTTCTCGGCCTTCCTCACCACGACCATGCCGATGTTCAAGGCCAACATCAACGCCCTGCAGAAGGCCGGCCTGCGCGACCAGGTGATCGTGATGGTCGGTGGCGCACCGGTCACCCAAGAGTACGCCGACGCGGTGGGAGCCGACGGATACGCGGCCGACGCCTCGGCGTGCGTCAAGAAGGCCAAGGACTTGCTGGAGAAGCGCCGAGCCCTGGTGCCGGCATGAGCGTCGAACCGCACGAGACCGTGATCCGGTCCGCCGCCAAGGACGTCGTGATCGGGCACCAGCGGCCCTTCTGCGTCATCGGCGAGCGGATCAACCCGACCGGGCGCAAGATCTTCCAAGAACAACTGCGGGCCGGCGACCTGTCCGCCGTCGAGCGCGACGTGAAGGCACAGGTCGCCGGCGGCGCCGACGTACTCGACGTCAACATGGGCGTGCCGCTGCTGGACGAGGCGGACCTGCTCGCCAAGGCGATCACCTTGGTCCAAGGCCTCACCGACCTGCCGATCTGCATCGACTCCTCGGTGGTCGAGGCCCTCGAAGCGGGCCTCGCGGCATACCAGGGACGGGCGCTGGTCAACTCGATCACCGTCGAGGACGACCGGATGGAGCTGATCCTGCCGCTGGTGAAGCGGTACGACGCCGCGGTGATCGTGCTCCCGCACGGACCCGACGAGATCCCGATGGAGCCCGAAGGCCGGATGGAGCATCTCGCCCGGTTCGTGGAGATCGCCACCGGCGAATACGGCATCGCCCCCGCCGACATCGTGGTCGATCCGCTCGCGATGCCGATCGGAGCCGCGCCGGAATCCGGGCTGGCCGGCTTCGAGACGATGCGCCGCATCCGCGACACCTACGGCTTCAACATGACCTGTGGCGCGTCCAACGTCAGCTTCGGCATGCCCGGCCGGCCCGCCCTGAACGCGGCCTTCCTGACCATGGCGATCACCGCCGGCCTGACCAGCGCGATCATGGACGCCCGTACCGCCTCGATCGTCGACGCCGTGAAGGCAGCCGACCTCTTCCTGCAGCGCGACGAGTGGGGAACCGCCTGGATCACCCGGGCCCGAGCCCAGAAGCAAGCAGCGGAGCAGGCGACCGCCGCCGCCGGCGCCGGCTGAACCCCATAGCGAAGCGAGACAGTGATGGCACCCGACACCGGCGTGGTTCCGCACGACGGTGCGGGCCGCGTCGAGCTCGCCTTCCAGGTCCGCGATCACGGCGGGGCCGCGTCCGCCCGCGCAGTCCGGGTGCCGCCGGGAGTCACGGTCTTCGACGCGGCCTCCTGGAACGGGATCGCCATCGACTCCACCTGTGGCGGCCACGGGACCTGCCGGAAGTGCAAGGTCCGCGTCGACCCGGCGGTCGGCGTCACATCCCACGACCGGCGTACCTTCACCGAGGCCGAACTGGGCGCGGGTTGGCGGCTGGCGTGCCTGGTGCCGACGACCCGCGATCTGGATGTCGAGGTGCCTCCGCTGACGACCCGGCCGAAGGCGGCGACGATCGGCGTCGGGCGCCAAGTGATCCTGCGGCCCGCCGTCCAGAAGCGATACGTCGAGTTGGCCGAGCCGTCCCTGGCGGACCAGCGTACCGACCTGGCCCGGCTGCTGGAGGCGATCGACGATCTCGAACTGACGACCGATCTGACCGTGCTCCGCGCGCTGCCCGGCGTACTGCGCGCCGCGGACTGGCGAGTCACCGCGGTGATCGTCGACTCCGAGCTCATCGGTGTCGAACCCGGGGACACCTCGGCCGTGCGCTACGGCATCGCCTTCGACCTCGGCACTACCACCGTCGTGGCCACCCTCCTCGACCTCCAGACCGGTACGCCGGTCGCGGTGTCCTCGATGCTCAACCGGCAACAGCCCTTCGGCGGCGACGTGATCACCCGGATCAGCGCGACGATGATGGATGCGAACGCGCTCCCGGCCCTGCGCGAGGCGGCCGCCGCGACCCTGGACCAACTGGCCGCGGAGGTGTGCGAGGACGGGTCGGTCGATCCGGCGCACGTCTACGAGGTCGCGGTGGCCGGCAACGCCACGATGACCGCGCTGCTGCTCGGAATCGATCCCGAGCCGCTCGGCGTCGCACCCTTCGTGATGACCGCCGCGACCTTCCCGACCCTGCTCGCCGCCGACCTGGGACTCCACCTCCATCCACGGGCGCGAGCGGCGGTCTTCGGCTCCTTGGGCGCCTACGTCGGGGGCGACATCGTGGCGGGGATGCTGGCCAGCGGCATGGACCGTGACAAGCGGTGCCGGCTCTTCATCGACATCGGCACCAACTGCGAGATCGTGCTGAGCGACGGCGACCGGATGCTGGCGACGGCGGCGCCGGCCGGGCCGGCGTTCGAGGGCGGGGCGATCCGATGCGGCATGCGCGCGGGCGACGGCGCGATCGAGGTGGTCCGCATCCATGCCGACCCGTCCGGCCCGACGGGAGCCGTCGAGCTGGGCGTGATCGGTCCGCCCGGGACCGAGCCACGCGGCCTGTGCGGATCCGGATTGGTCGACGCGGTGGCCGCACTGGTCGAGGTGGGCCTCCTCGATCCATCCGGACGCTTCATCGACTCCGGGACCGCCGCCGAGGCGGCTCCGGGACTTGCCAATCGATTGACGATGGTCGGCGAGGAGCGCGTGTTCGTGTTGCATCGGCCGACCGAGTCGTCGCCGGCCGAGGAGTGCGTGTATCTGTCGCAGCGCGACGTCCGCGAGCTGCAGTTCGCCAAGGCCGCGATCTCGACGGGCTGGACCCTTCTGCTCGAAGAGGCGGGGCTGTCCGACGCGGACGTACAACAGGTGCTCCTCGCCGGCTCGTTCGGTTCGTACCTGTCCGCCGCTTCGGCCGTCCGGATCGGGCTGGTGCCCCCACTGCCGCTGTTGCGGATCGTCTCGGCCGGCAACGTCGCCGGCGAGGGGGCGAAGATGGCACTGCTGTCGTTGCGCGAACGAGCCGGCGCCGACGCCCTGCTGGAGGAGGTGAGGTATGTCGAGCTCTCCGACCGCCCCGACTTCAACGACAAGTTCGTCGACCAACTCTCCTTCTAGCCGACCCGTCACAAAAGCACGCCGACCCGTCACAAAAGCACGGCGAGGCGTCACAGATGCGCGTCGAGACGCCACAAAAGTAGACACCGGGGCGACGGCGCTCATCGCCTGTGGCGCGCTCGCACAACCCGCCGCGGAGATTTCGGCTCGCCGCGGGTGGGACGTCGATGTCCGTCCCCTTGCACCGCTTCTTCACAACCGACCCCATCTCATCGCGGATACGGTTCGTGCGATAGCGGTTCCGTTGCTGAGGTCGTACGAACACGTGCTGATCGGGTACGCCGACTGCGGAACCTACGGCGCCTTGGACGATCTGTGCACCGAACTCGGCCTCGAACGCTTGCCTGGACTCCACTGCTACGACATCTACGGCGGCTCGGACCGACTTGCTAGGTTCTTCGCCGAGCAGCCGGGCACGTATCTGTTCACCGACTTCCTTGTGCGCTCCTTCGAGCGCACCGTGATCGCCGAGCTCGGGTTGAATCGTCACCCGGAGCTACGCGACGACTACTTCGGCGAGTACACGCGGGCGGTGTGGCTGGCCCAGGAACAGACCAGCGAGCTTCGGGGACTCGCCGAGCGGGCAGCGGAGCGCATCGGTCTGCCGCTCACCATCGTGCCGACGGGACACGATGGGTTGGAGCGGGCATTGGAGAGTCGGCTTCTCTGACGCCTCGCCGCGCTTTTGTGACCCCTCGTCGTGCTTTCGTGACGTCTCGGCGGGCGGGTCACGACAGACGAGCGAGCAGAGCCTGGCGCCAAGCCTCGGTCTCGGCGATCTGGTTGAACGTATAGACGTGCAGGCCGGCGACTCCGGCGCCGTCCTCGGCCAGCGCGGGCGAGCAATCCCTGAGGAATCGCTCGCCGGTGAAGCCCCCGGGACCGGCCAGCCGAGCCATGATGCCCTTCTGCTTGGCCAGGAACCTGGTGGACTCGCCGATCCCGATCTTGGTCGCCATCGCCAACAACTTGGACCGGTCGACAGGACCGGGCATGCCCAGCAGGACCGGCATAGTGACCCCACGTGCCCGCAGCCGGCGCAACCACCCGCGGATGACCGCCGGATCGAAGGTGAGGTTGCTGACGATATGCGTCGCGTGCTTGCGCTTGTCCCACATCGACTGGACGGTCAGATCGTCGCTGATCGTCGGATGCGACTCGGGATAGCCGGCGACACCGACGTGGGTGAACGGCGAGCCGAACGCGGTGAGGTCCGCCAACAACGACAGCGCATCCGGATAGTCACCGGCCGGCTGGGCATCACCGCCCGGCACGAAGACCGTGGTCACTCCCGCCGCCCGCAACCGGCCCACGATCGACGTCAACTCGGCACGACCGGTCACCATGCGGGCGGCCAGGTGTGGGACGACGTCGTACCCCTGCGCGGCCAGGCTCTCGGTGAGACTCAACGTCGGTTCGAGACCCTTGGCGGGGGACGCCGTCACGGTGAGCTGAACGCCGGTCGGCACACTGTCGATCACCATCTGCTCGACGGCCGCGGTCGGCAGGATCTCGTAACGAGCATGACCGAGCAGGCGCCTCATCGTACCGACCCTCACGTCCGAAACCCTGTTGCGCATTATGCTCGGTATCTCGTCATACGCACCAATCAAGCGTAACTTAGGTCGACCCTATGGCCCACCCGTCAGAATCGGGTCCATGGATCTGGACTACGCGATCAACCTGAGGCAGGCGCTACGCAACCGTGCTCTGCCGTGGGATCCGATGCCCGGCGACCGGTTCGCCATCCCCGACCGAGATCTCGATCAGACCTTCGTGGTGGCCGACATGACGATCGAGATCCAGCAGCTGACCACGGGCCGGCTGATCCGGTTCAACGGGACCACCGAGTGGGCACTGGACTCCATCGACGCCGATGACGTGGTCTGGCTCCCGTGGGAGCACCAGCTCCGCGAGCTCCTGGGCGACGGGTTCGTCGAGCTTCGATTCTCGGCGCCCGGCGCTGCTCCCGGCGGCTTCACGGTAGTCCTGGCCGACGGTTCGCGCCATGTCGACGTGACCGCTGAGAGCGCCTACCTACGCGCGGTCATGGCACACCTGGCCGCATGAGCCCGACACCAGGACGTCACACCGGCGGGTTCATCCGCAGCCACTTGCCGAAGTGCGGAACGGTAAAGGCCAAGGTGCCGCGCTCGGCGGAATAGACCAATCCCTTCTTGATCAGCGCGTCGCGGGCCGGCGAAAGCGAGGACGGCTTCCTGCCGAGCAGCCCGGCGACCTCGGTGGTCGAAACCACGTCGTCGGAGGCGGGCTCAGGGACCAGCGCCGCCATCGCTCGCAGATACTCCCGCTCCGCGGGCGTCGCGCGCTCGTAGCGCGATCCGAAGAAGCCGACGGCCAGCTCCGCTTCCGCCTCCGGAGCCGCGACGGCGACATCGGACGGCGTGATGGGCGAGGTCGGCGCGTGGTCCCAGGCCGCCTTGCCGTACGCCTGGACGAAGTACGGATATCCGCCCGAGGTGAGCCGCATCGCCTCGATCGCCTCGTCGGTCCAAGAAGCCCCTTCGCGCTCCGCCGGCGCCAGCAGCGCTTGCTCCACCCCGGCCGCGTCCAACCGATCGATCCGCAGGTAGCGGAAGAGCCGCTCGGAATACGACTTCGACGCCGACAGCACACTCGGCAGGTGCGGCAGGCCGGCTCCGACGACGATGATCGGGGCGCCGGTCTGCGACATCTCGTGACATGCCGCGCACAAGGCCGACACATCCTCGGCGATCAGGTCCTGCATCTCGTCGATGAACACAGCCACGCCACTCGAAGTGTCGGTGGCAAGGCCCGCGACCTCCGTGAGCAGCTCGAGCAGGTCTATCTCCATGTCACCCGAGTCGGCCCGCCCGCTCGCCGCCGGCCCATCGATCGACGGTGTCCACCGATCGCGCAGGGTGGTGCCGGGTCGGTTGGTGCGCAACCCGAAGGCCTTCAGCACGGCGAGCACCTCCGATACCCGATCCGGTGCGCGGTGCCGAGTGGACAGTTCGCGTACGACGGTGTGCAGCGCTCCGGTCAACGGCTGGCGCAGGCTGGCGTCCGGACGCGCCTCGACCTTCCCGGTTCCCCACCGCCGGTCCACCGCCTTGGAACGCAGCGCGTTCAACAGCACGGTCTTGCCGACGCCGCGAAGCCCGGTGAGCACAAGGCTGCGTTCGGGCCGATTGCGCTCCACGCGCTGCAGCGCGACATCGAACGCGTCCAGCTCCGCATCCCGGCCCGCGAGTTCCGGCGGTCGCTGTCCCGCTCCGGGCGCGTACGGATTGCGGATCGGGTCCATGTCTCGGAACGTATCAAGCTTTCTAGCGTCTGTAGTAGATATCGGTAGATTGCGCTCGACGTGTCGCCTTCGGGTGACTCACAACCCATCGAGAGCCGCGCGGGCATGCTTTTGTGACGTGTCGACGTGCATTTGTGACGCCTCGGCGCCTCGGCGCCGGAGGGAGGGAGGCGCCGAGGCGATCAGTGGCACACGATGGGCGGACGGCCGGGTTAGGTGCCCGGGCTAGGTGCCCGCCGGCTCCGAACTCCGCTCGACCTCGGCGGAGCGTCCGGCCGCGATCAGGCTGGTGGCCGCGGTCACCACCAGGATCCCCACGATGACCAGCATCGAGACCAGCGTCGGGATCTCGGGGACCGAGGTCCACTGCAGGTGGGCCCAGTGGAGGCCGAGCTTGATGCCGATGAAGGCGAGGATCGCGGCCAGTCCGTAGCCGAGATGCGCGAGCTTGCTCAGCGCACCCTCCAGCACGAAGTACAGCGCCCGCAGACCCAGCAGCGCGAAGGCATTGGTGGCGAACACCAGGAACGGATCGCCGGTGATGCCGTAGACCGCGGGCACCGAGTCGACCGCGAACACCACGTCGGTCGCCAGAATCGCGACCACCACCAGGGCCAGTGGGGTCAGCGCGCGCCGGCCGTCGATCCGAGTGAGCAGTTTCGAGCCTTGATAGTCGTCCGACACCGGCATCAACCGCCTGGCGAGCCGAACGCTGCGCATCGAGTCGACATCGATCGGCTGTCCGTGCTTTCCGGCCAGGCTGTCCTTGAGGATCTTGAGGCCCGTGATGACCAGGATGGCGCCGAACAACAAAAACACCCAGTCGAACGCCGCCAGCGCAGCCGCACCGAGAGCGATGAAGATGCCGCGCAACACGAGTGCTCCGATGATGCCCCACAACAGCACTCGTTGACGCAACTCGGGTGGCACCGCGAAGGCGCCGAGCAACAACAAGAACACGAACAGGTTGTCGACGCTGAGCGACTTTTCCACGACATAGCCGGTGAGGTACTCCAGCCCGCGCTCGGAGCCGAACCGTTGCCAGACATACCCGCCGAAGGCCAGCGGCAGCGCGATGTAGAACGCGGACCACCCCACCGCCTCCCGCATCGACACCTCGTGGGGTTTGCGGGTCAGGACGAAGTCGAATGCCAGTAGGACGAGGACCGCCACGATGCTGGCTGTCCACAAGAAGGGCGTTCCGATGCTGTCGATCTGACTCGACGTCTCGGCGGCGGCGATGAACACGTGGCTCCTCAGGTCGTGACCCTGAGGTCTCCTTCACTCGCGTGGCAGCCACGCGAGCCCCGCCCGAGGCACCGACGGCGGTGCCGGACTGACCGGGCGGGTCGGCGAGTCGGCCCGTTGAGGCCGCTCGCGGGAAGTACTCCCCTCGATCAGAAAGCGTAGCAAACCACTGCACTTAGGCGGATTCCGGGCGGCTTGGCGGTCTCGATGGCCCACGGGGGTACACACTGGGGCCATGACGCGCACCTTCGCCGTTGGAGCCGGCTTCCTCGTCCTGACCGTGCTGTACGCCGCCGGAGCGACGTACTGGACCGCCAGCGATCCCGGGTGGTACGCCGCTCTCACCAAGCCCGGATTCCAACCTCCCGATCTCGTCTTCGGCGTGATCTGGCCGCTCAATTTCCTCGCCTTGGGGGCGGTGGGCATCCTCGCGGCACGCGAGGATCCGCTCCGGGCGCGCGTGTTGTTGGTCTCGTTCGGGATCTCGGTGATCTTCGCGCTGTCGTGGGCCTATCTGTTCTACGTGCCGCACCAGCTCCTGGCCGCCGCCGTCTGCCTCGGCCTGGCGGCGGCGGGCACGTGGCTGATGGTGGCGCAGGCCTGGCGAATCGCGCCCTACCTGGGTCTGGGACTGATCGTCTACGCGACCTGGATGTCGGTCGCGACGGCTCTCGCCGCCGGTTACCACCGGCTGAACTAGCCCAGAGATCCAGGGAGGATCGGTGAGCTGGCGACACCGGATCAGTGGATTTGGTGGGTGGGGGATCCGTTGACGCGCAACCCGTCCGCCGGGACATCGAGCCACGGCATTGGGGGGGTAGGCCGGTTCCGTTGAAGCAGACGCAACGCCCGGGGGGCTGGCGTTTAGGCCGCGATCAACTTCGTGATCCCCCACCACGATGGTGGAGGTCGTCTGTTAAGACAACCTTAAGCAGGACGGTACTGAGATCCGTGGCATATGACAAGAGCCAAAATCTTGCCAGCCGTGTTACCGGGCAGGTCGTCGGCCGCGCCGGCGGCCGGAGTCTGCCGTCTCGACGAGGGTCGCGGCGACGACAGGAGGCCGTGAGTTGCCTCCCGGCGTGATGCCTTGTTCGATTGGCTTCCATGACAGTGCTTGACGAGGGGCCTCAGGAGTCCACGCCATCAGATGCGGCCAATCATCCACTGGGCATCGACTTCGGCGGCACCGGCATCAAGGGAGCTCCGGTGGACCTGAGCGCCGGAGAATTCGCCGCCGAGCGCGTCCGGATCGCGACGCCGCAGCCGGCGACCCCGGCTGCCGTGGCCGCGGTACTCGTCGACCTGGAGCGGCACTTCCCGGCCTCGTCGGCCTCCGTGGGAATCACCGTGCCCGGAGTCGTCCGCAACGGGATCGTCGGATCCGCCGCGAACATCGACACCTCGTTCGTCGGCGCCGATGCCGACGCGATCTTCACCGATGCGCTGCAACGCGACGTGCACGTCGTCAACGACGCCGACGCGGCCGGCCTCGCCGAGGTCCGGTACGGCGCGGCAAAGGGTCAGCGTGGCCTCGTCATCATGACCACACTCGGTACCGGGATCGGTTCAGCCCTGATCTACAACGGGGTGCTGGTCCCCAACTCCGAGCTCGGGCATCTGGAGATCGACGGGCACAACGCGGAGCGCCGGGCGGCCAGCAGCGTCCGCACCGCCGAGGGCTTGTCCTACCCCGACTGGGCCAAGCGCCTGACTCGGTACTACGAGACGGTGGAGAAGCTGTTCTCACCCGAACTGTTCGTCGTCGGTGGAGGCGTGAGCAAGGACGCCGACCAGTTCCTACCGCTGATCGACATCAAGACGCCGATCGTGCCGGCGAAACTCCGGAACACCGCGGGGATCATCGGAGCGGCCCTCTACGCCAGCGGCGAGTAGCTCGAGTCGCGGAAGCTCTCCGCGTCCTCGTCCACGTCCAGCACTCGGCGCAGGTACGACTCGATGACGTCGACGCCGCCTTCGGCGGTCTCCTGCCCGCCGTTCACCGCGATGCGGATCCCGAAACCATTGATCATCGCCGCGAGCGTCACCGCGATCTCCCGGACCTCCGCCGCCGGCCTGAAAATCTGTCGGTCGACGCCGTCGCCCAGGGTCGTCTCGATCAGGTCGAGCCATTTCCGATAGGTCTTCTCGCTGTCGTCGGCCAGGTCCTGTTCGTGCGACGCCGCGCGCCAGTACTCCAACCAGAGCAACCACTCCGCCTGACGAGACATCGGGTCGAGGTCGATCGAAGAGACCACGATCGACCGCAACCGGCGCCATGGATCACTCGTCCGGTCGAGGTCCACGGCCAGCTCGCCCATCTCCGAGTGGACCTGGTTGAGCAGGGCTTCGCGCCGGAGTGCGGCAAGATTCGGGAAGTAGTGCTGGAGGCTCGCGACCGGCACCGCCGCCTGTTCGGCGACGTCCCGATATCTCAGCGCGCCGTACCCGCGCTGGATCAGAACCACAGAGGCGGCATTGAGCAAGAGCGGCCGGCTGTGCTTGGGAGGGCGACCGCGACGAGGGGGAGGAACCGTTGGCACCTTCTCAAACTTACCCCCTATTCGCGTCGACGACCGATATTTCTCGTCTCGAAGTGAGAGATGCCACGGCCGCGACCGGATTCCGGTATGGTCGCCCCGTTTATCTACCTCGTCCGAGCACAGGAGATTCCGTGTCCCCCACGTCCCCCGCTAGATCGCCTCGCCCTATCTCGGTCGCCGGACATGCCGGAGGGTCGCTGGTGCTCCACCGGCTCCTGGGCTGCCTCCTGGGCTGCCTCTTGGTGGTGGCCGGCACGACCCCGGCCGGACGTGCCGCGCCGCCGGCGTCCGCGCCACCGGCAAGCGCTACACCTGCCGACACGATGGCGGCCGCCCCGAGCACCCGAGCCGCGAAGTCACCGGTGATCCGCAATCGCTGCAAGCGCAACAAGCGCTTCGTTCCCTCGTGCGGCATCCTCTGGGGCTCCTATCTGTCGCCTACGGGCGGGGTTTCGCCGTACCGATCGCTCGAGCGTCAGGTAGGGCGGCGATTCGACATCGTCAAGGCGTACTGGGGATGGAAGCCGGGGAAGGTCTTCCCGACCGACCAGCAGAAGGCACTCGCCAAGGGCCGCATGTGGCAGGTGTCATGGAATGCGATCGACTACGACACGCGCCGCAGTCTGCGCTACGTCGACATCGCCGCCGGCCGGTACGACGCCTCGATCATCAGGCCTCAGGCACTGGCCCTCAAGCGCTGGAACAAGCGCGTCATCATCGACTTCGACCACGAGATGGAGGGCTCGTGGTCCCAGGGCGGCGTCAGCACCAACCCGTCCAATCCCGACGTGGACGCCCGCGAGTACATCGCCGCCTACCGGCACATCGTCCGGGTCTTCCGCGACGTGGGCGCGACCAAGGTCCGCTTCGCGTGGGTGACCGCCGGGTGGACGCCGAGCAAGTTCGCTCGCTACTACCCCGGCCCGAAGTTCGTCGACTGGGTCGGCTATGACCCCTACAACTTCAACACGTGTCACGGCTCGCCATGGCGCACGCCGAGGAAGACCTTCGGCCCGTTCTATCGATGGGCGATGAGCACTCCCGGCGTCCGGAAGAAGCCGTTGATGGTGGGCGAGTACGGCTCTCACCACAGCGCTCGCTCGCAGCGTTGGCACGGACGGGTCGCCCGGACGCTGCGGACGATGCCGCGCGTCAAGGCGGTCATGCATTGGGGCTCCAGCCTCGACTCGTGCGACTACCGGCTCACCACAAACGCCGGTGCCATGGCCGGCTTCAGGAAGTCCGGGCTGTCCAGGTATGTCCTCGGTGCCGCCAACCTGCCGTGAGCTGACCATCCGGAGCCTCCGCCGCGGGTTGGCCGCTGATTCGGCCGAACCGCCCCGAGAGGCACCGGACCGCGCTAGCCTCCTGCTCTGGGGGTGATCATGGACCACATACCGAAGATCACGCGCGCCACGCTCTTGAAGGGGTCGGTGACGATCGCCGTCGGCGCCGTACTCCTGCCGACCGCGGCCCGCGCGGCCGTGGGCAGTACCGCGTGGACGGCCGGGCTCAACTCCGACGGCCAGCTGGGCAACGGCACGACCACCAACCGCCCCAGTTTCGCGACCGTGCCGGGCTTGGTCGACCTCACCGACGTGGCCGGGGGCCGCGAGCACGCCATCGCATTGCTGGCCGGCGGTGTCTGGGCGTGGGGAGACGGCTCGCGGGGCGCGGTCGGCCAGGGAAACCTCACCGATCGCGGTACCCCGGGCCCGGTCGCGGGCATCTCGACCGGGATCCAGATCGCGACCGCTCATTACGGCTCGTACGTCCTGCTGGCCGATGGCACCGTGCGAGCTTGGGGCTACAACGCCTCGGGGCAGCTCGGTGACGGGACCACGACCACGCGATCCTCGCCGGTCACGGTCTCCCCGCTCGCCGACGTGGCCGAGGTTGCGGCCGGACGGGACATGGCGATGGCCCGACTCGCCGACGGCACCGTCCGGACCTGGGGCCGAGGAGCCGCCGGAGAACTCGGCAACGGTACCTTCGCGGCTACCGCCACCAGGCCGGTGGCGGTCTCCGGACTTACCGAGGTCACCCATCTCGCCGGCGGCCGCAACCACGTCCTCGTCATCCGGGGCGACGGCACGGTCTGGTCCTGGGGACAGAACACCTACGGACAGCTCGGCGACGGCAGTACGACGAACCGCAACGTCCCGGTCCGGGTGCCGGGACTCTCCGATGCCGTCGCGGTTCGCGGCGGCGCCGAGTTCTCGGTGGCCGTGCTCGGCAACGGCACCGTCTGGACGTGGGGTCGCAACAACAACGGCCAACTGGGCTCGGGCAACCGGACGAACCGGACCACCCCCGCACAGATTCCCGGGATACCGGCCATCCGACTGATCGGTTGCGGCCGCGACCACGCGCTGGCGGCCACCACCACCGGGCAGCTCTACGGCTGGGGCCTCGACAACTTCGGCCAGCTCGGAGACCGAGCCGGGACGCCGCGCAACAGTCCGGTGGCGATTACCGGCATCACCGGTGTGGAGTCGCTGCACGGCGGCTACGGCTATTCGGTGATCATGAGGTCCGCCTGACCACGTCGGGTGAGCAAGCTCAGCTCAGCGACCTTTGGACGGCTTGACCGGGAGCCACCGGATCGAAGTCCCCGGGGGCACCTGAGTCGATCCGGACCCCGCCCAAAGCCCCAGGTCACGGACCTGGGGCCACTGTGCGCGAGGGGGGATTTGAACCCCCACGCCCTCTCGGACACTGGCACCTGAAGCCAGCGCGTCTGCCGTTCCGCCACTCGCGCCTGAGCCCGGCAAGGTTATCCCAGCCTCCGAGACCGGTCCAAACCGATGTCGGAACGGATCGGCCGCCGGCTCACGAGTCACGGCGACCCGGCACTTGTCCGACGACACGCCGGCAATCTGGCCAGATAACTGCCGGGTCGGCGACGGTGAGATGGCATGCGGGTGTGCCGACCCGGATACGATCACCCGGTGGGCTTCGCCGCTTTCGAGAACAAGCTGGAGCAATTGATCTCCGGCGTGTTCGCGCGCGCCTTCCGCAGCGCCGTACAACCGGTGGAGATCGCCGCCGCCCTTCAGAAGGAAGTCGACAGCAACGCCCAGGTGCTCTCACGCGACCGGCGGATGGTTCCGAACGACTTCGCGGTCGAGCTGAGTCCCGGCGACCTGGAGCGGCTCGTGGACTACGACGCCGCCATGGCCAGCGAGCTGACGCGCCAGCTCAAGGCCCACGCGGCGACCCAGAGCTACGTGTTCCCGGGACCGATCACCATCGCCTTCGAGCAGGCCGACGACCTGGGCACCGGCCGCTTCCGGGTCCGCAGCCGGGCCCAGGCCGGCGTGACCGGCGCCCGGCACCACGCCGAGCAGGCCGGGCCGATTCGCCGGGCCAGCGCCGTGGTCGAGGTCAACGGGACTCGGCACCGGCTCACCGCCCCCGGTCTGGTCATCGGCCGGGGGAAGGAAGCGGACATCCGCATCAACGATCCCGGCATCAGCCGCAAGCACGTCGAGATCCGGGTGCCCTTCGGGGCCACCGCGACGCTGGAGGACATGACCATCCACGACCTCGGGTCGACCAACGGCATGTTGGTCGACGGTGAGCGAACCCGGTCGGCCGGCGCGAGCGAGGGCACGTGGATCAAGATCGGGAACACCACGCTCACGTTGCGGACCATCGACGAAGTGTTCGAGGCCGATGTCTGAGTTCACGCTGTTCTTGATCCAGTTCGCCTATCTCGCGATCCTCTGGATCTTCGTACTCTCCGCGGTCTCGGTGATCCGCTCCGACATGTTCGGGTCCAAGGCGGCGATCGAGCGAGCGCCGCGGACTCGCGGCGGCAAGTCGGCTCGGCCCGCCAAGCCGCGGCGCGGGGCGCCGACCCAGGTGATCGTGGTCGAGGGCAGCAACCCCGGGGCGGCCGCGGCACTCGGCGAGGCACCCATCCTGATCGGCCGGGCACCCGACGCGGCGATTCATCTGGAGGACGACTACGCCTCCACCCGGCACGCGCGGATCGCGGCGTCCGGGGATCAATGGTTCGTCGAGGACCTCGGATCCACCAACGGCACCTACGTCGGTTCGCATCGGATCACCCAGCCGACGGCGCTCGGAATCGGGACGCAGGTCAGGATCGGCAAGACCATCCTCGAGCTGAGGAAGTGACCGTGCCAGACGAGCATCCGGCCGAGATGACCGCGGAGTTCCAGCCTGTGCCGTTCCGGCTCGGGTTCGCCGCGGTGTCCGACATCGGACGGATGCGCAAGGACAACCAGGACTCCGGATACGCCGGGCCCTGGCTGCTGGCCGTCTGCGACGGGGTCGGCGGCGCCGCGCGCGGCGATCTGGCCTCGGCGACCGCCATCGAGGAACTGCGCAGCCTCGATCGCCGCCCCAGCGCGGACCCCCGGCTCGACGTGCGCCGCGCGCTCGCCGCCGCCCATACCCGGATCAGCGGCCTGATCAAGGAACAGCCGGGCCTCAGTGGCACCAGCACCACGGCGGTCCTGGGGCTCTTCGACGGGGAACTCCTGACGATCGGGCACATCGGCGACAGCCGAGCCTACTTGTTGCGTGCGGGCGAGCTCGACCAGCTCACGCACGACCACACCTTCGTGCAGGCCCTGATCGACGAGGGCCGGCTCACCGAGGCCGAAGCCCGGGTCCACCCGAACCGCAACCTGATCCTCAAGGCTCTCGACGGCGTCCACGACTCGGATCCCGACATCGTCACGATCGAGCTGGCCGAGGGAGACCGGATCTTGTTGTGCAGCGACGGCGCGTGCGGCGTCCTGGACGACGACGCGCTCAAGGCACTGCTGGCCGAGGGCTCCGCCGAGCAGGCGACGCACACCCTCATCACCGCCAGCCTGGACGCGGGATCCACCGACAACATCACCTGCGTGGTGGCCGACGTGGTCGATGCCGGGAAGGCGATCGAGATCCCCGCCCTGGTCGTCGGAGCGGTAGCGCTGGGCCCGGACGCCGAACGGGCGCCGGCCACCTCCGACGAGCCTTCCGGCGGGGAACTCGAGGGGGGGCCCGACCCCGCCCTCCCCCCCGGCACACCGGGCGTCGCGTCGGCCGATGTGCACACCGACCCGGAGCACCGGCGCTACGCGCCCCGGCCACCGCGACGGTTCCTGGTCCTGCGCCGCCTGCTGGTCGGCACCGTCGCCCTGGGGCTGTTGTGGGTCGCCGGCGCGGCGTCCTGGTCATGGACCCAACGGCAGTACTACGTGGGCGAGCACGACGGAAACGTCACCATCTTCCGCGGCGTCAACGCCGATGTCCCCTTGCTGACGCTGTCCGGCCCGTACGAGACCACCGACATGCCGGTCGACGAACTCACCGAGATCGACGCCCGGGACGTGAAGGCCGGCATCGCGTCGACCGACCTCACCGAAGCCCGCCGCACGGTCGACCGGCTCGCCGAGGAGCGGGCCACCGCCCAGGCGGAAGCCGAGCGGGAGGGGTCGGATTGAGGCTCCAGCAGAGACAGGCACCCGAATCGGTTCAAGCTCCGCCGCCGGTGCGGATCGTGCACGGTCGCCGGCGGGGGTCCGAGCTGATCCTCCTCCTGGTCGCGCTCGCGGTCGGGATCGGCGCCTATGCCGCGGTCGGCATCGGGGTCCGCGGCGAGGTGCCGGCCGACATCCTGGGGTACGGCGGTTGGCTGATCGGCTTGATCCTGGCCGCTCACCTGGTGGTCCGGCTGACCGCGCCGTACGCCGATCCGGTGCTGTTGCCGTTGGTGGCCGCGCTCAACGGGCTCGGACTGGCGGTGATCCACCGGCTCGACCTCGCCTACGCCGAGGCCGGCCGGCCGGATCACTCCTTCGCGTCGCGTCAGCTGATCTGGATGACCGTCGGGGTGGTGCTCTTCGCATTGGCCCTGACGTTCCTTCGCGATCACCGGCCGCTCCAGCGCTACACCTACACCTTCGCGCTGCTCGCCATCCTGCTTCTGCTGCTGCCCATGATCCCCGGCCTCGGGACCACCATCAACGGCGCGCGGATCTGGATCCGGATCGGGGCATTCAGTTTCCAGCCCGGAGAGGTGGCGAAGGTGGTGCTGGTGATCGCCTTCGCCGGCTATCTGGTGGTCCATCGTGACGCGCTGGCGCTGGCCGGTCGCCGGCTACTGTTCGTAGACCTTCCCCGCGGGCGCGATCTGGGCCCGATCATGGTGATGTGGCTGATCAGCCTCGGCGTCCTGGTCTTCCAGCGGGACCTGGGTTCGTCACTGCTGTTCTTCGGGCTGTTCCTGGTGCTGCTGTACGTCGCCACCGAGCGCGCGGGCTGGCTGATCGTCGGCGCCACGTTGTTCGCCGGCGGCGCGTACGCGGCGTACCACTTCTTCGGGCATGTCCGGAGCCGGGTCGACACCTGGCTCGACCCCGGCGCCGACCCCGACGGCGCCGGGTTCCAGATCCTGGAGGCGATGTTCGGGATGGCCTGGGGCGGGCTGCTCGGCCGGGGCTTCGGCAACGGCAGTCCCGAGCGCATCCCGTTCGCCGAGTCGGACTTCGTGGTCGCCGCCATCGGCGAAGAACTCGGGCTGACCGCGGTCATGGCCGTGATCATGTGCTATTGCCTGATCGTCGAGCGGGGCCTGCGCACGGCGCTGGTGTGCCGCGACGCCTTCGGGAAGCTGGTCGCCACCGGACTGGCCTGCGTGTTCGCGCTCCAGGTCTTCGTCGTGATCGGGGGGGTCACCAAGCTGATCCCGCTGACCGGCCTGACCACGCCGTTCCTGTCCTACGGCGGCTCCTCGCTGGTGGCGAACTGGGTCATCGTCGCGTTGATGTTGCGGATCTCCGACCAGGCCCGGCGCCCGATCCCGGACCTGTCCGAGACCAGCTCGCTGCTGCCGGACAACGAGACCACCCAGGTGGTGAAGCTGTGAACAAACCGATCCGCACCATGTCGGTGTTCGCGATGCTGCTGTTCGTCGCCCTGCTCCTGAACGCGACGTACCTGCACTACGTCCACGCCGACGAACTCAACGACGACCCGAACAATCGTCGGGTCGGCATCGCCGCTTTCTCCCGGGACCGAGGCGCCATCCTGGTCGGCAGCGCCGCGATCGCGGAGAGCGTCCCGGTCGACGACAAGTACCGGTTCCAGCGCGAGTACCCGACTCCGTTCAAGTACGCCCACGTCACCGGGCACTTCTCCTATTTCAGCCAGACCGGGATCGAGAAGACCCAGAACCAGGTGCTGTCCGGCCAGGACTCGCGATTCTTCGTCAACCGCCTCGTGGACCTGGTCCAGAACGCCGAGCCCAAGGGGGGACGAGTGCAGCTCACCCTGGATGCGGCGGCCCAGGAAGCGGCCTTCGAGGGCCTGCGGAAGCTGGGCGAGGGCACCAAGGGGGCCGTGGTCGCCCTGGAGCCGAGCACCGGTCGCATCCTGGCGATGGTCTCCTCACCGACCTTCGACCCCAACCGGCTCGCCGATCACGAGCTCGAGGCGGCCTCCGAGGCGTACCGGCAGCTCGACCAGGCCGACCAGCAACCGCTGCTCAACCGGGGCACGCAGACCGCGCTACCACCCGGCTCGACCTTCAAGCTGGTGACCGCGGCGGCGGCGATCGAGTCCGGTCGGTACGACGCCGACTCAACGGTGCGGGGCGGACCGGCGTTCAAGCTGCCGCAGTCCCGAACGTCGATCCGCAATCATGACGGCGGCGACTGCGGCGGCAAGGAGATCACGCTGACCCAGGCGCTCATGGTGTCGTGCAACGTGGCCTTCCTCAGCCTGGCCGACGAGCTCGGAGCCGATGCGCTGCGCGAGCAGGCGGAGAAGTTCGGATTCAACGAGCGCTACCTGGAGGACCTGCCGGTCCAGGGCGTCTCGACCTACCCCACCGCACCGGATCCGCCGCAGACCGCCATGTCCGGTATCGGCCAGTCCGACGTCACGGCGACCCCGCTGCAGATGGCCATGGTCGCGAGCGGAATCGCCAACGACGGCGTGGTCTACCGGCCCTACCTGGTCGACGAGATCCGGCAGCCGCCCGACTACGGCTCGCTCGGCAAGACCGATCCGCGGGAGTTCGACCGGGCGATCTCGCCCGGCACCGCTCAGCAACTGCGGGAGATGATGGTGCAGACCGTGGAATCGGGAACCGCTACCGCCGCCCAGATCCCCGGCGTGGCGGTGGCCGGAAAGACCGGAACCGCACAGTCCGCCGCCGACCGGCCGCCGTACGCCTGGTTCGTCTCTTTCGCACCGGCCGACGATCCCGTCGTGGCGGTCGCGGTATTGGTGGAGTCGAGTTCGTATCCTCGGGAGGAGATCGCCGGTGGCAAGCTGGGCGCGCCGATCGCCAAGTCGGTGATGGAAGCGGTGATCGAGCGGTGACGTACTACCCGACGTACAACCCGGAGAACAGCATGGGGCAGGAGAGCGAGACACGATGAGTACCGCTGATTCCGAGGTCGTCGGCGGACGCTACCAGCTCGGCGAGATGCTGGGCCGCGGTGGCATGGCCGAGGTCCGCAAGGGCACCGACGCCCGCCTGGGCCGAGCGGTCGCGGTGAAGCGCCTGCGGACCGATCTGGTCGACGACCCGACCTTCCTGGCCAGGTTCCAGCGCGAGGCGCAAGCCTCGGCATCGCTGAACCACCCGTCGATCGTCGCGGTCTACGACACCGGCGACGAGCCGACGGCCACCGGCACCAAGCAGCCCTACATCGTGATGGAGTACGTCGCGGGCCGGACCTTGCGCGAGGTGCTCCGCGAGGGCCGCAAGATCTTGCCCGAGCGGGCGCTGGAGATCACCGGCGGCGTGCTCTCCGCGCTGGACTACAGCCACCGCGCCGGCATCATCCATCGCGACATCAAGCCCGGCAACGTCATGCTGACCCCGGCCGGCGAGGTCAAGGTGATGGACTTCGGCATCGCCCGGGCGATCTCCGACGCGTCGGCCGGGATGACCCAGACCGCCGCGGTGGTGGGCACCGCGCAGTACCTCTCCCCCGAGCAGGCCCGGGGGGAGACGGTCGACTCCCGCTCCGATGTATACTCCACCGGCTGCCTGCTCTACGAACTGCTCACCGGCCGGCCGCCGTTCGTCGGCGACAGCCCGGTCGCCGTGGCCTACCAGCACGTCCGGGAACCCGCCATGCCGCCGTCGATGCTGGACGCGGACCTGCCACCCGAGGTCGACGCGATCGTGATGAAGGCGCTGGCCAAGCAGGTGGAGGACCGGTACCAGAGCGCCGTCGCGATGCGCAGCGACATCGAGCGATTCCTGGCCGGCCGGCCGGTCGCCGCGCCGCCGGTCGAGGCCGAGACGAGCTATTTCCCGCCCTCGCCCTCGCCGACCGGGACCCAGGTCGCGCTGCCCGCGACCACCCGGGTCACCGAGCCCGACGAACGCCGGTACGCGAAGTGGCTCTGGCTGCTGGGCTTCTTGATCGTCGCCACCGTCGGTCTCGGTTGGTACGTCGTCGACCAGCTCACCGAAAGGGAGACGGACGATGTCGAGGTGCCCAGCCTGGTGGGCAAGACCGAGGACCAGGCCACCAAGGACATCGGTGCGGCCGATCTGGTCGTCGGCGAGATCAAGCGGCAGCCGGATCCGGAGGTCCCGGCGAACAGCGTGATCAGTCAGGACCCCGCTCAGACCACGTTCGTCGCACCCGGCACGAAGATCGACCTGGTCATCTCGACCGGCAAGCCCGAGGTGGCAGTGCCGTTCGTGGAGGGCAAGCCCAGGGCCGAGGCTCGGCGGGAGATCCGCCAGGTCGGGCTGAAGGTGAAGTTCGTCGAGCAGGAGGGTGACGCGCCGGCGGGGACGGTGGTCTCCACGAACCCGGCGGCCGGGGTCGAGGTGCAGGCCGGCGCGGTGATCACGGCCTATATCTCCGACGGCCCGGAGATCGTCCCCTCGGTGGTCGGCACCAAGAAGAACGAGGCGATCCGGATTCTCGAGGCCGCGGGCTTCCGGGTGTCGGTATTCGAGTCCGGCGACACCGAGGAGGAGAAGGGCACGGTCTTCAAGCAGAGCCCGGCCGCCGACGACACGGTCGCCGCCGACACCGAGGTCACCATCTTCGTGTCGACCTACGAGCCGCAGAACGTGAAGGTGCCCGACCTGGTCGGCAAGACCGAGGACGAGGCGATCGCCGAGATCACCGCGGCGGGTCTCACTCTCGGCGAGGTCACCAGCGAGGCCAGCCCCACGGTTCCGGTGGACGGTGTCATCAGCCAGGATCCGGTCGCGGACAGCGAGGTCGCCCCCGGCACGGCGATCAATCTGGTCGTCTCGACGGGCCCCGCCCTGCCCCGACGCGGCGGGCCGACCCCCTAACCCTCGTCTAGCGCGCCGAGACGTCACAAAAGCAGGCCGCGGGGTCACAAAACC
>JBOFLE010000029.1:0-5382 GCA_051657705.1 Nocardioides sp. | reverse complement strand
TCGGCACCCGGTTCCACGCATGGGTGGAGACCAGGTTCGATCAGCAGAACCTGTTCGAGCCCGAGGAGTTGCCCGGCCAGGCCGATGCCGGCATCGACGACGACGCCGATCTGCGCACGGTGATCGAGGCTTTCGAGTCAGGGCCGTTCGCCGACCGGTTGCCGACGGCCATCGAGCAGCCGTTCACCGTCGCGCTCGGCGGGCACGTGGTACGCGGCCGGATCGACGCCGTGTACGCCGAGGGTGACGGGTTCCTGGTGGTCGACTGGAAGACCGGCCGGGCCAGCGACGGTGACCCGCGGCAACTCGCCCTCTACCGTCTGGCGTGGTCGGAGTTGACGGGGTGTCCGCTTTCGTCGGTTCGTGCCGCGTTCTACTACGTGAGGCGCGGTGAGCTGGCGGAGCCGCCCGGGCTGCCGGACCGAGCCGGGCTCGAACGGTGGGTGGATGCGATCGGTGGTCGAGCTTCGACGGGCGCCTCGATCAGCTAGGTTCCCTGGGACTGCGCGAACGCGGCCCGGAGCGCGATCTCGATCATCGGGCCGAAGGAGCGCTCGCGTTCGGCGGCGGTCGTCTCCTCCTTGGTGATGAGATGATCGGACACGGTGCAGATGGCGAGCGCCCTGGCGCCGTGCCCCGCCGCCAGCGTGTACAGCGCGGCCGCCTCCATCTCGACGGCCAGCACGCCATATCCGGCCATGGCGTCGATCAGATCCTGGCGGGGGGAGTAGAACGAGTCGCTGGAGAACAGCAGGCCGACCCTTACCGGCGGTCCCTCGGGCAGTTCGCCGGCGGCGTCGTACGCCGCTCGCATCAGTTCGAAGTCGGCCACCGGGGCGTAGTCGAGTCCGGCGAACCTGATCCGGTTCATCGAGGAGTCGGTGCATGCTCCGGAACCGATCACGAGGTCGCGGAGCGCGAGTTCGGTGGTCAGCGCGCCACAGGAGCCGACCCGGACGATCGTGGTGACGCCGTACTCCCGGAGCAGTTCGTTCGCGTAGATCGCCAGCGACGGCTGGCCCATCCCGGAGCCCTGGACGGAGACGCGGCGCCCGTTCCACAGCCCGGTGTACCCGAGCATCCCGCGCACCTCGTTATAGCAGGCCGGATCCGTGAGGTAGGTCTCCGCGATCCACCGGGCCCGGAGCGGATCTCCGGGCATCAGCACGACCGGTGCGATCTCGCCGGAGTCGGCGGCGATATGGATGCTCATGAGCGGCACCCTAGCCGGACCGACCCCACTGGTCAGCGACAGCCACTTTCGGGTGGTCCGGCGACTCCGGCGACCTGAAATCGCCGGAATCGTGCCGAACTACCAGGAGCATTACCCTTCGACGGGTGACCACGTTCCACGGGCGGTCCGAATCGGGGCCCACCCTGCCGCACCTGCGGATCGCCGCTGATCCGCACGACCGGCAGAGCGTACGTCGCTCGGACTCGGCGTGGTTGTCCGAACGCTGGCACGATCCGCGAACCCGGGTACTGGTCGTGGCCGACGGCAAGATCCGTCCCCGCGACGGAGCCGTTGACTGGTTGGCACCCGACGAACTCCCGGTCGCCGCCGGCGAGGCTCCACGCCTGCTCCTGGGCGAGCGGGACGGACGGGCCTGGTTCGCCGTACTGCTGGCCCGGACACCCGCCGGAGACGATCAGCACGCATGGTCCGGGCTCCGCGACCTCCTGCTGGGCGGGCTCGCGAACCTGCGTGGGGAGGCGCCGCTGGTCTTTCACGCCGTCGGTCTCGCCGAGTGGTACCGGGTGACTCGTCATTGCCCGAGCTGCGGGGGCGCGTTGAAACCGCGGGCCGCGGGCCATGAGCTGATCTGCGGTGACTGTGGCCGGGTGCAGTTTCCGCGGACCGACCCGGCGGTGATCATGGCGATCACCGACGGCGAGCCCGGGGCCGCATCCGAACGGCTGTTGTTGGGGCGTCAGCAGTCCTGGCCGGCCGGTAGGTTCTCGACACTGGCCGGGTTCGTGGAGCCGGGGGAGTCGTTGGAGGACGCCGTACGCCGCGAGGTCTTCGAGGAGGTCGGGGTCCGCGTCGGCGAGGTGGCGTACTTTGGCAATCAAGCGTGGCCGTTCCCGTCCAGCCTGATGCTGGGGCTGACCGGCCGGGCCGAGACCACCGATCTGAACATCGACAACGAGGAGATATCAGAGGCCCGATGGTTTACCCGTGCCGAGTTGCTGGAGGCGTCGAGACGACGATCGGTGCTGATCCCGCGCGGCTTCTCGATCTCCAGCTCGCTGGTTCAGCATTGGGTCGGCGAGGCCCTGCCGGCGACATGGTAGGCGTACCGGCCCGCCTCGTGCGGTGGGACGGCCGCCGGTGAGTGATCTCTCCCGCGATCCCGAGGCGCTCCTCGACGCGCTTGATCCCGAGCAGCGCCAGGTCGCCGAAGCGCTCGCCGGCCCGGTCCGGGTGCTGGCCGGGGCCGGCACGGGCAAGACCCGGGCGATCACCCACCGGATCGCCTACGGCGTGGCGATCGGTCGATACGTGCCCACCGAGGTCTTGGCGGTGACCTTCACGACCCGGGCCGCCGGCGAGATGCGTGGCCGGCTGCGCGTGCTCGGGGCCTCGGGTGTACAGGCGCGGACCTTCCACTCGGCCGCGCTTCGCCAGTTGCGGTACTTCTGGCCTCGGGTGCACGGCAGCGAGGTGCCGGAGCTGACCGAGTCGAAATTGTCGATCCTGGCCGCGGCGGCGCGGCGGCAACGGCTACGCCTGGATCAGGCGGCGCTGCGAGACGTCGCCTCGGAGATCGAGTGGGCCAAGGTCAGCAACGTGTCGCCGGATCGGTACCCGGAGCTGGCTCCCGGTCGCGGCCGGCGGGTGGCCGGGCTCGACCACGAGGTCGTCGGCCGTCTGCTCGCCGGCTACGAGGACGTCAAGCGCGGCCAGGGCCGGATGGACATGGAGGACGTGCTGCTGCTGACCGCCGGCCTGTTGGCCGAGGAGGAGCGCGTCGCCGCGCAGGTTCGCCGGGCCTACCACTGGTTCGTCGTCGACGAGTACCAGGACGTATCGCCGATCCAGTCGGCCCTGCTCGATCTCTGGCTGGGGGGCCGTGACGAGATCTGCGTGGTCGGGGATCCCGCGCAGACCATCTACTCCTTCGCCGGCGCCAACGCCGACTACCTGCGCGACTTCCCCCGGCGCTTCGCCGGGACCACATCGGTGGAACTGGTCCGCAACTACCGCTCGACGCCGCAGGTGGTGGCCGGCGCGAACCAGGTGTTGGGCGCCGGAGCGGGCCCCGGCCTCCGACTGGTCGCTCAGCAGCCTTCCGGGCCGGAGGTCGCCGTCGCCGGGTACGCCGACGAAGTGGCCGAGGCGACCGGCGCGGTCGAGGCGATCGGCAAGCTCCGGGCCGATGGCGTCTCGCCGGGCGAGATCGCGATCCTGTACCGGATCAATGCCCAGTCCGAGGCATTCGAGGAGGTGCTCTCAGCGCACGGGGTTCCCTATGTCGTGCGCGGAGCCGCGCGCTTCTTCGACCGCTCGGAGGTCCGGCAGGCCATCGCCATGCTCCGGGGGGCCGCGGTGGCCGGCGATCCCGCGGCCCCCGCCCCGGCCGAGACGACGGCGGTCCTGGCCGGCATGGGCTGGACGCCGGAGGCGCCTGCCGCACGAGGCCAGGTCCGTGATCGCTGGGAGTCCTTGCAGGCGCTGGTCGATCAGGCTGCGGGCTTCGCCGGCAGCCTTCGTGACTTCGTCGATGAACTCGATCGGCGAGCCGCCGAGCAACACGCCCCGGTCGCCGACGGGGTCTCCCTGGCGACCTTCCACGCCGCGAAGGGACTGGAGTGGGACGCCGTGTTCCTGTGCGGCTTGACCGACGGAAACGTCCCGATCGTCCACGCCGAGACGGACCGTGAGATCGAGGAGGAACGACGCCTCCTGTACGTGGGCATGACCCGGGCCCGCAGGTATCTGAGCCTCTCCTGGGCAAGTGCGCGGGCTCCGGGGGGCCGGCCGGTGCGGAAGCCGAGCCGGTTCCTGGGTGGATTGATTCCGACCGACGCGCCGGCGAGCCTTTCGCGCTCGCAGCGGAAGCGGCGCGGAGCGGCTCATTGCCGGACGTGCGGCGGCGCGCTCAGTACGGCGGTCGAACGCAAGGTGGGCCGATGTGGCAACTGCCCGGCGACGTACGACGAGGAGCTCTACGAGCGACTGCGGGAGTGGCGGCTCCGGCGCGCGAGCGAGGAGTCTGTTCCGGCGTACGTGGTCTTCACCGATGCCACCTTGCAGCTCATTGCCGAACACCGGCCGAAGAGCGCCCAGGAGTTGCTGCGGATCAACGGAATCGGCGCCGCGAAGATCGAGAGGTATTCCACCGACGTGTTGGCGCTCCTGACTGCCAGTGGTGCCGCACCTGGCGCTGCCGAGCCCGATCCGGGATCGTGACATGAACGGAATGAAAACAATCGCTAATTGGTTTGCCCCCTGGCTGGCGGACCGATAGCGTCGCTTGCAGCAGCCACATGGAAAGGAGGTGTCACCCATGGTGATGTTCGGTATCGATTCGCCCGAGGGCGTCGGCTTCGGCCTGCCCGGTGACACCGGAGTGTGGCCCGCCTGCCCGAACCTCGAGCGCGTCCGGCGGGACAAGTCTGTCCGCGATCAGGTGTCGTTCGGCAACCCGATCAACACGACCGGCTTTGACGCCCGCCACGGATTCCAGGCTCCCTGGCCGCCCGACTGGTGAGAGACACACCAGCCTGGCAGCCGACTAGGGCCGCGGAATCCGATCCGGAATCCGCGGCCCTTTTGTTTGTCCGAAGCACACCACAACGGAGGTGAAAAACCTTGAGCACCATCACCAGCACCATCGAGCGCGGTCAGCACAGCACCGGCGGCCTCGAGGAAGTGCTGCCCTGCCGGGTCCTCGACCCCGAACTCTGGTTCGCCGAGTCACCCGGCGACGTGGAGTACGCCAAGCAACTCTGCCTGGGGTGCCCGCTGCAGACGCTCTGTCTGGAAGGCGCACTGCAGCGCGGTGAGCCTTGGGGGGTGTGGGGTGGTGAGCTGTTCCTGCGCGGAACGGTCATCCCCCGCAAGCGGCCACGTGGCCGTCCTCGCAAGGACGCGGCGTAACGAACCGACGGAGCGATCAGTCCGCAACGACGAGAATGGAGAGAACGACCATGTTCCACAACATGTACGAGCAGATAATCCGAACAGATTCGCCCGAGCTGCCCACGTTGCACCCCAAGCGATCCACAGCCCATGACAAGCGGGCCCGCCGGCTGAGTTGCCAGGCCGAGCGAGCCGCCCGCGAAGCACGGCTGGAGATCGCTCGTGTGCGGCTATAGCCGGGTGCGGCCGGTGGGGCCGGATTCGTAGCGGACCGGAGAGCGCACTCCGGTCCGCTA
>JBOFLE010000028.1:0-8347 GCA_051657705.1 Nocardioides sp. | reverse complement strand
CTCGAACATCGTCGGATGGTCGAGGTCGCTGTGGTTGAGTGCCCACACGCCGACGACGTCGGCGATCGTGATCAACGCGGCGGCCAGCGCCAATCCGATCAGGCGACGCCGGCGATCACGCTGGCGCCACTCGGCGAGGGCCCGGTGGTAGGCGTCGGGCCGGGTCTGGACCTCGTCGGCGTACGCCGACAACGCGGCCCGCAACCGGTCGGCGGTGTCCGCACTCGGGGCGCCGCCCGACTCATGGTCCGTCATTGCCTCTCCTCCAGCATTCTCGTCATCGCCGCCATCCCGCGCGCGGTGTGCGACTTCACGGCGCCGACCGAGATACCCATGCTGGCCGCAACCTCGACCTCCTTCAAATCGAGGTAGTAGCGCAGGACGAGCGCTTCGCGCTGTCTCTCCGGCAACTTCTGCAGCGCCGTGACCACGTCGCGATGATCCTCCCGGAGCACCGCCTGCTGCTCCGGGGATCCTTCGGCGACCGGCAGGTGCGGATGGCGCCGCACCACCTGAAGATGCCGGATCCGCATCCGGACCAGATTGCACACCGTCGACCGCACGTAGGCGGGTGCCGCCTCGGGCTCGCGCAGCCGGTGCCAGCGCCGGTAAAGCTCGCAGAACGCGTCCGCCACGATGTCCTCGGCGTCGCCGTCGGCGCCCAGCAGGGTGGCCAGCCTGACGAGCTGGGCGTGGTGCCGATCGAAGACCGCGGTCACCGCGGCCTCACGCTCAAGGTCCCGATAGGCCTGCCACGGTCCCGCCTCCGGCGCGCCCACCTCACCACTGGTGGCGCTCGCCGTGGCCTCCGGCACCGGCGGCACCGAAGGCAGCCCCCGTCTCGGTATCAGCGGCGGCTGAGTCATCTTCTCGCCTCCCCCACGGGCACGCTGAGCCAGCGCCGGGGCGCTCCCTGCTCGACTCCTCGCGGAACTCTCAGCAGGTCGGCGGCCCAGGTCACCAGGACCATCGTGACGAGATTGACGGCGAGCGCCAGCAGGCCGGAGTAGACCGAGACCTGATACCCGGCGACCTGGAGGTTCGCGGTCGCGATGAAGCCGTTGACGACCACCAGCCAGGTACCCACCACCACCCCGGCGGCCAGCCCCGCGAGCACGCCGGCTCGATGCGGCCATCGCCACTTCAAGCCGAGCCACACGGCCGGCAGCGTCTGCAGAATCCAGACCCCGCCCAGCAGTTGCAACGTGATCGCGTCCTGGCTCCGGAGGCCGACGACGAAGGCCAGCGCGCCGAGCTTGACGAGCACCGAGACCCACTTCGCGACCCTGGTCACCTGTGACGGGATGGCTGTCGGATTGACGAACTCGACGTAGACGTTGCTGGCGAAGGTCACCGCGCAGGCGATGGACATCACCGCCGCCGGCACCAGGGCGCCGATGCCGAGCGCGGCGAGCAGCACCCCCGAGATCGCGGGATCGAACAGGCCCCGGACCAGCCCGGGCAACGCCAGGTCGCTGCGGGTCGGATCGATCCGGACTCCCATCGCCCCGACGGTGAGTCCGAGGAGCGCCAGCAAGCCGAGCAGCGCGCTCCACAAGAGCAGGAAGGGCACCGCACGCTGAACCACGCGTTCGGACCGGGCGGCGAGGGTGGGCAACAACACGTGCGGATAGAGCAGCAGGGCCAGCGCCGAACCCACCGCGAGCGTGGAGTAGGCCACCGCCGTCCCCTCGGGCAGCAGCAGCGAGAATCCTGGTGCCGACTCGACACCCGCCACCCGGTCGAACAGCGTGGGCAGTCCACCGGAGAGACGAATCACCGTGGTCGCCAGCAACGCCGCCACCGCGAACGAGACGACCGCCTTGAGCACGGCCACCGCACCAGGGGCCCGCATGCCGTGCCGGAACGTCCCGACGGCCAGCACCCCGAAGGTGATCGTCAAGGCCACGTCGGCGGCGACACCGCGGCTCGGGACACCCATCACGGAGAGCAGCGTCGAGATACCGAGGAGCTGTAACGCGATGTACGGCATCGTCGCCAGGATGCCGGTCGCCGCCACGGCGAAGCCGAGCCACGGCGAGTCGAATCGATCTCGCGCGATGTCGGCGGGCGTCAGCCAGCCGTGCTCGGTGCACAGCCGCCACAACCACGGCAGCACCACCGCGGCCACCGGGATCACGATGACGACGTACGGGACCGCGAAGAAGCCGAACGCGCCGACGCTGAACACGCGTGCCGGCACGGCGACGAAGGTATAGGCGGTGAAGATCGAACCACCGACCAGAAACCAGGTCATCAGTGCGCCGTAGGAGCGCCCGGCCACCGACCATTCGAGGAATTCCTCGCCCTCGGCGGTACGGCGCCCGATAGCGAACGTCGATACCACCGTGCCCCATAGCAGGACGCCGGCGAATGGCACCAATGCCATTGTCTCCACGAACTGGTACCCCCTTTTGATTCCACTGTTGCGTAGCGGGGCGAGAGGTTTACCCGCGGGCCCGTAAACCTTCGGGAATCCGCTCACAACCATCGCATAGATCGCCCATGAAAGGAGCTTTCAGATGAATCGCAGTCCACGTAGCGACCGTTCACCCACCCTGTTGTTGTTGGCAGTCCCCCTGCTGGCACTGATCTATCCCCCGCTCTACAACCGGACCGACCCGGAACTCTTCGGCATCCCGTTCTTCTACTGGTACCAGCTCACGATGATCCCGGTCAGCGTGACCTGCACCGCGCTGGTCTACCTGGCGACCCGGACGCCGGAGACCTCTCCAGACCGCGGCGAGGAGCGATCGTGAGCGGCCAGGGAGTGGAGATCTCGGTCTTCGTGCTCCTGTTCGCCCTGGTCGCCGGCCTGGGCCTGGTGGCAAGCCGTTGGCGGCGGCCCGAGACCCTGGAGCATCTCGACGAGTGGGGCCTGGGCGGGCGCAACTTCGGCCCCTGGGTCACCTGGTTCCTGGTCGGCGGAGACCTCTACACGGCGTACACCTTCGTCGCGGTGCCGGCCCTGATGTTCGCCGCCGGCGCGGCCGGGTTCTTCGCCGTTCCCTACACCATCGTGGTGTATCCGATGGTGTTCCTGGTGCTGATCCGGCTGTGGTCCGTCTCGCACGTCAACGGCTTCGTGACCCCCGCCGACTTCGTGCGCCATCGCTTCGGCTCGCCGACGCTGGCCCTGGCGATCGCCGTGACCGGCATCGTCGCGACCATGCCGTACATCGCGCTGCAGTTGGTCGGCGTGGAAGCCGTGCTCAAGAGCATGGGGGTCACCGGACACCTGCCGATCGTCGTCGCGTTCGGGATCCTCGCGATCTACACCTACAACGCTGGATTGCGGGCGCCCGCGCTGATCGCCTTCGTGAAGGACATCCTGATCTACCTGGTGATCGTGGTCGCGATCCTCTACATTCCCTCCGAACTGGGCGGCTGGAGCGCGATCTTCGGCGCCGCGGAGGAGAAATTCGCCGCGACACCGAACCCCGGCGACGGCCTGATGCTGGGCACGCCCGCGCAATTGCAGTACGTGACGCTGGCGTTCGGCTCGGCCCTGGCGCTGTTCCTCTATCCGCACTCGCTCACCGGTGTACTCGCGGCCCGGGACCGCAACACGATCAAGCGCAACATGGCCGCGCTACCGGCGTACTCCGTGGTGTTGGGACTGCTGGCGCTCCTCGGCTACATGGCCATCGCCGCCGGGGTCGCGCCGACGGAGACCGGCGAGGACCTCGTCGCCGCCGACGGCACCGTGCTCGGTCCCAAGGTCGACAGCAACACGGTGGTGCCACAACTGTTCGATCAGATGTTCCCGTCCTGGTTCGCCGGCGTCGCGTTCGCCGCGGTCGCCATCGGCGCACTGGTCCCCGCGGCGATCATGAGCATCGCGGCCGCCAACTTGTGGACCCGCAACATCTACAAGGAATACCTGCACCCGGACGCCACACCCGCCCAGGAGGCGCGCTCGAGCAAGATCGCCTCACTGGTCGTCAAAGTAGGGGCCCTCCTGGCGATCCTGGCGCTGGATCCGCAGTTCTCCATCGACCTCCAGTTGATCGGTGGCGTGATCATCTTGCAGACCCTGCCGTCGGTGGCGATCGGATTGTTCACCGGTTGGTTCCACAGAGTCGGCCTGATCGCCGGCTGGCTCACGGGTCTGGTGGTCGGCGCCTGGTGCCTGTGGCACGTGCCGCAGGTGGTCGTCACGCCGGACGGACCGCAGGTCATTCGCGAACACTTCGGCGGCTCGGCATTCCCGCTGGCCGAGCTCGGTTTCGACACCACGTTCAGCATCTACGCCGGCTTCGTGGCCGTGGCCGTCAACCTGCTGGTCGCGCTACTGGTCACGGTGCTGGCCCGGGCCGCGGGACTGGCCGACGGCGAGGACACCACCGCCGAGACCGACTACACCGCCGACCGGGGATCGGGGGATCTGCCAGCCGAGCAAGCGGACTCGCTCTCCAGCGCCGAGATCGACACCGGGCACTAGCGGCGTACGACCGAACGGATCAGCTCCTCGAACCGGTCGCCGGCGCGTTGAGCCATCGCCCCGGGGTCCCGTACTGGACGCCCCTCGGCATCCTCAGCGCATCGGCGACGACGGTCACCACGATCATCGTGACCAGGTTCGCGGCGAGCGCCACCAAGCCGGAGTAGACCGGTGCCTGATATCCGGCGATCTGGAGGGTCGTCGTGGCGCCAAAGTCGTTGGCCACCACCAACGCGGTCCCGACGATCATCCCGACGCAGAGCCCGGCGAGCACGCCGACCCGATGCGGCCACTGCCACTTCAACCCGAGCCACACCGCCGGCAGCGTCTGTAGGATCCAGAGATTGGCGAGCAGTTGCAGGGTGACGGCATCTTGGTTCCGCAGCACCACGACGAACAGCAGGGCGCCGACCTTGATCAGCGCGGAGACCCACTTGGCCACCTTCGTCACCTGTTCTGGCTCGGCCGCCGGATTGATGAACTCGGCATAGATGTTGGTGGCGAACGTGACCGCGCACGCGAGCGACATGACGGCCGCCGGCACCAGGGCCCCGATGCCCAGCGCCCCCAGTAGCACCCCCGAGGAAGCGGGATCGAACAATGCCCAGATGAGCGCCGGCAGCGCAAGATAGGTCCGATCGGGATCGAGCTGAACTCCGAAGGTCCTGATGCTGAGACTCAGCAGGGCGAGCACGCCGAGCAGCCCGACCCATGCCAGCAGGTAGGGAGCCACGCGTTGCACCACGCGTTCGGACTTCGCGGCGAGTGTCGGCAGGAGGATGTGCGGGTACAGCAACAACGCCAGCGCCGACCCGACGGCCAGCGTGGTGTATGCCACCGCCGACCCCTCCGGCAAAAGCAGGGTGAACCCGGGTGCCGGCTCACCTCGGTCGATGTCGCCGAACAGCGTCGGGAGCCCACCGCCAAGTCTGATCACCGTGATCGCCAGCAGCGCGGCGACGGCGAACGAGACGATCGACTTGAGCACGGCAACCCCGGCCGGAGCTCGCATGCCGTGCTGGAACGTGCCGACGGCCAGCACCAGGAAGGTGACCGTCAGCGCCACGTCGGCCGCGAGCCCACGGCTCGGGATGCCCATCACCGTCAGCAGGCTCGAAAGACCGAGCAGTTGCAGCGCGATGTACGGCAACGTCGCCAGGATGCACGTGACGGACACGGCCAGGCCGACCCACCGAGAGTCGAATCGGTCCCGCGCGATGTCGGCGGGGGTCAGCCAGCCGCGAGCGGTGCACACCCGCCACAGCCACGGCAACACGACCACGGTCAGCATGATGATGGTGATGAGGTAGGGCAAGGCGAAGAACCCGAACGCGCCCGCGGTGTACACCCGCGCCGGCACTGCGAGCAACGTGTAGGCGGTGAAGATCGAGCCACCCAGCAAGAACCACGTCATCCAGGGCCCGTAGGATCGCCCGGCGATCGACCACTCGAGGAATTCCGCGCTCTCGGTCTTGCGCTGCCCGATCGCGAACGTCGACACCACCGTGCCCCACAGTAGGACGCCGATGAACGGCACCAGCGCCATTTCTTCCATGAGTTCCGCTCCCCCTCGGCTACACGGTGCTCCGACGTCGCGATGGGATTCGCCGACTATTCTGGACAATCCGCATAGATCCGCCGTTACCATCGCATGACTGACAACCGAAAGGAATCGGCGGAATGACCCAAACTCAGCTCCGCGGCCGCGGCCGCAGCCGCTCACTGGCTCTGTGGCTGCTGCTGATCCCGCCGCTGGCGCTCTTCTATCCCCCGCTCTACAACCAGACCGATCCGACGCTGCTCGGCATCCCGTTCTTCTACTGGTACCAGCTAGCGATGATCCCGGTCAGCGTGGCGTGCGCCACCGTGGTCTACCTGGCGACTCGAGCACCGGAGTCTTCCGAGGGCGAGGGCGAGGGCGAGGCCGCGGACCGATCGGACGCTCCCGGTTCATGGAGGTAGCGGCACGGCACCGGTAGGGCATCGGGGACCACGGCGGGCTCTGGTCCTCGGCGGGTTCTGGTCCGGGCTGGAGGTCTAGGCAGACCGGCTGGCGTCGGGTTTCACTCGGATCGGACGGGTCGGCGGCGGCGGCTGCGCCGCGGGCGCGGTGGGCTCGTCCACGGTCCTGGCCGGCAGCACGCTGCGAAGAGAGTTCAAGATCTCGTCGCGCGCTCGCTGGGTGGCGTTCTGCGGGAACACCGCGTCGAACGCGGCGTTGACGGCCGCGCCGATCAACACGGCGAGCGCCACCACGTACAGCCACAGCAGTACGGCGATCGGAGCGGCCAGCGGCCCGTAGATCGACATCGACTCCGTCGCGGTAGTGGTGAGCACCTTGCGGAGGACGTAGGAGCCCACCACCCACATGGTCAGCGAGAACACCGCGCCGGGCAGGTTGAAGCCCCAATTGGTGCGCACCGGAACGGACACGTGGTAGAGCGTCGCGAGAAAGCAGATGCAGACGACGAGCACGAGCGGCCAGTAGAAGGAACTAACGAAGTCGAGCCGCCGTGGAAGTGCCCGGTCGACCAAGGTCGGGCCGGCTACCACGAGGGGAATGGCGAAGACGCCGAGGACCAGGCCCACGACGTACATCGTGAAAGACAGCGCCCGGGTGCGGACGATCCCGCGGTGCCCCCCCAGGCCATGCATGATCGTGATGGTGTCGACGAACACGTTGAGCGCGCGCGAGCCCGACCACAGGGCCAGGATGAAGCCGATCGAGATCACGTCGTACCGGCCGCCCGCCAGCACCTCGTCGATCGTCGGCACGATCACGCGGTCGACGGCATTGTCGGTCAGCGCCTGCGAGGCCAGGTCGATGACCGCCTTCTTGATGTCCTCGATCTGGGCCGCCGAGAAAGTCTTGGTGAAGTAGCCGATGGCACCGGCCAGCGCGAAGATCAGCGGTGGCATCGATAGGATGGCGAAGAACGCGGCCTCGGCCGCCAGCCCGGTCACTCGATAGCGCATGCACGAACCGAACGTGGCCACCACCAGTCGCCAGACGAGCCGACCGATCCGCGCGCGCAGCGATCGCGGAGCCTCCTGGGTCATGGGACTACGCTAGCGGGCCGCCTGGCCATCGGCGCTCAAGACCGTCCGATCGACACACGGCGACCGGCGAATCCGGCCTTCGGCGCCGACCATGCGGAACAATGCCGTCCAGGGCGGCCGGGCAGGCCGCACAGCCACTGGAAGGACGCGTTCATGCGCAAGTACGCCGTCGAGTTCATCGGCACATTTTTCCTGGTGCTGACCATCGTGACCGCGGTCAACTCGACCCCGACCATCGCCGCGATCGGTATCGGCGCCGTGCTGATGACCATGGTCTACGCCGGAGGACACATCTCGGGCGCCCACTACAACCCCGCCGTTTCGATCGCCGCCTTAGTCCGCGGCCGGCTCTCGTCCTCCGAACTGGGCCCGTATGTCGGCGCGCAACTGCTCGGCGGCGCCGTCGCGGCCCTGATCGGCGGCCTCCTGGTCGACACCAAGGTCAACGCCGCCTGGTCGGGCAAGGACTTGGTGGCCGCCTTCCTCGCCGAACTCCTCTTCACGTTCGCCCTCGCCTGGGTCGTCCTCAACGTGGCGACGTCCAAGGATCACGAAGGAAACGGCTTCTACGGCATCGCCATCGGATTCACCATGATGGCCGGCACGATCGCGGTCGGGCCATTGAGCGGTGGCGCATTCAATCCCGCCGTCGGCCTGGGCGTCACCCTGACCGGCATGTCCACGTGGGCGAACCTCTGGATCTACCTGGTGGCCTGCCCGCTGGGTGGCGCGGCCGCCGGCCTGGCCTTCAAGGCGCTCAACCCCGACGACGCCTGACCCACTTTCGCCGACCCGTCCTTTAGTAGCGGTCGACCCGTCCCAAAGTAGCTACTTTGGGACGGG
>JBOFLE010000027.1:0-8429 GCA_051657705.1 Nocardioides sp. | reverse complement strand
GATCCGGCGGCTCCGTGCTACCGGTGTCTCTACCCGGAGCCCCCGCCCCCGGGCATGGTGCCGTCCTGTGCCGAGGGCGGGGTCCTGGGCGTGCTCTGCGCGTCGATCGGTTCGATCCAGGTCAATGAGGCCATCAAGGCGCTGACCGGCATCGGCGAGCCGCTGATCGGCAAGCTGATGATCTACGACGCGTTGGAGATGGAGTACCGCAAGCTGAAGGTCCGCAAGGACCCCAGCTGCGCACTTTGTGGTGCCGCTCCCACCGTCACCGAGTTGATCGACTACGACTACTTCTGCGGCGCGGTATCCGAAGAGGCGGCGGATGCGGCGGCAGGGTCGACGATCTCCGTCATCGAACTCGATCACATGATCAAGGAGAAAGGGAACGGTCAGCGCGACTTCGTGTTGATCGACGTCCGCGAGCCCAACGAGTTCGAGATCAATCGGATTCCCGGAGCCGTGCTGATCCCGAAAGGCGAGTTTCTCAACGGCAACGCCCTCGCGCGGATTCCGTCGGTGGATTCCGGTACCCAGGTTGTGCTGCATTGCAAGAGCGGGGTCCGCTCCGCCGAGTGTCTGGCTGTGCTCAAGGGAGCCGGGTACGACGACGCGGTGCACGTCGGGGGTGGCGTGGTCGCGTGGGTCAACCAGATCGACCCCAGCCAGCCCGCCTACTGAAGCGCCGAGGCGGGCGGGTCAGAGCAGGTCGAGTATGACCTTGCCGACGGCGCCGGCCTCGACGGCGGCGTGCGCGGCCGCGGTCTCAGTCAACGGAAACCGCGTGAACGGGACGCCCGCTTCCGGCCCCGCCCGGAGCGCTCCGGCCGCGACGGCCGCACTCACCGAGGCGACGGCGTTCGCCTTCGCGGCAGGTGTGAGCTGATAGAGCATGACAAACTGATAGCGCGTATTAAGCATCATGTGTGGACGTACCTGGACGACCAGCGACTTCGTGCCCTCGTTGGCATAGACCGCAATCGCCGCTCCCTGACCGACGACCGCGGTATTCAGGTCGGCATTGGTGCTCGGTGCGACCTCCACCACCACATCGACGCCGGCCGGCGCGATGGCCCGGATGCGTTCGGCGGTGTTCTCGGTTCGGTAGTTGATGATATGCCGGGCCCCGGCGGCCTCGGCCAGAGCCGCCTTCTCCGGACCGCTGATCGTGGTGATCACGGTCGCCCCCGCCCAGGTCGCGAGCTGAATGGCGGCATTGCCGACGGCACCGGCACCCCCGGCGACTAGCACGGTGCGCCCCTGGAGAGCGTGCGGCGCGAGGCGTTCGGGCCCGTTCTCGGCGGTCGTCAGGCAGCGGTGCGCGGTCAGCGCGGGGACACCGAGGTTCGCCCCGAGATCGAACGACGCGTGCTCAGGCAGCCGGACCACCTGGGCGGCGTCGATCGCGAGGTACTCCTGTGCGGTGCCTCCCGGACGCTGCCAGCCGGCCAGCCAGACCCAGACCCGGTCGCCGACCGCGAGGCCGCTGACCGACGCCCCCACGGCGTCGATCACGCCGGCGCCGTCCTGGCCCGGAGTCACCTCCGGATAGGGTGCCGGCTGGTCCGGACCGGCGCCCCGCCGGAACTTCCAGTCCGTCGGATTGACTCCCGCGACATGGAGGCGCACCAAGACCTCGTGGCCGGCGACCTGCGGGATCGGGCGCTCGACCAGGTGCAGGACGTCCGGATCACCGGTTCGTGTGTAGATGATGGCGCGCATCGGCCATCAGCCTAGGACTCGAAAGGTCGCTACGTCGAGATCGGTGTTTGCCAGCATCGATCGCTCGTCATGGCCGGCACGCAAGTCCGTACCCGTCATGTATCAGCGGTCCGCTGGGTGGCTCTTGTCTGCGAAGCGGGCGCAGCGGCGCCACGCTCGGAGAGAGAGGAACGAGCATGAAGTCCCCCCGAAGATCAGCCGGACTCATTGGTGCCGGAACCATGCTGGCCGTTCTGGCAGCCAGTTTGTTCACTGCGGCCAATAGCGCGGCGGCTGGAGTGCAGGATCAGAGCGAGCGGCCGTCGGCTGCGGCAGCGTCAGCCAATGTGTCGGGTGTCTCGCCGCTGACCCCGGCTGCCAAGAAGGCGGGCCGAGCCCGATTCGGCGCGGACGCCTCGCGCGAGGAGGTCTTGCGCGCTTACTGGACGCCCAAACGGATGGCGTCGGCGACTCCGGTCGAGGAGTCGGCGTCGTACGTAGAGTCGGTGAAGGAGTTCGAGGCCCAGCAGAAGGCCCTGCGAGCGCGTGGCCGAAAGCAGGCCACCAACGACGGCCCGGTCCGTAGCGTGAACGGAGTCAAGAGCAAGCGGCTCGGGGCTCCCAAGGCCGCTGGAGGTCCGGTCGAGGCCGCCTTCAACCCGAATGTCCCGTACCACACACCGACGGCCTACACGCAGGGCAAGGTCTTCTTCACCATAGGCACCATGCGTTACGTCTGTTCCGCCACCATCATCAACTCCGAGGGCAAGGACTCCGTGTGGACCGCCGGCCACTGCGTGCACGGCGGGTCGGGCGGGACGTGGCACAGCAACTGGACCTTCGTGCCGGCCTACGACGACGACCTCGCCAATCCGCGCCCCTACGGGACGTGGTCCGCGGCCTACCTGTCCACCCGGACGGCCTGGGCCAACAGTTCGAACTACTCCCAGGACATGGGAGTGGCGACGATGAACCCCAACTTCGGCTACCACATCGTCGATTACTTCGGTGGTCAAGGACTGGTCACCAACCTGGGCAAGACGGTCTACGTGCACGCGTTCGGCTACCCGGCGGAGTCCCCGTTCGACGGCGGCAACCTGTACCGCTGCCAGGGCACGACCTCGCCGGAGTGGGATCTAGGGTTCATCTGGTCCCAGACCCTCAAGATCCCGTGTGACATGACGCGCGGCTCGAGCGGCGGCGGCTGGCTCTACGGGTACAACGGCAACTGGGGTCAGCTCAACGGCGTCAACAGCCGGATCGATCGCATTGTCAACCCGACCATCATGTTGTCACCGTACTTCGACAACGATGCCTGGGATCTGTACAACTTCACCCGATACAACTGAGGCATGGTTCGACTGCCTCGTCGTGGAGCGCGGGCGCCCGAGGCGCCCGCGCTTCGCGGTGTCCTCACGATGGTGGCCGGACTGCTGCTCGTGTCCGGGTGTGAGATCGACCGGCCCCGGCAGGTGCCGGCCGCACCGCCTCCGGTTCCGCCGACGACGCTCGAGGGAGGTTCCGCGAGACCCGAGCCGCCGCCCGGCTTGGCGACCCCGGTGCCAGGCCGGCGCGAGCGCCGGGTGGACTGGCGATTCGTCGAGGAGGTGCCCGGACCGGCGCTCATCCTCGAATTGCAGGCAGGCGGGCCGCCCTGTGACGCGGTGACGGATGTCACCGCGGTCGAGTCCTCGTCCGCGGTCGACATCGCCGTCTGGGCGGGACGTACGCCGGGCGCTCGCTGCGCCGGCGTACCCGCGCTTCTCGGCACGTTTCGGATCCGGGTGCCGCTGACCGCGCCGCTTGGCTCCAGGGAAGTGCGCGCCGGCTGATCGTGGTCAGCGCGTTGCGCCGGGTGCTCCGGGACCGACGTTCGGACCGGATTCCGACCGCTCGCGATGGACCGAGTAGATCAGGTCGTCCCCCCCGCCGACGTACAGGAACCCGACAAGCGGCACTATCCGCCCGGGTCGAACCGGCCGAGCAGCGGGTGGATCAGTGGAACGGCGCGCGCAGTCCGACGCGGCGACAGCTAGGACAGCGCGGCGACCGCGGCTTCGAAGTCGACCGGGGTCGGCACCTCGTCGGTGAGCTGGGTGTAGAGAACGGTGCCGTCGGTGTCGGTGATCACGATGGCGCGCGCGAGCAGTCCTTCGAACTTCCCGTCGACCATCTCCACGCCGTAGTCCCGGCCGAAGGTCGACTTGAAGCTCGACGCGACGACCACGTTCTCGATGCCCTCCGCGCCACAGAACCGCTCCAATGCGAACGGAAGGTCCGCCGAGACACAGATCACCTCGGTGTTATCCAGCGAGGCGGCCAGTTCGTTGAAGGTGCGTACGCTGGCGGCGCAGACGCCGGTGTCGACGCTCGGGAAGATGTTGAACAGGGTGCGCTTTCCCTCGGTGCGCGTCACCACGGAGAAGTCCCTGCCGCACAGCGATACCCCCGGGCTGATCGAGCCGACGGCCGGGAGGTCGCCGACCGTGTGGACCGCGCTCCCGCCGATTGCAGTAGTAGCCATGCGTGGTGTTCTATCACGACCGATTTCACAGTCTGTTGGTCTAGACGAGATCTCCACAGGCACAGTGCCGGGCTGTGGAGGAGCGATGCCGAATCTGTGGAGATCACGGAGGCTGACTGTGGATGGACCGGTGCATAGTCGGATCGGCGAAAATTGTGACCGGAAGCCCTTGCGTACGCCGTCGACGGCGACGTAGAACTGATCTCACGCGAAGCTCCTGGAGCGTCGCGGGATCAGCGGAAAGCGAAGATCCAGACGACCGGTCTCGACCGGACGCGACGGCAGGGTGACGGAGCCGCCGGGATCGGACGGAGAAGTTGATCGACCGGAAGCGTCACCGAGATCTGGTCACCTCGAAGGGCCCGTGGAACTCATACTTCCATCGGGCCCTTCGTTTGTTCGACCACCGTTTCGCCGACCAGTCCAAGCAGCTACTTTGGGACGGGTCGACCGCTACTACGGGACGGGTCGGCACATGGGACAGAATGTGCCGCATGCTCTACCGGGTCGCAGGCGCTGTGATTCCTCCGGTATTCAAGGCGATCTGGCGGCCCGAGGTCACCGGCCTGGACAACGTGCCGACGACCGGGCCGGTCATCCTGGCCAGCAACCACCTCAGCTTCGCCGACAGCGTGGTGATCCCGGTCGTGGTGCCGAGGAAGGTGGTATTCCTGGCAAAGGAGAGCTACTTCACCGGCACCGGCATCAAGGGTGCCGCCACCCGCTGGTGGTTCGAGGGGGTCGGGATGCTGCCGGTCGACCGGGACGACGCCCAGTCGGCGATGGACAGCTTGGAGACCGCCCGGCAGGTGCTGGCCGCGGGCGACGCGTTCGGGATCTATCCGGAAGGCACTCGCTCACGGGACGGCCGGCTCTATCGCGGCCGGACCGGCGTCGCGCACCTGGCGTTGACGACCGGCGTCCGAGTTGTCCCGGTGGGGCTGGTGGGCACGCATGAGCTGCAACCGGTCGGCACCCGCGTTCCCCGGCTGGTCACCGTTCGACTGCACTTCGGCACGCCGATCGACTTCGCCGGGCGATTCGACGGTGTGGCGCCGGGGAGGGCCCGGCGGCTCGCCACCGACGAGATTATGGACGCCATCGCCGCGCTCAGCGGTCAGGAGCGCGCCGACTTCTACAATGAACGCCCCTCCGAGTTGTGAGCCTCCACTCCGCGCGCGTCAGTCCGCGAGTTTCAGGTCATGGGCGCCAGGTGATGAGCACCGCGCCATGAGCGCTCGCGGACGGGTGCTGATCACCGGCGGTACGCGCGGCATCGGCGCGGCCACGGCGCTGGTGCTGGCCGAGAGCGGCCACGATCTGGTGCTCGGCTTTCGCGCCGATCGGGTTGCGGCCGAACAGACGGCGGCGAGGGTGCGCTCTCGGGGCGCGGGATGCTTGCTGCTGGAAGGTGACCTGACCGACCCCGGCGGTATCGAGGAGTTGTTCACCGGCGCCACCCGAGACGGTTCCTTGGCCGGGGTGGTGAACAATGCCGGCGGACTGTTCCGGATCGCTGCCCTCGCCCAGACGCCTCCGCACCTGATCCGGCGGAGCATCGAACTCAATCTGCTCGCGCCCCTGCTGGTCGCCAGGTCGGCGGTACGGTGCATGGGTACGTCGTACGGCGGCGCGGGAGGTGTGTTGGTCAACGTGAGTTCGGGTGCGGCGACCCTCGGGTCCCCCGGCGAATACGTGCACTATGCGGCGGCGAAGGCAGGCGTCGACGCGCTCACCATCGGTCTGGCCAAGGAGGTCGCCATGGACGGGATCAGGGTCGTCGGCGTCGCGCCGGGCCTGGTCGAGACCCGGATCCACGCTGATGCCGGCGAGCCCGGGCGGCCGGCGCGGGTCGCGCCGACGGTGCCGATGGAACGAGCCGGTACGCCGGACGAGATCGCCCGGGTCGTCGCCTTCGCGCTCAGCGATGCCGCGTCGTACGTCACCGGCACGACCCTGCGAGTCGCGGGAGGTCGGTAGTGCCGGTCGGCGACCGGCCGGCGACCGGGCTGTCGGCGGAGGGGGGTTGAGTGGGCGTCGTGACCGCTCCCCGGCTCGTCCGCCCGACACCCCGTGATGCGGCGTCCGGTGCGACCGCGCCTTTATTGGACGCCGAGCAGAAGGCGGTGATCGGTCACCCGGGCGGTCCGCTCCTGGTGTTGGCCGGCCCGGGCACCGGCAAGACCACCACCCTGGTCGAAGCCATCGCCGAGCGGGTCGCCGGACGCGACCTCCGGCCCGAGTCGGTGCTCGCCCTGACCTTCTCCCGCAAGGCGGCGCACCGGCTCAGGGAGCGGATCGCCGCCCGCCTGGGCGGCACCGCTCACGCGCTGACCTGCGCCACTTTCCACTCCTTCGCCTACGGCCTGTTGCGCCAGCATTCGCCCACGGAGCAGTACGGCGCGCCACTTCGCCTGATCTCGGCTGCCGAGCAGGATGTGATCATCCGGGAGCTCCTGACCCGGGACGCGGCGGCCTGGCCACCCGAACTTGCCGCCGCGGTGCGGACCCGGGGATTCGCGCGCGAGGTGGCCGCGGTGGTGGCCCGGACCCAGGAGCAAGGGCTCGGCTTCGAGCGGTTGCGCCTGATCGGCGAGTCCGCGGGCCGCCCGGCCTGGGTTGCGGCCGCCGGCTTTCTCGAGCAGTACGACGCGGTGCTGACCGACCAGAACCTGTTGGACTATCCGGGGCTGCTCGCGCAGACCGTCAGCCTGTTGCAGGATCCGGGTCTGGCGGTCCGCGAGCACCTCCGGGCTCGTTTCGAGCAGGTCTTCGTCGACGAGTACCAAGACACCGACCCGGCGCAGGTGGCGTTGCTGAAGGCCGTGGCCGGGGACGGCCGGAACCTGATCGCCTTCGGCGACCCGCACCAGTCCATCTACGCCTTCCGCGGGGCCGAGTCGCGTGGGTTGTCGGAGTTCGCGGAGCGGTTCCCGACGACGAGCGGGGATCCGGCGCCGGTCATCGCGCTGCGGACCACGAGGCGTTTCGGGCACCGGATCAACGCCGCCACGCGCCGGGTGGCTACGAGGTTGCCGGCGCCGGCAGGTCTTCCGGCCGTGATCCGGACCGCGTTCTCCGAACCCGAATGCGCGCCCGGTGTCCCGGACGGAGTCGTCGAGACGATCACCTTCGACACCGAACGCGCCGAGGCCGAACATCTTGCCGATCTGTTGCGCCGGGCCCACCTGGAGGACGGATTCGGTTGGTCCGAGATGGCGGTCTTGGTGCGGTCCGGCAAGAACCACGCGCCGGCGCTGCGCCGGGCGCTGCTGGCCGCGGACGTGCCGGTGGAGGTGGCTTCCGACGAGCTGCCGATCGCCCGGGAACCCGCCGTGATGGCGCTCCTGGACGGTCTCCGAGCGGTGGCCGAGTACCGGGTCCGCACCGGTCTCTGGGAGGACGATCTCCAGGTCCGGGCGCTGCTCGCCTCGCCCCTGGGTGGCGTGGATCCGGTCGAGACCCGGGCGGTGGCCCGGGCGCTGCGGCGGTCGGGCAGGGCGGACGCGAGCCGCACGGATCCGGCGCCGTCCGCGGAGTCGATCACCCGGGCGTTGTTGGAGCCGGAGCGGCTGGCCGGCATCGACCTGTCGGGAGCTCGTCGCATCGGTGCGTTGGGTCACCTGCTGGCCTCGGCGTGCGAGCGGATGGAAGCGGGCGGCACCGTCGCCGACGTGCTCTGGGAGCTGTGGTCGGGCACCTCCTGGCCGACGCGGCTGAGGACGGCGGTCGATCGCGGGGGCGGCGCCGCGCGACGGGCGCACCGCGACCTGGATGCGGTCTGCGCGTTGTTCGATGCGGCGGGCCGCGCCGAGGAGCAACGCGGACATACCGGCGTGAGGCCGTTCCTCGACCTGCTCGCCGCGCAGGAGATACCCGCCGACAGCATGGCCGAGCGGGGGGTGCGTGGCGAGTCCGTGCGGCTCCTGACCGCGCACCGGAGCAAAGGCCTCGAGTGGCGGCTGGTCGTTGTCGCGCATGTGCAGGAGGACAGCTGGCCCGGTGGCTATCGTCATTCGACGCTGTTGTCGGCCGACGAGATCGGTCATCGTGGGCCGCGCCCGGCGGTGACGGTTCGTGAGTCGGTCGCGGAGGACCGGCGACTGTTCTACGTCGCTTGTACCCGGGCCCGAGAGCGGCTGATCGTGACGGCGGTGGCATCGAGCGACGACGAGGGCGAGCAACCCAGCCGCTTCCTGGACGAGCT
>JBOFLE010000026.1:0-2464 GCA_051657705.1 Nocardioides sp. | reverse complement strand
ACGCTGCTCTCCTCCATCCCGGGGGCGTCGGTCACCAGCATCAAGATCGATTCGGTACTCCATGAGTTCTCCACCATCGATGGCGTCCAGGAGGACGTCACCGAGGTGATCTTGAATCTCAAGGGCCTGGTCGTGTCGTCCGAACACGACGAGCCCGTCACCATGTACCTGCGCAAGTCCGGTCCCGGCGAGGTCACCGCGGCCGACATCGCGCCGCCCGCCGGAGTCGAGGTGCACAACCCGGACCTGCGGATCGCCAGCTTGTCGGAGAAGGGCAAGCTGGAGATGGAACTGGTCGTCGAGCGTGGCCGTGGCTACGTCTCGGCGGTGCAGAACAAGGGCGCCGACAACGAGATCGGCCGGATGCCCGTCGACTCGATCTACTCGCCGGTGCTCAAGGTCACCTACAAGGTCGAGGCGACTCGTGTCGAGCAGCGGACGGACTTCGACCGTCTGGTGATCGACGTGGAGACCAAGCAGTCGCTGAACCCCCGAGACGCGCTGGCGTCGGCGGGAAAGACTCTCGTCGAACTCTTCGGGCTGGCTCGCGAGCTCAATGTCGAGGCCGAGGGCGTTGACATCGGCCCCTCGCCCGTGGACGAGCAGTTGGCCGCGGATCTGGCCCTCCCGGTGGAGGAGTTGCAGCTCACCGTGCGGTCCTACAACTGCCTGAAGCGGGAGGGCATCCACACGGTCGGTGAACTGATCTCGCGCTCGGAGCAGGATCTACTCGACATCCGCAACTTCGGCGCCAAGTCGATCGACGAGGTCAAGGCGAAGCTGGTCGAGATGGGGCTCAGCCTCAAGGACAGCGCGCCCGGTTTCGACCCGCGGTCGGTCCTGTCGGCGTACGACGACGATGACGACGCGTTCGTCGAGGACGAGCAGTACTGATCCACCGATCCCGAGCGAACCCTCGGAGCCCGACTATCCCGGTACCTGATCCGGCCGGGAAGAAATGAGAGACAGCTATGCCAGCCCCTAAGAAAGGCCCCCGCTTCGGCGGCAATGCGGCGCATCAGAAGCGCATGATGCGCAACCTGGCCACTGCTCTGTTCGAGCACGGCCGCATCACCACGACCGAGGCGAAGGCGAAGTTCCTGCGGCCGTACGCCGAGAAGCTGATCACCAAGGCCAAGAAGGCCAACGCCGGCAGCCTGCACCACCGTCGGTTGATCGAGCGGGCGATCTACTCCAAGGACGTCGGCGTCGCCCGGCGCGACAACACCGTCTCGCATCGCCTGGTGACCGAGATCGCGGAGATGTTCGCCGATCGCCCGGGTGGCTACACCCGGATCACCAAGATCGGCCCGCGCAAGGGCGACAACGCGCCGATGGCGGTGATCGAGTTGGTGACCGAGAAGTACGACCCGAAGCCGGCGCGCGCCAAGAAGTCGGCCGGTGCCGCGGAGGCAGTTCGAGAGAAGGCGGCGGCAGCGCCGGCTGACGAGCCGGTTACCGAAGAGGTCCTCGCCGAGGACACCGTGGCCGACGCGGCAATGGAGGCGGAGGCGCCGGTCGAGGAACCTTCTGCGGACGTCGTACCTGCCGAGCCCGTCGCGGACGCCGTCGCCGACGAAAAGCCGACCGGTTAGACGCCGAAGCGTCACAAAATCACGCCGAGGCGTCACAAAAGCTCATGCTTTTGTGACGCCTCGGCGTGATTTGTGACCTCTCGGCTATGTGGTGTTCCCACTCACTCTCGGCATTGCTTCAACACGGGCTTTGCCTCTCGGCCGCACACCGCGTAGAGATACGGGATGTCGATCTCGCGGGACCTTTCCTCGTGCTGGTAGCCGAGAGTGACGTTGCGAACGTAGGCCGTCATCGTTCGATCCTTGGGCTTCAGAATGAGGGCGACCCCAATGTCTTTTTCTGGAAGGTCACATGAGTGAACGTCGCCGGCTCGTTCATCACCGTAGCGAGAACTGAGGTCCTGTACTGGGCCGACGCCACCGGAACTGTCGAGTCCTTGCCAGTTGACCTCGATGTCGACGCCGTCGAGCCCGTCGCCGTCGAACCTCACGACACGCAGATCGGAGATCTTGGCAGTATCGGCTCGCGAGCACAGACTCGTTCCGAAGAAGAAGTCGAACTTCTCCGTGACTCTCGTGTGGGCCGCGACAAAGGTATATCTCGACGACACTTCAAGTGGGCCGGCGCCATCGCGAGAGTCATGAACTGACTTTGCTCCGTATCCCACCGCGAGAAGGAGAGGGGCCAGTATCGCCAGGCCCCAAGCCCTCCTTCTCAAGGGCTCTGCCTCACTGGTCGATTCCCGCTACTAGTTCAGCTTGAGCGGGAAAGGCATTGTTGCCGCAGAGTTTCTTCCTTCTTGGGAACTTGTAGTTGAGTTCAGTGAACGTGTCGTAGCCGGTTTGTGAGTTCAGACTGAGTCCCTTGAGTTGGAAGCCGGCGCTGTAGGTCCAGGCCGTCCCTCGTGCTCCGGCCCAATCTCCCTTCC
>JBOFLE010000025.1:0-1348 GCA_051657705.1 Nocardioides sp. | reverse complement strand
GATCCCCGCTTTCGCCGGATGATCGAGCTTCTCAATGCCCTGCCTCCCGAGATGCTGAAACAAGCGCTGCTGGATGCCTCCGCGACCTCGGTTCTCCCGGCGTTGTTCGACGCGGGCGCCACCGAGGTCATCCTGGATGTCCTCCAGGAGTTCGCCCGCAACTCACCGGATCCCATGGTGCGCGCCGAAGCCCGGCGCATCGTCCACGAGAGAAAGCTCGACCTGATCCTCTGGGCGGACGGAGACTGACCCCGCGATGGCCATGGCCAGGCCCGCGCGCCGTACGCTGTCGGGCATGGATGGCCTCGATACCGGTCCGAGCGGCATCCTGCGGCGTCGCGGTGAAGGTGAACTGCTGTCGGTCGCCGGGGTGGAGCACTTCTTCCGCCTGACCGCGGAGGACACCGACGGCGCGTTCGCGTTCGAGGAGTTCGAGCTAGCCCCGGGTGTGGTCGGCGCCAGGCCGCATGTGCACGCCGGTCACGACGAATACTTCTACGTGCTCGACGGTGAGCTCACCCTGACGACTCGCTCCGGTGACCTGGTCGCCCAGAGCGGCTCGATCTTCGCCGCGACGCGCGGCACCCCGCACGGGTTCCGCAACGACAGTACGGCCGTGGTCCGGGGCCTCTGCCTCTACACTCCGGCCGGCTACGAGAACTACTTCCGCGAGGTACATGCGGCGGTGGCCGGCGGCGCAACCGTCACCGAGGACCTGCTGACCCGCTTCCGGTCCCGGCACCGGACGACTGCGTACGACGGACAGCCCCGGTAGCGCGGCCGGCCAGACGTCTCCGGGCTGTCAGTCCGCCAGGTCGAAGGCCTCGTGGAACGCCCGGGTCAGGTCGGTTTCCTGTCTCGCCAGGAGCGCGCCCAGCGGCCGGAGCAGCGCGTCTCGCGGGACGGTCGTGATGGAGTCCAGGTTGACCACCGACTCGTGTTCGAGCCCATTGGACTGACCCACGATCACCTCGCTGCTCAGGCCGCGTACGGTGCTGGTGATCGGCGCGACCGTGATCAGTCCGCGCACGGCTCGGATCTCCTCGCGGGTCAACACCAGCACCGGGCGCGTCTTGTCGAGCCGGACGAGCCAGATCGGGTGCGTCATTCGAGCTCCGACGACACCTCGCCGGCGTTGCGCGCTGCCCAGGCTCGGTAGGTGTCGGACTCCAGGTCGGGATCGATGCTGGCGGCATAGATCTGTGCGTCTCGCTGGGCCGCGCGCCGCCGAATCTCCCGCCTGATCGCATGATCGGCGCGCCCATGGGGCGGGGAGCTACTTGCCGCCGGCCATGGAGTAGGCCAGCTCGGGCAGGAAGTCGCCGACGGTGGAGCCGGGGCCGAGGCC
>JBOFLE010000024.1:0-24907 GCA_051657705.1 Nocardioides sp. | reverse complement strand
TATCAAAAGGAGTCAAGGATGCCCGCGCAGCGTCTGCTCGCGGTGCCGCTTGCCTCCTCGTTCACCGATCGACCCGGCAGTTGACCGTCGACACGCCGGCAATTTGGCCAGATAACTGCCGGGTCGGCGGGGGAGGGGGGATCTAGGGTTCGGGGGTATGCCAGTCACCAACGGATACGGCCAGTCGGTCGGCGATGACGTTCCCGGGTGGTCCGGGGCCCGGGCCCCGGGACCGGTGGTGCTGACCGGACGCTGGGTCCGGGTCGAACCGTTGTCGACGAGCCACGGGGACGCGCTGTTCGGCGCCACGGGAGCGGGCACCGATCCGACGCGGTGGACATATCTGGCCGGCGACCCGCAACCGGTGGACCGCGACGAACTGGTGCGGGCCATCGGTGAGCGTGTCGCCGACCCCGGGTCCCGCCCGTTCGCGATCGTTCCGCTGGAGGGTCCGAGGCCGGGATCGGCGGCCGGCCAGGCGTCGTACCTGCGGATCGACCCGGAGAACGGCAGCATCGAGGTCGGGGCGATCAACTACGGCGAGGAACTGGCCCGCACCCGGGCCGCCACCGAAGCGATGTACCTCCTGGCCAGGCATGCGTTCGAGGACCTCGGGTATCGCCGCTACGAATGGAAGTGCGACTCCCTCAACGAGCGGTCGCGTCGCGCGGCCCTCCGGCTCGGGTTCCGCTACGAAGGGAGATTCCGGCAGGCCATGGTCTACCGGGGCCGCAACCGGGACACCGACTGGTTCAGCATCCTCGACTCGGAGTGGCCGCGGTTGCGAGCGGCGTACGACGCCTGGCTGGATCCGGAGAACTTCGAGACGGACGGTCGCCAGCGGAGATCCTTGCGGCCCAGGACGTGAGTAGGGTGTCGGCATGAGCGAGATCGTGACGCCGGGGGACTTCGAGCGGGCCGGGTTGGACGACTGGCGCTATCTGAGCAACTCGATCCATGCCCGGTTCTCCACCGGAGACTTCGTCGGGAGCATGCGGCTCGCCCAGGCGGTGGCCGCGGCGGCCGAGGAGCAGAATCACCACCCGGATCTCGTCGTGCGGTGGGGGCGGCTCGACATCGCGCTGTCCAGTCACGACGCCGGGGGCGTGACCGACCGTGACCTCACCTTGGCTCGCCGCATCGGCGAACTCGCGGCCGAGCAGAAGTGCCAGTCGCTTCCCGGCGCGGTGGCGATGCTGGAGTTGGCTCTCGACACGCCGGATCACGAGGAGATCAAGCCCTTCTGGCGGGCGGCGCTGGCCATGACCGACGATCGTGCCGACGACCGGACGTTGATCGATCCGGCCGGTTCGCTGCCACCGCTGTGGTTCCAGGAATCCGATCTGAAGGACGCCGGTGGCCAGCGGTTCCATCTCGATGTCTTCGTGCCGCACGACCAGGCCGAGGCCCGCGTCACCGCCACCGTCGCGGCAGGTGGCCGCCTGGTCACCGATGAGCACGCGCCGGGCTTCTGGGTGCTCGCCGACGCTCAGGGCAACCATGTCTGCGTGTGCACCGCCGCGTAGGGCGGCCGGGACGCTCACCCGTCTTCGCCTCGATCATCCGGAAGTTCCAGCATGTGGGACGTGGTCGTGCGGCGCTTGACTGGGAAGCCGTTGCCCAGGGACCGTTGCCCTGTGCACAAGGGCCTTATCGTATTCATGGACGCGTGAGCTGACAGACAGCTTCCGCGTCCACCCTCCGTCGCCTCCGGGCTCGGGGGGTTTTTTGTTGGCCCAATGACTTCTGCCGACGACTGTGTCGGCGCAGAGACCGATCCAGGAACGAACGAGGTAGAGCCAGATGAGCGAGAACCTGACCGGCGCGCAGAGCCTGGTGAAGGCGTTGGAGCATGCCGGCGTCGACACCATGTTCGGCATCCCGGGTGGCGCGATCCTTCCGGCGTACGACCCGCTGATGGACTCGAGGCAGATCCGCCACATCCTGGTGCGCCACGAGCAGGGCGCCGGACACGCCGCCCAGGGATATGCGGCGGCCACCGGAAAGGTCGGCGTCTGCATGGCGACCAGCGGGCCGGGGGCCACCAATCTGGTGACTCCGCTCGCGGATGCCTACATGGACTCGGTGCCGATCGTCGCAGTGACCGGGCAGGTGCCGGCGGCGTCGATCGGCACTGACGCCTTCCAGGAAGCCGACATCCGCGGCATCACGATGCCGGTCACCAAGCACAACTTCCTGGTGACCGACGCCGCCGACATCCCGCTCCGGATCGCCGAGGCATTTCATCTGGCCGGCACCGGCCGGCCCGGCCCGGTGCTGGTCGACGTGGCCAAGTCCGCGCTGACCGCGGAGACCACCTTCGACTGGCCCGCCGAGTTGTATCTGCCTGGATACCAGCCACAGACTCACCCGGACGCCGGCGCGATCGACGACGCGGTGGAGTTGATCCGCGCCGCGCGGCGGCCGGTGCTCTACGTCGGCGGCGGCACCATCCGGGCCGACGCGTCGGCGGAGCTGCGACAACTCGCCGAGCTGACCGGCATCCCGGTGGTCACCACGCTGATGGCTCGCGGCGCGTTCCCGGACAGCCATCCACAGCACCTCGGCATGCCGGGAATGCACGGGACCGTGGCCGCGGTGGCCGGACTGCAGCGCAGCGACCTGATCGTGAGCCTGGGCGCCCGTTTCGACGATCGGGTGACCGGCAAGTTGGATTCGTTCGCTCCCGGCGCCCGGGTGATCCATGCCGACATCGACCCGGCCGAGATCGGCAAGAACCGGCACGCCGATGTCGCCATCGTCGGCGACTGCAAGCTGACCATCACCGCGCTGCTCGCCGCGCTCGGGCCGGATTTCGCCGACGAGCTCGCCGAAACGTACGCGGAGTGGCTCACCTTCCTGGCCGGGGTGAAGCAGGCCTATCCGCTGGGCTACGACGCGCACGAGGACGGCAGCCTGGCCCCGCAGTACGTCCTGGAGCGACTGAGTTCCATCGTCGGCCCGGACGGGATCTACGTGGCCGGCGTGGGCCAGCATCAGATGTGGGCCGCGCAGTTCGTTCGATACGAGAAGCCGCATCGCTGGCTGAACTCCGGGGGGCTCGGCACGATGGGCTACTCCGTGCCGGCCGCGATGGGCGCCAAGGTCGGCCGGCCGGACGCCACTGTGTGGTCGATCGACGGCGACGGCTGCTTCCAGATGACCAATCAGGAGCTGGCCACCTGCGCGATCAACGGCATCCCGATCAAGGTGGCGGTGATCAACAACGAGTCGCTGGGCATGGTGCGTCAGTGGCAGACGCTGTTCTACAACGAGCGGTACTCGAACACGGACCTGCACAGCAAGCGGATCCCGGACTTCGTGAAGCTGGCCGACGCCTATGGCTGTGTGGGGCTGGCCTGTGACTCTCCGGCCGACGTGGACGCCACGATCACCAAGGCGATGGAGATCGACGACGTTCCGGTGGTGGTCGACTTCCGGGTCCATCGCGACGCGATGGTGTGGCCGATGGTGGCCGCCGGCTCCAGCAACGACGAGATCAAGTACGCGCGCGGACTGGCGCCTCGATTCGACGACAACGATCTGTAGAGGGACGACTGTGAAGAAGGAAACGCTGAAGAAGCACACGCTCTCCGTCCTGGTGGAGAACAAGCCGGGAGTGTTGGCGCGGGTGGCCAGCCTGTTCAGCCGGCGAGGCTTCAACATCGACTCGCTGGCGGTCGGCCCGACCGAGGACCCGGCGATGTCCCGGATGACCATCGTGGTCGGGTTGGACAAGCTCCCCTTGGACCAGGTCACCAAACAGCTCAACAAGCTCGTCGAGGTCATCACGATCGTCGAGTTGCCCGCCAAGAACGCCGTCAAGCGCGAACTGTTGATGGTGAAGGTCGGAGCGAACGCCGACAGTCGTTCGCAGGTGCTCGATGTCGTCGGCCTCTTCAAGGCCAAGGTCGTCGATGTGGCCCCCGAAGCGGTCACCATCCAGGCGGTCGGGAATGCCGACAAACTGGCCGACTTCCTCAATATTCTGAGACCATTCGGCATCCGCGAGATGGTTCAGTCCGGAATGGTGGCGATCAGCCGCGGATCCGAGGCCCTTCATGACGCACCAGCAATCAGTCCGATCACCGAGAAAGCGAGCTAGCCCATCATGGCTGAGATGTTCTACGACGACGACGCGGATCTGTCCCTGATCCAGGGCAAGCACGTGGCCGTGCTCGGCTACGGAAGTCAGGGGCACGCCCACGCCCTATCATTGCGGGACTCCGGGGTCGACGTCCGGGTCGGCCTGCCGGAGGCATCGACGAGCCGGGCCAAGGCCGAAGCCGAAGGGCTGCGCGTGCTGGCCCCGGCCGAAGCGGTCGAGGAGGCCGACGTCATCGTGATCCTGGCTCCCGATCACGTGCAGCGGACGCTGTACGCCGAGTCGGTCGAGCCCCATTTGACGCCGGGAGACACGCTGGTCTTCGGCCACGGCTTCAACATCCGGTTCGGCTACATCACTCCTCCCGAGGGCGTCGACGTCTTCATGGTCGCGCCGAAGGGTCCGGGTCACCTGGTCCGCCGGGAGTTTGTCGACGGCCGCGGCGTGCCGGTCCTGGTCGCCGTGGAGAAGGACGCCACCGGCAAGGCCTGGGACCTGGCCTTGTCCTACGCCAGGGCGATCGGCGGGCTCCGGGCCGGCGGCATCAAGACCACCTTCACCGAGGAGACCGAGACCGACCTGTTCGGCGAGCAGGCGGTGCTCTGCGGCGGCGCGTCCCAACTGGTCCAGTACGGGTTCGAGGTGCTCACCGAGGCCGGCTACCAGCCCGAGGTGGCCTATTTCGAGTGCCTTCACGAGCTCAAGCTCATCGTCGATCTGATGTACGAAGGCGGCATCGCCAAGCAGCGGTGGTCGGTCTCCGACACGGCGGAGTACGGCGACTACGTGTCCGGTCCTCGGGTGATCGACCCGCGCGTGAAGCAGAACATGGTGGCCGTGCTGGCCGACATCAAGAACGGTTCGTTCGCACGCCGGTTCATCGACGACCAAGACGCCGGCGGTCCCGAGTTCAAGGCGTTGCGGGCCAAGGGTGAACAGCATCCGATCGAGGGCACCGGCCGCGAACTGCGCAAGTTGATGGCCTGGGTGAAGTCGCACGATTCCGATTACGTGGACGGTTCAGCGCAACGTTGAGCGGTCATCGCTACACGCATGGCCATCACGAGAGCGTGCTGCGCTCCCACCGATGGCGGACCGCGGAGAACTCTGTCGCCTACCTGCTGCCCCATCTGCGGCCCGGGCTCCGGCTGCTGGACATCGGCTCGGGCCCCGGCACCATCACGGCCGATCTCGCGGCATTGGTGGCGCCCGGAGAGGTGGTGGCGTTGGAGGTCTCCGAGGAGACCGCCGGCCTCACTCGCACGGAGCTGGATCGCCGGGGCGTCGCCGCCACGGTGGTGGTCGGGGACGTACGCGGCCTGAGCTTTCCCGACGAGCATTTCGACGTCGTGCACGCACACCAGGTGCTGCATCATGTGGCCGACGCGGTCCAGGCGCTGCGGGAGATGGCCCGGGTCGCCCGGCCCGGTGGTCTGCTCGCGGTCCGCGAGACGGACTACGCCGGGAAGGTCTGGCATCCGCCGTCCGCGCTGCTCGACCGCTGGCTCGAACTGTTCGACGGTGCCGCCCGACGCAACGGCGGCGAGCCGAACGCCGGGCGGCACTTGCTGGCCTGGGCGCGTGCGGCGGGTCTGGCCGACGCACGGGTGGGTACCTCCACGTGGTGTTTCAGCACGCCGGAGGACCGTGCTTTCTGGGGCGGGATGTGGGCCGATCGGATGACGGACTCGGCGCTCGCCGCGCAGCTGGTTGCCGAGGGCCGGACGACCCCGGACGAGTTGGCCGCGATCTCGGCCGCCTGGATCGAGTGGGCCGGGAATCCGGACGGCCTGATCTCCGTCCTGCACGGCGAGCTCCTGGCGCGTCCCTGAGGTCCCCCGGGTGGTCGAGACACGTGGACGCTTGTTCCGGCGAAAGCGCCCGACAGAATGCATGGGTGCAAGTTGCACCCATGGTCGGATAGAGTGAGGCATGCCAAAGGTCATGCACATTCGCGACGTTCCGGACGACGTCCACGAGGCACTGTCGAAAGCCGCCGAAGCTCACGGGCTCTCACTGACCAAGTATCTCCAGCGCGAGTTGGGCCACCTCGCCCGGCGTGCGCAGATCGTGGAGGGCAATGCCGAGGTCATTCGCAGCACTCAAGCGCGCGTCCAGGGGCACACTGATCGGGATACGATCTTGACGGTGCTGCACGAAGGCCGCGGCGATTGAGGATCGTCGACGCCGGCGTCGTCGTCGAGTTGCTCACCGGCGATCTATCGCCCGAACGACTCGGGGACGAGGAACTGGCCGTCCCACACCTGCTGGACAGTGAGGTCATGCACGTCCTGCGGGGTCTGGTCCGTCGTGGCGCCCTCAGCGACAGACAGGGCGATCTTGCTGTCGAGGGATTCTCCCGGTTGACGTTGACCAGGTTCCCAGCAGACTCGCTGCGTGCTCGGATGTGGGAGTTGCGGCACAACCTGAGTGGCTACGACGCCACCTACGTCGCGTTGGCGGAAGCCACTCATGCCACGGCACTGCTGACCACCGATGTCCGACTGGCCAACGCCACCGGGCCTCGGTGCCGCATCCAGACTCTGCCTTGAGCGCCGCGTTCGCGGCCTCGGCGTCTCCCCGAGGTGGCGGCGCGGACGCTCGTCGACTCCTTGGTGGGTCCGGGCAGACTGGAGAGGTGAGCCTCTACGAATCGCCCTCACAGGTGCGCGCGAACCGGTCGGGGCCGTCGTACTCGCCGGTCTCGGCGGCGCTGTTCGTGGCCGCGATGGTCGGCCTCCTCTGGCTGATCGAAGCCTACGACGTGGCGACGGCCGGTTCCTTGAACGACGTGGGCATCGTGCCGCGCGACCCGGGCAGCCTGGACGAGATCTTCACCGCGCCGCTGCTGCACCACGGCTGGGGGCACCTGGCCGCCAACACGCTCCCGTTGGCCGGGCTGGGCTTCCTGGTCCTGCTCGGCGGCGTACGACGGTGGTTCAACGTCACCATGATCTCGGTGCTCGCCTCGGGGCTCGCCGTCTGGCTCTTCTCGCCGCCGCAATCCATCACGGCCGGTGCCAGCGGTGTGGTCTTCGGCTATTTCGCATATCTGCTGGCGCGGGGCTTCTTCGCCCGCAACACCGCTCAGATCGTCCTCGGTGTCGCCCTGTTCTTTCTCTGGGGCGGCATGTGGCTCGGGGTGCTGCCCGGTGCCGCCGATGTGTCGTGGCAGGGGCACCTGGGCGGTGCGATCGGCGGCCTGCTGGCGGCCAAGTGGTTGAACACTCCCACCCGGCGCTAGCGCTCCGGCAGGCTGCGGGGTTGCCAACGAACCGGGATCGTGTGTTAGCTTAGGCAAGCCTAATTAGGGTAGCCTAAGTTCGTTCGACCGCAGGGGAGACAGCCGATGTTCGCCAACTACCTCATCGGGCTGCGCGAAGGACTCGAGGCGGCGCTGATCGTGAGCATCCTGATCGCCTATGTCGTGAAGACCGAACGGCGCGAGCTTCTCGGGCGGATCTGGTTCGGCGTCGGTCTCGCGGTGGTGGTGAGCCTGGGCTTCGGGGCGCTCCTGACTTTCGGTCCTCGCGGCTTGAGTTTCGAGGCGCAGGAGTTGATCGGCGGCGGGTTGAGCATCATCGCCGTGGGTTTCGTGACCTGGATGATCTTCTGGATGGCGCGCGCGGCCCGCGGCATCAGCGTGGAATTGCGCCGTCAGGTGGATCAGGCTGCCGAGGCCGGGCGGTCCGCGCTGGCGGTGGTAGCGACGCTGGCGGTCGGCCGGGAAGGGCTCGAAACCGCGCTCTTCCTCTGGGCCGCGACCAAGGCCGGCGCGGGCGGCACGGCGACCGGCACGTCCGCGGGTTGGGAGCCGCTGCTGGGTGCCGGCCTCGGCCTGGGGACCGCGGTGGTCCTGGGGTGGCTGATGTATCGCGGCGCGCTGCGCATCAACCTGACTCGGTTCTTCACCTGGACGGGTGCGTTCTTGATCGTGGTGGCCGCCGGCGTCCTGGCATACGGCGTGCACGACCTGCAGGAGGCGCGGGTCCTTCCCGGGTTGAACACCGTGCTGTTCGATGTCTCCGGCGCGGTCCCGCCCGGCAGTTGGTACGGAACCCTGCTGAAGGGCGTCTTCAACTTCTCGCCGCGGACCACCGTCGCCGAGGGGATCGCCTGGTTCGGCTACCTGGTGCCGACCATGTGGCTGTTCTTCGCCGCCTTGCGAGGCCGTGCCGCCCCCGCGGCACAAGAGCGGGACCGGGAGCCCGTGGCTTCCTGAGGTCCGCGCCGACCCACCCGAGCAATTTCATCTTCTTCAAGCACGACGAAAGGTCTCGCCATGCCCCGCCTCACTCACCTGCTCCCGGCGCTCGGCCTGCTCGGTGCCGCGCTCGTCACCGGATGCACCGAGAACGTCGAGGATTCGGCCGGATCCGGTGCCGACGCCGATCCGCGGGTGCTGAAGGTCAGCTCGACCGCGGATGCCTGCGAGTTGTCGAAGACCGAGGCGCCGGCCGGGAAGGTCGCGTTCGACGTGACCAACGAGGGCTCGGAGATCACCGAGTTCTACCTGCTGGGTGCCGACGGGCTCCGCATCGTGGGCGAGGTGGAGAATGTCGGTCCGGGCCTCACTCGGCAATTGGTAGTCTCGGCGCCGGCCGGCACGTACGTCACCGCGTGTAAGCCCGGGATGGTAGGTGAGGGTATTCGCGCCGACTTCACCGTGACCGAGTCCGACGAGGATGTCACCGCGGACGCCGATGACGAAGAGCTGATCGATCAGGCCACCGAGAACTACAAGGTGTACGTCGAGGATCAGTCCGATCAGCTGGTCGTCAAGACCAAGGAGTTCGTCGAACTCTACAAGGCCGGCCAGGACGACGAAGCCCGCGCGCTCTACCCCGAGGCCCGCACCCATTGGGAGCGGATCGAAATCGTCGCCGAGTCGTTCGGAGATCTCGATCCGCTGATGGATGCCCGGGAAGCCGACCTGGAGCCCGGCGAGAAGTGGACCGGGTGGCACGTGATGGAGAAGGATCTGTGGCCTCAACGCGCCACGGACTACCAGCCACTCAGCAAGCTCGAGCGGGCGAGGTACGCCGACGATCTACTCGCCAACACGTTGATCTTGGACGAGCGCATCGCCGAGCTCGAGTTCACCGTCGACCAGATCGCCAACGGTTCACGGGGCCTGCTCGAGGAGGTCGCGCTCGGCAAGATCACCGGCGAGGAGGAGTATTGGTCGCGCACCGACCTGTGGGACTTCCAAGCCAACGTGGACGGCGCCAAGGTGGCCTACGACGGCCTGGCCGCGATCGTCCGGAAGAAGGATCCCGAACTGGCCGAAACGCTCGAGACGCGATTCGCGGAGCTCCAGAGCCTGCTGGACGCCCAGCGCGTCGGCGACGGATTCACACTGTACGACGAGATCAGTGAGCCGGAGATCAAGGAGCTGTCGGACGCCGTCAACTCGCTGTCCGAACCGCTCTCCGAATTGACCGCGGCGGTGCTGGGATGATGCCGAGCAGGAGAGTTGGCTCACCATGACATCGAGTGGGGTATCGCGCCGGGGGTTGCTGGGGGGAACGGTGGCCGCGGTCGGTCTGGCCGGCGGCGGATTCGCCGCCGGCCGGGCCGTCGCGGCGCCGGCCGTGCAGGGTGATGAAGCGATAGACCTGCTGCGCAGCTACGACTTCCGTGGGCTATACCAGGCGGGGATCGTCACTCCCGCTCAGGACCGGCTGCACTTCGTCGCCTTCGACGTGATCACCGACTCCCGGGCGGAACTCGTCGAGATGCTCCGGCAGTGGACCGAAGCGGCCGCGAGGATGACTCGGGGTGACCACGCCGGACCCGTCGGGCCGGTCGAGGGGGACTACAACGCTCCACCCGACGACACCGGCGAGGCGATCGGCCTCCATCAGTCGGGACTCACCGTGACCTTCGGTTTCGGTCCCACGCTCTTCCGGGACGCGGATGGGACCGATCGGTTCGGCATCGCCGGCCGGCAGCCGGCGGCGCTCCGGCCCCTGCCGCGCTTTCCCGGAGACATCCCCGGCGAAGGGCACTCAGGCGGGGACCTCTGTGTGCAGGCGTGCGCCGACGATCCGCAGGTGGCCGTGCACGCGGTCCGCAACCTGGCCCGGATCGGCTTCGGCGTGGTCACGGTGCGCTGGTCGCAGCTCGGCTTCGGGCGGACCTCCTCCACCAGCACCTCCCAGAGCACGCCGCGCAATCTGTTCGGGTTCAAGGACGGCACGATGAACGTCAAGGCCGAAGAGTCCGACGCGTTGCGTGAGTTCGTGTGGGTCGCCGAGGGCGACGACCCCGACGGCGACTGGCTTGCGGGCGGGTCCTACCTGGTGGCCAGGCGGATCAACATGACGATCGAGGTCTGGGACCGACAGTCGCTCCGCGACCAGGAGTCCTTCATCGGGCGGACCAAGGCGGCCGGAGCGCCGCTCTCGGGTGGAGGGGAGTTCGATCAACCGGACTTCTCGATGCCGGGCCGGGAGGGCCCGGTGGTGCCCGTCGACTCCCACGTCGCGGTCGTCCACCCCGAGAACAACGGTGGCGTGCGGTTCCTGCGCCGGGGCTACAACTTCGTCGACGGCAGCAACTCGCTGGGCGGGCTCGACGCCGGCCTGTTCTTCGTGGCGTTCATGCGCGACCCGCGCACCCAGTTCGTGCCGATGCAGATCAAGATGGCCAAGCAGGATCAGCTCATGGAGTACCTCAGGTTCACCGGCTCCGCGCTCTTCGCCGTGCCGCGGGGGATCGGCTCGGACGAGTACGTCGGGCAGGCACTTTTCGAGTAGGCTTTCGGCGTTTGTGGAGCGTCGCTGCCGAGTGATCGGCCGAACAGCCGATCGGCCGAACAACGACGGGCCCCCGCATCATGCACACCGCCGTGCGTTCCGTCGCTGCCACCCCGTCCTCAGAGGAATCGTTGTGAGCAAACCCGTCGTACTCATCGCCGAAGAGTTGAGCCCTGCCACCGTCGAGGCGTTGGGCCCCGACTTCGAGGTCCGCCACTGCAACGGCGCGGATCGGGGCGAGTTGCTGTCCGCGATCGCCGATGCCGACGCGATCTTGATCCGGTCCGCGACTAAGGTCGACGCCGAGGCGTTGGCCGCGGCCACGAAGCTGAGCGTCGTCGCGCGAGCGGGAGTGGGTCTGGACAACGTGGACGTGAAGGCCGCCACCCAGTCCGGTGTCATGGTGGTCAATGCCCCCACCTCCAACATCGTCAGCGCCGCCGAAATCGCCGTGGCCCTGATGCTCGCCGCGGCGAGGCACCTCAGCCCTGCCCACGCGGCCTTGCGCAACGGTGAGTGGAAGCGATCCAAGTACACCGGGATCGAGCTGTACGAGAAGACCGTCGGTATCGTCGGGCTGGGCCGGATCGGCGTGCTGGTGGCCAGCAGGCTGAGCGCCTTCGGCATGCAGGTGATCGCCTACGACCCGTACGTCCAAGCCGGCCGTGCCGCTCAGATGGGTGTGCGGTTGGTCGACCTCGAGACCTTGCTGACCGAATCCGACTTCATGTCCGTGCATCTCCCGAAGACGCCGGAGACCGCGGGCCTGATCGGCGTCGACGAACTCGCCAAGGTAAAACCGTCGCTGGTGCTGGTGAACGCGGCCCGGGGCGGCATCGTGGACGAAGCCGCGCTCTACGCCGCGCTGAAGGAAGGCCGGCTGGCGGCGGCCGGGCTCGACGTGTTCGCCACCGAACCGTGCACGGACAGCCCGCTCTTCGAATTGGAGAACGTGGTCGCCACACCCCATCTGGGCGCCTCGACCGACGAAGCCCAGGAGAAGGCGGGGATCGCGGTGGCCAAGTCGGTGCGGCAGGCGCTGTCCGGCGAGTTGGTCCCGGATGCGGTCAACGTACAGGGCGGCGTGATCGCCGAAGACGTCAGGCCGGGCATCCCACTCACCGAGAAGCTGGGCCAGGTGTTCACGGCGCTGGCCGGCGAGGTGCCCCAGGCCATCGACGTCGAGGTGCGCGGGGAGATCACCGAGCACGACGTCAAGGTGCTCGAACTCGCGGCCCTCAAGGGGGTCTTCACTGATGTGGTCCCCGAGTCGGTGTCCTACGTCAACGCCCCGCTCTTCGCCGCCGAGCGGGGGATCGAGGTGCGGTTGGTGGCGAACCCGGACAGTCCCGACCACCGGAACCTGATCACGATCCGCGGCACCCTGGCCGACGGCTCGCAGGTCTCGATCTCCGGCACGCTGGTCGGGATCTCGCAGCGGGAGCGGTTGGTGGAGGTGAACGGGCTCGATGTCGACATCGAGCCGACCGATCACCTCGCGTTCTTCCAGTACGACGATCGGCCGGGGGTGGTGGGCGTCCTCGGCCGGATCCTGGGTGACGCGGCCATCAACATCGCCAGCATGCAGGTCGCCCGGGACGTGAAGGGCGGTCCGGCACTGGTCGCGTTGTCGGTCGACTCGGCGATCACCACCGACACCCTGTCGGAGATCTCCGAAGCCATCGACGCCACCACCGTCCGGGCCGTCAACCTCTCCTGACCCCGGCGAGGCGTCACAAAAGCACGGCGAGGCGTCACAAGAGCACGGTGAGATGACCCCTCTGGGCACTTCTGCATAGCCCGGAGGTCCGCCGTTGCGCCCAGTCGGCCAGCGGGAGCGTGGACGTCCAGGTTTCGCCGCCGGTAGCTTCGAGTGGTCCGATTCCGGGGAACGACGGCAGGAGCCCAACCAGATGTTCAGACGACCCTCAGCCCTCCTCATGGCGAGCCTCGCCCTCCTCGCCGGCACGATGCCCGGCACGAGCGCCGATCCGGGAACCGTCCCGGTCGTGGCCGATCCCGGCTCGTCGGTGGCGACCACGGCGCTCGGGGCGGACGACTTCGTCCAGAGCATGGGGTCGAACACCCATTACTACTACCTGACCCACACCTTCGCCGACGGCAGCACCATGGTCGACAAAGTCAAGGAACTCGGATTACGGAACATCCGCGAGGGCATCGACCTGCCGGTGTTCGCGGATCCGAAGCTCCGGGAGGCGATGGACGAACTCGCGGCATCGGGCGTCAAGTTCAGTCTCATCACCGACTTCAGCAGGCATACCCCCGAAGAGGTGCGGGACTGGGTCAAGGACTTCGGCCCGGAGAACGTGGCCAGTGTGGAGAACCGCAACGAACCGGATCTCTTCGATCGTCAGGACGGGACGTGGCCGATCGCGAAGGTTCACGACTACCAGCGCTCGCTCTGGTCGGTGATGAAGGCCGATCCGGCGACCGCGGAGATCGAGATCCTGGGTTCACCGGTTACCTCGGTCGAGGCCGCCGAGCAGCACGGAAGCGTCGTGGCCGACTCGATGGACCGGGCCAACATCCACAACTACCTCAGCACCCGGGAGCCCGAGACCAAGGGCTGGGGCGAGGACGGCTACGGCAGTCTGGACTTCGCCGTACGCCGGGTCGCCAAGGTGATGAAGCCCGGCGACGTTGCTCCGATCTCGACGGAGACCTGCTACCAGAACAGCACCGACACGAACTCCCTGCCCGAAGTGGTGTCCGGACGCTACATTCCGCGCCAGTACCTCTTCTCGTTCGCGAACGGGATCCCTCGCACCTACTGCTACGAATTGTGGGACGAGGCCGACGACATCGCCACCGGCGAGATGAACTACGGGATGGTTCGTCACGACGGTTCGACCAAGCCGGCCTACAACGCCGTGGCGGCGATGACGAAGCTACTCGGCGACGAGGTCAGCGCTGACTTCGTCCCCGGTGAGCTCGCCTATTCGATTGCCGGCGAGACCGAGGGCGTGCAGCAGGTACTGCTGCAAAAGCAGGACGGCACCTTCTATCTCGCCCTATGGCTGGGCAAGCCGAGCTTCGATCCGGTGGCTCGCACCGAGCAGGCCGTCGAGGATCAGACGGTCACGGTGATGCTCCCGGCGTCGGTGCAAACGGCGACCTCGCACGCGCTCGATGACGAAGGATCGATGTCCGAGGCCGCCTTGCAATTGGAGGGCGGCGAGGTGACCGTTTCGGTAACGGACAAGATCACCTTCGTCGAACTCGCCGGAAGCTAGAGATTCCCGCCGAGAGGTCGACAAGCACTGTCTTGTCGACCTCTCGGCGCTCAGGCGACCATGGGCCGGCGACCCGGAGGGGGCCCGCTGAGCGCGGTGTCGCGGACGACGGCCCACGCGGTGGCGAGCCGGCGTACCGCCTCCTTCAGTTCGTCGTCGGTCCGCGCCCACGGGATCCGAACCCGGTTGGCGAAACCACCCTCGGGGGCGAAGACCGGCCCGGGGGCGATTGCCACTCCGTGGCGTTCGGCCTCGGTAGAGAGTGTGACGGCACTGGGGGTCGGTAGCTCGCACCACAGCGCCAGACCGCCACTGGGCACGACGAACCGCCAGTCGGGTAGCTGGTCCCGGACGGCCGCGACCAGCGTTGACCGCTGAGAGCGCAGTCGGTGACGATGCCGGTCGAGTAGTTCGCGGTCATCGAGCAGGTGGGTCAGGCAGAGCTGCTCCATGACGGGTACTCCGAGATCCAGCGTCAGCCGGGCCTGGGTCAGTGCGTCGAGCCGGGTGAGCGGTGCCCGCAGCCAGCCGACCCGGAGGCCCCCCCACACGGACTTGCTGATGCTGCCGACGGTGATCGCCTCACCGCCCGCGGCCTCGATGCACGCCGCCATTGGACGTGGGGGGATCGACCCGTCCAGCATCAACTCCTGATGTGCTTCGTCGACGATCGCGATCGTCGACGAAGCCGCCAGCGGCTCCGCGAGCGTGACGCGGGCCGGGTCGGGCATCAGGTGGCCGGTCGGGTTCTGGAAGTCCGGGATAAGGTATGCCGCTGCCGTCACCCGACGGCTGAGCAGACTCGTCACCAGCTCGAGATCCCAGCCGTCGTCGGACACCGGGACAGGCGCGAGTCGTGCGCCGGCGCTCGCGAAGGTGTGGAGAGCGTTCGGGTAGACGGGAGACTCGACCATGACGTGATCGCCGTTGCGTACCAATGCCCGTGCGACCACGGCGGTCGCCGCGAGTGATCCAGGGGTGATCATGATCTGGTCCGGCTCGGTGGGCAGGCCCCGTTCGTCGAAACGCCTGGCGATCGCGAGTTGGAGTTCCGGGAGGCCGGCGGGGTAGTAGCCATGGCTCGAGAGATATGCGGGCAGCTCGGCAATCGCCGCCTCATAGGCTGCCGTCACGCCCGGAGCCGCCGGACAGGCGGCGCAGTTGAGATCGATCAGGGTCTCGTTATCGGTCCCGGGGGACAGGACGCGATCCAGCGACCTGGTGCCCCCGCCGGGGATCCGGGCGAATGTGCCAGCGCCTCGCCGGGCCTCGGCGTACCCCTGCTCGCGGAGGACCGAGTAGGCCCGGGTAACCGTGGTGCGGGAAACCCCGAGTGCGTCGGTGACGACTCGCTCGCTCGGGAGTCGGGTGCCGTGGGGTATCCGGCCGTCGCTGATCGCCGTCCGCAGAGCTTCGGCCAGTCCCGCGTACGCCGGATGCCGGCCGAAGCCTTCGACCAGGTGCGCTAGCCGGGACGGGCTGACCCTGTGGGTCGTCGGATACATGTTCTCAGCCTGTCATCAATTGGATCTTAAATCCAAGGCCAATTCGCGAGAACGCGTTGCGTGTGCAGGTCGCTACCCGCTCGGTCGTCTCCATCGTGGCGCCGAGCGCGTCGCGGCCCAGGCCAGCGAGTCGCTATTGGCTATTTGATCAGATGCCAATTGCTGCGATCGTGTACCGATGCCTCCATTCGTCGACTCTCCGCTTTCGGGTTCCGGACCGGGTTCGGTGCGCCCGCGGCGCCGCCCGCCCGGCCCCCACGGCCTGGCACACCTTTCTCCGGTCGAACAGCTCCGGGCGGGCCGGCTGGCCCGGCGGCTGACGCAGTTGTTCGCCGGCCTGATCGTCTTCGGGATCTCGATGGGCTTCATGATCCGGGGCACGCTCGGGCAGATGCCGTGGGACGTGTTGCACTACGGCCTGGCCAGCAGGTTGCCGTTGAGTATCGGACAGGTGATCATCGCCGCGTCGTTCGTCGTGCTGCTGCTGTGGATTCCACTCAAGCAGATGCCCGGTCTCGGCACGATCGCCAACGCCATCGTGGTCGGGCTGGTGACCGACCTCGTTCTCGGTGCGTTGTCCACGCCGGCCGTGATCGGCGGCCGGATCGGGTTCATGGTCGCGGGAATCGCCCTGAACGCCCTGGCCACGGCACTGTACATCGGCGCACAGTTCGGCCCCGGCCCGCGCGACGGGTTGATGACCGGCCTGTCCCTGCGCACGGGGCTCTCGTTGCGACTGGTGCGGACCTGCCTCGAGGTATGCGTGGTGACCGCCGGCTGGTTGCTCGGCGGCGTGGTCGGTGTCGGCACGATCGTGTTCGCGCTCGCCATCGGCCCGTTGACGCAGTGGTTCCTGCCATGGGTGGTGGTCAGGCTCGAGCAGCCATGAGTGGACAACGTGCCGAAAGCGGGAGCGGTGGGGTGGACGCCGTCAGCGGCGGGTCGCGATCACCGCGGAAGCGTCTTCGGCCACCATCACCTCGACGGCAGTGAAGCGTTCGTCGCTGAGCCACTGCTCTCGGAGCGTATCGACCCGGCCGTTGGCCACCGGGGGCCAGCTCGGGCACGGGCGGAAGTCGTCGAGGACCACGATGCCGCCGGGCTCGACCAGGTCGGCAACTCGATTCACGGCCACCTCCTCCGGTTGACCAGAGTCGATGAAGAGCAGCGAGTAAGGGCCTTGATCCAACAGCGTCGACCAGTCGGCGGCCAGCACCTCGACCGCCGGATCCTCGGAGAAGATCACTCCGGCCGCGTCCGCGAGGTCGGCGTCTCGTTCGGCGGTTACGATCCGGGCACCGTCTCGCAGCCCGGAGCGAAGCCACGCAGTACCGACCCCGCAGCCGGTGCCGAACTCGGCCATCGTGCCGGATCGGGTGGCGGCGAGAGTCGCGAGCAGCCGGCCGGTCTCGTTGCGGCAGAAGGACACGTAGCCGGCGCGGCGAGAGACCGCGAACGCGCGCGCCACGATCGGCGGCAGGTCGATCGGTGCGCTCATGAGCACATCATCGCCGCTAGCGGCCACGGAGCATCGTTGTCTTGAATGGCGATACAGCAGTCTTGGAATATGGAATCGCCACCGGCGCGTGGCTAGCCTCGGTGCCATGAAGGCGACGGGTGTGCGATTGGCGGTCATCGGAGGCGACGGCATCGGCCCGGAGGTGACTGCCGAAGCGCTCAAGGTGCTGCAGGCGGCCGCGCCGGCAGACGTGAAGTTCGAGACGACGTCGTACGACTTGGGAGCCGAGCGCTATCTCGCCACCGGCGAGGTGCTGCCCGACTCGGTGCTGGCCGAGATTCGCGATCACGACGCGATCCTGCTCGGTGCCGTCGGCGGCAAACCCGGAGATCCCCACCTTCCGCCCGGCATCCTCGAACGGGGCCTGCTGCTGCGGCTGCGGTTCGAACTCGACCACTACGTGAACCTGCGGCCGTCCCGAATCTACCCCGGAGCCACGTCGCCACTAGCCGATCCCGGCGATGTCGACTTCATCGTCGTGCGCGAAGGCACCGAAGGCCCGTACACCGGCAACGGAGGCGCGGTCCGGGTCGGGACGACGGCGGAGATCGCCACCGAGGTGTCGGTCAACACGGCGTACGGCGTGGAGCGGGTGGTGCGCGACGCGTTCGCCCGGGCCCGGCGACGGCCGCGAAAGAAGCTGACCCTGATCCACAAGACCAATGTGTTGGTGTACGCCGGTCAGATCTGGTCGAGGATCGTCGGTGAGGTCGGCGCCGAGTTTTCCGACGTGGCGGTCGACTACCTTCACATCGACGCGGCGACGATCTTCATGACCACCGACCCGGCGCGTTTCGATGTGATCGTGACCGACAACCTCTTCGGCGACATCATCACCGATCTGGCGGCCGCGGTGACCGGGGGGATCGGCCTGGCCGCGTCCGGCAATGTCAACCCCGACCGCACGTCGCCGTCGATGTTCGAGCCCGTGCACGGCTCGGCGCCGGACATCGCCGGCCAGCAGAAGGCCGATCCGACCGCTGCGATCGGGTCCGCGTCGTTGTTGCTCGACCACTTGGGGTACGCCGAGCAGGCCGCGGCCATCGAGCAGGCCGTGATCGCCGACCTCGCGGCGCGGGGCCCGGAGCCACGGCGGACTGCCGAGATCGGCGATGCGATCGCCGCCCGGGTCGCCGGCTGAAGCACCCCGACCGACCCGTCCTTTGATAGCGGTCGACCCGGCAGTTGGCCGTCGACACGCCGGAAATCTGGCCAGATAACTGCCGGGTCAGCGGCATGAACGGGCTGTGGACTACCGTGCAGGGTATGCGCATCGGCACCACCAAGACACCGACTCCGACCGACGACACCCGGCTGGCCGAGATCCTGGCCGACCCCGGGTTCGGCGTGAACTTCACCGACCACATGTTCACCGTGGAATGGACGCCGGAGGCCGGGTGGCACGAGGCCCGGATCACGCCCTACGGGCCGCTCACGCTGGACCCCGCGACGGCCGTGCTGCACTACGCGCAGGAGACGTTCGAGGGGATGAAGGCCTACCGTCACGGTGACGGTTCCATCTGGACGTTCCGTCCCGAAGCCAACGCCGAGCGGATGGTGCGCTCCTCGCGGCGCCTGGCGCTGCCGGTTCTCGACGTGGACGACTTCGTCGCCGCGGTCGACGCGATCGTCAGCGTCGATCAGCGCTTCGTGCCGGATCCGGAAGGCGAGAAGAGCCTCTACATCCGGCCCTTCATGTTCGCATCCGAGCCCTTCCTGGGCGTGCGGCCCGCGCGGCATGTGACGTTCATGATCATCTTGTCGCCCGTCGGATCGTACTTCGCGAAGGGCATCCGTCCGGTCACGCTCTGGCTCTCACGGGAGTACACGCGAGCCGGGCGCGGCGGCATGGGCGCGGCCAAGACCGGCGGCAACTACGCCAGTTCGCTGGTGGCCCAACAGGAAGCCAGCGCGCACGGCTGTGATCAGGTGGTGTTCCTCGATGCCCAGGAGGGGACCTACATCGAGGAACTCGGCGGGATGAACCTGTACTTCGTTTACCGAGACGGCCGCATCGTCACCCCCGAGACCGGAACCATCCTCGCCGGCATCACCCGTTCCAGCATCATCGAACTCGCGGGCAAGCTCGGGCTGTCGGTCGAAGAACGGAAGTTCTCCATCGACGAGTGGCGGACCGGGGTGGCCGAGGGTGAGATCGCGGAGGTGTTCGCGTGCGGCACGGCCGCGGTGCTCACGCCGGTCGGGACTCTGAAGTACGACGGCGGCGAGATTCCCGGACTCGACGAGCCGGGCCCGACCACGATGGCGATCCGGACGGCGCTGGTCGACGTGCAGTTCGGCCGCGCCGACGACTCGTTCGGCTGGATGCACCGGGTCTGTTAGCCGGATCGGCTGAGGTCCTCAAGGCGTGCCGCGGTGCGCTGGGCCGGGGACGGCAGTCGCCCCGGTAACCTCAAGGCGTGAGTGTCACCGATCCGCATCCCCCGGATCCGGACTCCGATCCACCCTCGGGTCGCCCGTCCGACCCGCCGTCGCGCATGTCCGTCAGCGGCTACGAACTGCTGGCCCGGATCGGCGAGGGAGGCATGGGGGTGGTCCATCTCGCCCGCCAGCCGGGTGGCGACCGGGTCGCGCTCAAAGTCATCAGGCCGCACATCGTCGGGGATCACGAGGCTCGGGAGCGGCTCGCCCAGGAGGTCAGTTCGTTGCGGCGGATCCGGTCGGGGCGGGTCGCCGAGATCCTCGACGCGGACCCCTGGGGCGAGGTGCCGTTCGTGGCGACCCGCTACGTACCGGGGCTCTCTCTCGCCGAGCATGTCGAGGAGTCCGGCCCGTTGCCCGAGTCGGATCTCACCTGGTTCGCCTGGTGTCTCGCCGAGGCATTGACCGATGTCCACGGCTGCGGCGTCCTGCACCGCGACGTGAAACCGTCGAACGTGCTGATGGAGGGCCGGAACCCGGTGCTGATCGACTTCGGGCTGGCCCGAGTGGCCGACGACCCGAAGCTGACCCATACCGGTTGGCTGCTCGGCACCCCGGGCTACCTGGCTCCGGAGATCCTCCAAGGGCACGACGCCAGCCCGGCCTCCGATGTGCACTCGTGGGCGGCCACGGTCGCCTTCGCGGGGATCGGGCGTTCGGCTTTCGGCACGGGTCCGTCCGCGGCGATCATGGACCGGGTCCGGATCGGGCAACACCACCTGGCCGGGCTTCCCGAACCGATCGCCCAGGTCGTTGCGGCCTGCTTGCGGCCCGAGCCGAGCGCGCGGCCGACACTGCCATGGCTGCTGTCGTGGCTGCGCCGAGAGGTCAGCTCGCCGGGTGAGGAGACGCCGGTCCTGCCGGACGCGGCTCCGCTGGTCGAGCCATCGGCGGACACCGTGGAGCAACAGCCGCCTACCCAGCCCCTGTCGTACGCCGGTGGGCCGGCGTTCGGTCTCGCCCCGACCGGCCACCCTGAGCATGACCGCCGGCCGGCCGGGATGACTCGACTACTGGCGGAGGGCGACGCGGATCCGGCGGGCGACGACGGCCCGGCCGGCCTTCGCCCTCGGTGGGGCGGTGAGCCGGTCGAGGCACGAGTCTCGACGGCGGGCGACCGGAGTCGCCGGCTGCTCCTGCTCGCGATCATGCCGGTGGTCCTCGGCCTGGTGCTGGCGGCGTACCCTTTGCTGACCTTCCTCGGCTTGCTGGTGACGGTATGGGTGCTGCGGGCTTTGTCCGCCACGGGCACTGCCCATGCCGACCGGCGAATGGCCCGAGGCCCGCGATGGTTCGACGGTCCGCTCACCGCCGCGAGTACCCCGTGGCACCTGATCGTCACCTCGCCGATGACGGCGTTGCTGGTCATCTGGTCCTCGGGCATCGCGGTCGCCGCCGGGCTGATCGGCTACGCGTTGTCGCTGAGCGCCGTCAGCACCCTGTTGCTCACCGGCGCCGCACTCGCGGTGGCACTGTGGCTCGGCCCGGGAGCGTCCGCGGTGCGTGGTCCGGTCCACACCCTGCTGGGACCGGTGGTACGCCGGACCGGCGTGTGGGCGGTTGGCTTGGCGCTGGTCGCGGGCCTGGGTGCGGTGGCCATGTCGCAGGTCCGGGCCACCGGTACCGACTGGTACCCGGCGGACGCCGGCCCGCTCTCGCGGGTCCCGCGACTGCCCGACTGGATTCGCTGAGCCCGGGATGCGCGGCCGAGTTCGAATTGCTGCCGCGATCGCGTCGTGGTTGGTCGCGGTGTCCGCTGTGAGCTGCACCAGCGCCGACCACGAGGCCGACGGTTCGGCGCCTTGGGTGGAACGCACACTGCCGATGCCGCCGGGGCCGCCGGGGCGGATCGCGGTGCGTGACGCGGTGTTCTGCGGCGGTCGCTGGTGGGTCGTCGGCGGCGTCCAGGGGAGGGATCCCGGCGCGGAGCTCAACGACCCGGGGGAGTCGCGGCCGGCGGCCTGGACCAGCGCCGACCTCCGCGTCTGGGATCACGTCGAGTTCGACGGCGAGAATTTCTGGGCCAGGCTCTCAACGATCTACTCGATCGGCTGCCGCGACGGACAGGTCGCGATGATGGGCGCCAAGTCCGGTGGCGCGCACGGCAACCCCCGCGTGAGCACCTGGTACGCGCGGTCCGACGGCACGTTCGTCGATGTCATCGAGTCGCTGACGCAGTACGGCGGCGCGGAGGGCGTGAACGCCGACCGGCTGCTCGGGTCGCCGAAGGGCTGGCTGATCTCCGGCAATCGCATCCAGGGCCCCGCCGTGTGGTCGTCGGCGGATGCCCGTGGGTTCGACCTGCTGAGCGGCGCGCCGCAGTTGTCCGACGACGACGGGAACCAGTCGCTGGCGACCGACCACGCCGCCACGCCCGGTGGCTGGGCGGTCGTCGGACGGGCGCTGATGCCGGGTCCGGGCCGGGTCGTCCCGGTGGCGTGGACCTCGCCGGACGGCCGGACCTGGACGCGGGAGAGCGTCCCCGCGGGCACGGAGTACGCGGCTCTCGAGCGGGTGGTCGCGGTCGGCGACGAGAGCGGAGCGCTGGTCGCCGTCGGCCTGCGAGGTGAGCGGTTCGGCGTGTGGCGGCGTAACGGTGGTGGCTGGCAGGCCGACGAGCCCTTCGGTCGCCTGGATCCGGATCGCACCGCCGCGCCTTCGGTAGCCGGTCTGGCAGCGGCCGGTGACCGACTGTTCGCGACCGTCAGCGATGGATCCCGCTACGACCTCTGGAGCTATCGCGGCGGGTGGCGGCGTATCGACGTCCCGATGCGACCCCGGACCGGCAGCGGCCGCGTGCTGACCGTCGCCGGCCATGGTCGCACCGTGCTCCTGCTCGGTGACGACGCCGCCGGCGCCGCGGTGTGGTCGGCGAGGGCGGACGGAACGTGACGCGCCCGCGGGTGTGTGGCACACTGACGGGGTGCTGATGAGCAACATCATTATCTGCTAGCGCGTCACCGCGCCCGCCGGGCGCCGACGACGCGCCGACCTCCCGTACCCCGGGAGGTTTTTTGTTGTCCGAGCACGCCGCGACCTATCCACCGATGACCGCACGGAAAGAGCAGAGATGAACTTGCAGGGATCGTTCCATGTCTACGACACCACGCTGCGCGACGGCGCCCAGCAAGAGGGATTGAATCTCTCGGTCGCCGACAAGATGGCGATTGCCCGGCAACTCGACGATCTCGGTGTCGGCTTCATCGAGGGCGGCTGGCCCGGCGCCAATCCCAAGGACACGGAGTTCTTCGCCCGCGCGCAGTGTGAACTCGACCTCAAGCACGCCACGCTGGCCGCGTTCGGCGCGACGCGCCGGGCCGGAGTGAAGGCTGCCGACGATCCGCTGGTCGCCGCGCTGCGGGACTCGGGCGCCTCGGTGGTGACGGTGGTCGCCAAGTCGCACGACCGCCATGTCGAACTCGCGTTGCGCACCACCCTGGCCGAGAACCTGGCGATGATCTCCGACACCGTCTCCCATCTGCGGGAGGAAGGTCAGCGGGTGTTCCTCGACGCCGAACACTTCTTCGACGGGTACCGCGCCAATCGTGACTATGCGTTGGAGGTCCTGCGAACCGCCGCGGCGGCGGGCGCGGAAGTGGTCGCGCTGTGCGACACCAACGGCGGCATGTTGCCGGCGTGGGTCGGCGACGTGGTGGACGACGTCCGGCAGGCTACCGGTGCCCGGGTAGGGATCCACTGCCACAACGACACGGGTTGCGCGGTCGCCAACACCCTGGCGGCCGTGGACGCGGGCGCGAGCCACGTGCAGGGCACCATCAACGGGTACGGCGAGCGCACGGGCAACGCCGACCTGGTGGCCGTGGTCGCCAATCTCGAACTCAAGCTCGACCAGCGAGTCCTGCCCGGCGGGATGCTCAAGGACGCGACCCGCATCGCGCACGCCGTGGCGGAGGTCACCAACGTCCCGCCGGCCTCGCGGCAGCCGTACGTCGGCACCTCGGCGTTCGCTCACAAGGCCGGTCTGCACGCCAGCGCGATCAAGGTCGACCCGAACCTCTACCAGCACGCCGAACCCGAGCTGGTGGGCAACGACATGCGCCTCCTGGTCTCCGACATGGCCGGACGCGCCTCGATCGAACTCAAGGGCAAGGAGTTGGGCTTCGACCTGTCGGCGGATCGGGACCTGGTGGCCAGGGTGACCGCGCGTGTCAAGGAACTCGAACGGCAGGGCCACACCTTCGAGGCCGCCGACGCCTCGTTCGAACTCCTGCTCGCCGAGGAGGTCGACGGTGCCCGGCCCTCCTACTTCGAGGTCGAGTCCTGGCGTGTCATCACCGAGACCCGGCCCGGCGAGGAGGCGATCTCGGAGGCAACCGTCAAGGTGCACGCCGGCGGCGATCGCATCGTGCGGACCGGCGAGGGCAACGGGCCGGTCAACGCGCTCGATCACGCGCTGCGGGTCGCCATCAGCCAGGCCTTCCCGGAGGTGGCCAAGTTCCAGTTGATCGACTACAAAGTGCGCATCCTGGACCAGGGCCACGGCACGGACGCGATCACCCGGGTGCTGATCGAGACCAGCGACGGCGAGTCCAGCTGGGTCACGGTCGGAGTGGGCCACAACGTGATCGAGGCATCCTGGGGAGCGCTCACCGACGGTCTCACCTTCGGTCTCCGCCGACACCGGGGCTAGGGCTCCTAGGTCGACGGGGTCGTCCAGCGGAGCGACCAGGGCCTCGAACGATTGATCGAAGTACCGACTCAACAGCTCCTGCGTGCCAGCCCGAGTCGTCGCGTCCGGACGCTCGCGGCGAGCCAGTCGTTGCAGGTGCCGCGAGATGATGGTGCCGTCGATGCGTTCACGCAGCGCGAGTGCCTCGATGTCGGACGCGGCCGGCTCGTAGCTCAGGCCGCGCTCGCCGATCAGTCGAGCCAGCAATGTCTTGGGCTCCGAGCGGCCTTGCATCCCGCATTCTGCCATGAGGCGGGGGAGCGGGCGTTCGGTTTCAGGCGGGAGCGCTTGCTGCTCATGGCGTCCGGGAGTTCTCGCCGACACCTCAGAGTTGGACATCCGGCTCTGCGCGGTCGCGCGCGGTGAACCGGCCGCCGGTCGGCAGGCTCTTGCGGACGCGCCCTTGTTCGCCGGGAGTTGTAGCTGGCTGAGCGAGAGGAGCGAATCTCCCTGCCCGGCTCGGCTCAGTGGGGCGCCAGCTTCCGGAGGCGTGCTTGATGATCTGCTCGGCCATCCTCGAAGCGGAGGGTTGGACGTCGGTAGGCAGGCTGGCGACGGCTCGCGCAAGTGCGTCCGGAATCGCCGAGCGAAGATCTTCGACGGTCTCCAGCGCGATGTCGGCGGTCAGGCC
>JBOFLE010000023.1:0-2340 GCA_051657705.1 Nocardioides sp. | reverse complement strand
ATCGTCTGCACGATCGTGCCGACCGAGCAGGAGGCCCGATGGCTGTCACGGCTGGGGCGGCCTGTCACCATCGTCGGCGCGCGCGCGGAGGGCATGAGTTCGGTGTGCATCGACGACGCCTCGGCCGCTCGGCTTGCCGTGCGGCACCTGCTGGACCTGGGACATCGGCGGATCGCCTACGTCGGCGGGCACGACGACCACCAACTGGCTTTCGCGACCCCGCTGGCCCGGCGGGCCACGTACCTGGAGGAGTTGAACCGGGCCGGCATCGAGCCCGACCCCGGCATCGAGGTCAACGGTGACTACAAGGTCGCCGGCGGGATGGCGGCCGCCCGCCGGCTACTGGCCATGCCCGACCCGCCGACTGCCGTCCTGGCGGCTTCCGACGAGATGGCCTTCGGCGTGCTGTGGGTGGCCCGCGAGCTGGGTTTCCGGGTGCCCCAGGACCTCTCGGTCATCGGAATCGACGACCACGACCTCTCCAAGGCCTATCGGCTGACCACCGTCGCCCAGCCGGTCGATCAGCTCGGGCGCGAAGCCGCCGCCAGCCTGCTGGCGAAACTCGCGGGCGACACCGTCGCGGAGGCCGACGAGAAACTGCTCGAGCTCGCCTTGATCGATCGTGGATCCACCGCGCCGGCGTCCGGCGCCGGCGGAGCCGGCGGCGCTGCGGAAAGCCGGGCCGGCGGATAGGGTGCTGGCCGTGCCCGGTCAGATCCATCTCTCTCGTGCGGGTGTCAGCGTGGTCGTCGGTGGCCTCGAGGACACGCCGCGAATCAGCTACTGGGGAGCCGCGCTCGGAGAGGTGGCGCCCGCTCACCTCGTGGCGATGGACGTGGCACACCGTCCCGGGGTGCCCCACTCGGCGCTGGACACGCCGCGCTACCTCGGCATGATTCCGGAGGCTGCCGCCGGCTTCACCGGCCAGCCGGCGCTGTCCGGCTACCGTCCGGCGGCCGACAAGGTGCCGTGGTCGCCGCTGCTGACCGATTGGACGGCCGAGTCGACCGGCGACGGCGGCGGAGTCCGGTTGACCGGAACCGACATCGAGGCCGGCTGGCGGCTGACGTGTTCGATGGATCTCACCGCCGAGGGCCTGGTGCGCGTGGACCATCGGGTGGTCAACCTCCGACCCGAGCCGCTGGTCCTACAGGCCGTCAACCTGGTGGTGCCGGTGCCGGCCTCGGCCGGCGAACTGCTCGATCTCACCGGTCGGTGGTGCCGCGAAAGCACGCCGCAGCGGCACGAGTTCGTCCACGGACTGCACTGCCGGGCCGCGCGACGAGGTCGCACCGGGCACGACAGCCCGGTGGTCCTGGTTGCCGGGAAGCCGGGTTTCGACTTCGACCGCGGCCCGGTCTGGGGAATCCATCTCGCGTGGAGCGGAGACCAGCAGATGTACGCCGAGCGCACCCCCGAGGGCGAATGCCTCCTCGGCGGCGGCGAGTTGCTCGGTCCCGGAGAGGTCGTGTTGGCCGAGGGGCAGGAGTATCGGAGCCCACGACTGCTGGCGTCGGTCGGCGACGGACTGGACGAGTTCAGCTGGCGCTTCCACGACTACCTGCGCCGCAACGCCCCGAAGCCGGATGCGCCCAGGCCGGTCGTCGTCAACACGTGGGAGGCGTCGTACTTCGACCACCGCACCGATCGACTCACCCACCTGGCGGACCGAGCCGCCGATCTGGGGATCGAGCGATTCGTGCTCGACGACGGCTGGATGACCGGTCGCCGGAGCGATCGAGTCGGGCTCGGTGATTGGACGGTCGACTCGGCGGTCTATCCGGACGGCCTGGCCCCGCTCATCTCACATGTCCGGTCCCGGGGGATGAGTTTCGGGCTCTGGGTCGAACCAGAGATGCTGACCATCGACTCGGCCACCGCGAGGGCGCATCCCGAGTGGGTGCTGACGGGGCGGGGCCGGCTCCCGGGGTCGTGGCGGCATCAGCAGGTGCTCGATCTCCAGGCTCCGGGTGCGACGGACCATCTCTTCGAGCAACTCTCCGCGCTGCTGACCGAGTACCCGATCAGCTTCCTCAAGTGGGACCACAATCGTGATCTGGTCGATGTCGCGCATCGCGGCCGGCCGGCGGCGCACGGGCAGACCCTCGCCTTCTACGACCTGCTCGACCGGCTTCGCGTGGCCCATCCGGACCTGGAGATCGAGAGCTGCGCGTCCGGCGGGGGACGGATCGACGCCGAGGTGCTGCGCCGTACCGACCGGGTCTGGGCCAGCGACACCCTCGATGCCCTCGAGCGCCACCGGATCCAACGCTGGCTGACACTGCTCGTGCCGCCGGAGGTGGTGGGCTCGCATATCGGCTCGCCGGTGGCCCACACGAC
>JBOFLE010000022.1:0-4154 GCA_051657705.1 Nocardioides sp. | reverse complement strand
GGCAGGTTCCGGGCGGGGTCATGGACTTCGTCCGCACGATGATCGCGGGCTCCGTCGGCAAGGTCGCCTGGCTGGTGCCGCTGCTACTGCTCCTGATCGGCTGGCGCAATCTCCGCAATCCGGAGCGCAACGGTCCGGTTGGGCGACAGCTCGTGGGCTGGACCGCGCTGTCCTTCGGTGCGCTGGGCGTCGTGCAACTCGCCAACGGCAATCCCCGGCCGGTAGCGGGCGATACCGGATCCCTCGAGTCCGGCGGCGGCGCGGTCGGCTACGTGGTGGCCAGCCTGCTGCTCGACCTCCTGCGAACCGAGTACGTCGTGCTGCCGCTGCTTCTGCTGCTGATCGCGTTCGGGGTCCTAGTCGTGACGGCGACTCCGGTTTATCAGGTCCCGGCCCGGCTCCGCGAACTGCGCGACCGGATGCTCGGCCGGGCCGGGCCCGAGGACGGCCGGGACGGTACCGCCGAAGTCGCCGAGCACACCGCCCCGATCGGGCCGCGCAGGCGTCACGTGTCGACACCCGCGGCCGAACTCGACAGCTACGCGGCCGATCCCGCCTACCAGACGCCGGTGGTGACCGAGGAGAACACCGGGACACTGGACAGGTTGGCCGCTCTTACCGGTCTGGGCGGCAAGCGCAAGGCCGGAGCCTCGCCGGTGACCGACCCCGGCAGCGAGCCGGACAGCGAGCCGGCGCCCGGAGCGACTACGTCTTCGTCGGCCGGCGAGATCGCAGAGGCCAATGAGGCCAAGCACCTCACGGCCATCGCCGCGCCGTCGCACGCGTCGCTTCCCGATCGGGCGGAGCAGTTGGAGCTGTCCGGCGATGTCGCCTACACGTTGCCCGATGTCTCGCTTCTCAAACCCGGCACCGCGCACAAGGCACGCACCCCGGCCTCCGACGCGGTGGTCGGCCGGCTGACCGAGGTCTTGGACCAGTTCGACATCGACGCTCAGGTCACCGGCTACACCCGAGGGCCGACGGTGACGCGTTACGTCGTCGAGCTCGGTCCCGCGGTCAAGGTCGAGAAGGTCACCGGTATCCAGAAGAACATCGCCTATGCGGTCGCCAGCGCCGACGTGCGGATCCTGAGCCCGATTCCGGGCAAGTCCGCGGTGGGGATCGAGATTCCCAATGTCGACAAGGAGATCGTCTCGCTCGGCGATGTGCTGCGCAGCGCTGCCGCGCGCCGGGACCACCATCCGATGGTGGTCGGGCTCGGCAAGGACGTCGAAGGCGGCTTCGTCGCCGCGAATCTGGCCAAGATGCCGCACCTGCTGGTGGCGGGCGCCACCGGTTCCGGCAAGTCCAGCTTCATCAACTCCATGATCACCTCGATTCTGCTCCGATCGACTCCCGACGAGGTCCGGATGATCATGATCGATCCCAAACGGGTCGAGTTGAATGCCTACGAGGGCGTCCCGCACCTGATCACGCCGATCATCACCAACCCCAAGAAGGCCGCCGAGGCGCTGGCCTGGGTGGTCCGGGAGATGGACCTGCGCTACGACGATCTGGCCAACTTCGGCTTCCGGCACGTGGACGACTTCAACAAGGCCGTTCGCGCCGGCAAGGTGAAGATGCCGGCCGGTTCGGAGCGGGTGCTGTCGCCGTACCCCTATCTGCTCGTGGTGGTCGACGAGCTCGCGGACCTGATGATGGTCGCGCCGAGGGACGTCGAAGACTCCGTGGTTCGGATCACTCAGCTCGCTCGCGCCGCCGGAATCCATCTGGTGCTGGCCACCCAACGCCCCTCCGTCGACGTGGTGACCGGCCTGATCAAGGCCAATGTTCCCTCGCGGCTGGCCTTCGCCACGTCCTCGTTGGCCGACAGCCGGGTGATCCTCGACCAGCCGGGTGCCGAGAAACTCGTGGGCCAGGGCGACGGCCTGTTCCTGCCGATGGGCGCCTCCAAGCCGGTGCGGGTCCAGGGCTCGTGGGTGACCGAGGCCGAGATCCATCAGGTGGTACGCAAGTGTCGCTCTCAGTCGGAGCCGACCTATCGCGAGGACGTCACCGCCCCGGCGGCCAGTAAGCGCGAGCTGGACGACGATATCGGCGACGATCTCGATCTGGTGATCCAAGCGGTCGAACTGGTCGTGTCCACTCAGTTCGGCTCGACCTCGATGCTGCAGCGCAAGTTGCGCGTCGGTTTCGCCAAGGCCGGCCGGTTGATGGACATCTTGGAGAGCCGCGGGATCGTCGGGCCCAGCGAAGGCTCGAAGGCCCGCGATGTCCTGATCAAACCCGACGAAGTCGACGCCGTTGTCGCCACACTCCAGGGGGTGCAGCAATGATCGAACCCGGCCACCGAACGGTCGACGCCGAGATGTCCGACCCGCGGGGTCACGAGGACGCGGGCGAGACACCGCCGCGGGAGACGCCGCCGCGCGGGCGGGGAGCGGACCTGCCGAGCGAGGTCACGATCTCGGGAAATCCGGTGCTGGCCGGCGGCCTCGCCTTCACGGCGGGCGCGATCGGCACGGCCTACGCGGGCCGCGGTGTCGCCGAAGGCGGCGCGGGCGCCTGGCTGACCGCGGCCGGGTTGCTCCTGCTGAGCGTCGTCTGGATCGGTGTGTTGATCGAGTCGGTGACGCCTCGGGTGGTTCTCGATGCGGCCGGTGTCCGGATGCGCTTCGGGCGTGAGTGGGTCGGACTGCGCTGGCGGCAGATGGAACGGATCTACGTCCGGCCTCCTCGTTCGTGGCTGGAAGACGGCCGGCTCTCGCTGGTGGGAGCCGACCAGGCGCCACTGGCTTCCCTCGGTCGCGGCGCCCGCCTCTATGCCGCGGCGACCGCGTGGCTGCTCGGTGAGACGTACGCCGTGCGGCTGAGCTGGGCGACGCGCCTGGAGGGCGCTGACGGCGCTGATGGCGATCTGGTCGATGCGGTGCGGCGGCTGCGGGACGAGGCGCCGCTGGGTCATCAGTCCGCCGTTATCGACGCGGCACCCGCCGAGGCCGGGGACGGGGTCGATGAGGGGGTCGATGACGAGGTTAAGGACGGGGTGCCGGACTCCGACGAGTCGAACCCGGTGGCACCGGGCATCGAGGAGCCGGACCTCCAGGAGCCGGTAGTACAGGCGCCGGCAGCCGCGGCGACGGTCCGTCCCGGTCTTGCCGCCCGGGTCAGCACGCTCGCCCATCGGTTCGAGCGTCCGCGGCAGGTCGTCAGCATGTCGGTGCGAACGCCGACCGCGACCGACGGCACCGGCGCGCTCGACCTGGCCCCGGATCGGGCCGAGCCCGAGGGCATGACCCAGGTGATCGACCTCCCCGAGATCGACGAACTTCGCCGCGACGAGTCCACCCTCGAAGAGTTGACCGAGGTCATGCGGCCGCTTCCGCGGCGTGGCGGAGGGAGTGATGGCGATCTCGAGGTGCCCGGAGGCGGCCCCCCCGGGCATCAGGGGGGCGATGCCGGCGGGATCGGCGCGACGATCGCCGCGGCGCGGCTGCGATACGGCCTGAGCGTCGCCCAGCTCGCCGAGCGGACTCGAATCCGGCGCCATGTCATCGAGGCGATCGAGAGCGACGACTTCGGGCCGTGCGGCGGTGACTTCTACGCGCGCGGCCATCTCCGGACCTTGGCCCGGGTGCTCGGTATCGACGGCACTCCGCTCCTGGAGATCTACGACGCGGACTTCGCGCACGCGGAGATCGACGCCCGTCAGATCTTCGCGGCCGATCTGGCTCGTCAGGGATCGTTGCGTCCTACCCGTGGCGGGGCCCGTTGGTCGGTCCTGGTGAGCGCGGTGATGGCCCTGATCTTGGCGTGGTCGATCGTCCGTCTGTTGATGGACACCTCGGTCGAGGTTCGGCAACCGGCGCCGGTTCTCAACGGGTCCGCCGGTCCGAACAATGCCCCGGTGACCACCGCGAAGCCGGTCAAGGTGCGGCTGCGAGCGTTGCGCGGGGTGCGGGTCGTGGTGACCGACGGCAAGGGTGCCGTGGTCTTCCGCGGCGACCTGTCCATCGAGCAGCGTCAGGCCTTCGACGTGGTTCCGCCGGTGCGGGTCAGCGCCTCCGAAGGCGACGCGGTGCGGGTTGCGGTCGCCGGCGTGCCGCGCGGCGCCCTGGGTGCGACCGCGGAGCCCGCCGAAGCTACCTTCGTGACACCGGACCCGGGCAAGACGCCCTCAGCCAAGACGCCCT
>JBOFLE010000021.1:0-3370 GCA_051657705.1 Nocardioides sp. | reverse complement strand
CCGACGGCGACGTCGTGGCCGACGCCGGCCCGACGGGTCACCGACTCTGGGTCGAGCTGACCGCCGACGGCCGAAGCGTCATCGGGACTCTCGGGAGCGACGGCGAGCTCGTCCGGCTCTCACCGGAGGAGCTGGCCCGGATCGGCGAAGAGAGCGGATGGTCCTGGGTTGTCCCACAGGTCGACGTCGAGATGATGCCGCTGCCACTCCCGGTCGGGCTCGAACTCGAAGCCTCGTTGCCCTCCCCCGGAATACTGCCGCTGGTCACCGCGGAGATGTCCCGGCTCGGCCTGACCACCCAGGACACGCTCGGGACCGGCCACGGCACGCGATCCCGGGGTTACTCGCTCGGACCCGACGGTTGGGGGGTGGAGCGCGAGGCCATCCCAAGTCAGATCGAGCTCGTCTCGCCGATCCTGACCTACGACGGCCGGCAGGTCTGGGACCACGTTCGGACGATCAATGGGCTGCTGCGGATCGCCGGTGCCGAAGCCGACAGCTCGTCGGGTCTCCATGTGCATGTCGGCACCCCCGGACTCGCGACCGACGACGACAAGCTGCGGAGCCTGTACGCCGTCATCGCCTACGTGCAGGACACCCTCTACCGGCTCGGCACGGCCGATCCCGACACCGGTCATCGGGGCACTGACTTCACGGCACCGCTCTCCGTGCCGAGCGCCGGTATCGGCCAGTTGGACCTCGACACCGAGATCTACGGTTCCACCCGCAACCGAGCGATCAACTTCGAGCCCCTGGGTAAGCCCCGTCGCGTCCCGGCGCCACCGGCACCCTCCGCACTGTCACCCCAAGGCCGCATGGCCTGGATGCTCAACCCACCCGGCACCGGCCACGCACTCGTACACTTCGCCCAAAGCTTCGACTCCCACATCGAATACCGCTTCCCCGACGCCTTCCTCGACACCGGCGCCACCCAAGCCCTCACCCGCACCCTCTCCCACCTCACCGCCCAAGCCACCGCCGACAACCCCAGCCCCGCCATCCAACACATCATCGACTGGGCCAACAACCCCCACCGCACCCCCTACGGACTCGGCCACCACGCCCACCACACCCAGAACCTCACCCCCGAAGAGAAAACGGCCTACGACCACACCATCCGCGAAGAATTCATCACCCTCCTCGGCAACCTCGACCCACCCGTCGCCGACCAGATCCGCGCCCTCTTCGACCGCGGCACCTGGATAACCCACGACTCCTGGCAGTCGGAACCCGACGTCGCCGCAAGCGCCCTGCCGAAGCACGGTCACGCACCTCCCACCTCCTACTCGGCCGGCGATCCGGCCACGCTGGAGATGGTGCGCACCGGCGACCTCGACCCGGTCGCGGCGCTGGAGCAATGGTCGGTCATCGACCTCACCGACACCGACTCGTCGTTGTCGACCCACCTGTTGTCGTTGACCGGTCTCGCGGTGCGTGCCCGGTTCGACGAGGCGATCGACACCGGCCGGGATCCGGACGGCAACCTGTTCGTGCTCTCCGGCGACGAGCGGCCCGGTCACTGGCTGTCCGGGGACGACGGCTCGGTGCGGACGGGCCTCCTCAGCGACCTGGGCGACCGGATCCCGGTCTACCGCGGCGAGATTACGCTGCGGTTCGCGGTCACCGACGCAGACGGCAACACCGGCACCGAGTTCACCCGGACCGTTCAGGAGACCGACGGCTGGAAGCGGCTGCGCCTGGTCAGCCTGGAGCCGCCGCTGGTCCCCGGCCTGGCACCCAAGGTCATCGTCCGACACCCCGAGTTCGGGTCGGCCCACGAACTCGGCATCGACGAGTTCCTGCCCGCCGGTGTCGTGGCCGACCAGGTGCGCCTGCTCGGAGTCGAGTTCGGCTCCTACCCGATTTCGTGGACGGTGACCGAGCGGCCGGGAGTGACGGCGATCGAGTTCTTCGAGGCCACTCCGCGGGCGCCCCTGAGCACACTGTGGCAGTTCGACACCGCCGGCGACAACGACGCCCAGGCGGTCCTGAGCGTTCAGGGCGTGCCGGTCGACCACCGTCCGCTGGTCGCCCTCTCCGACGGGCTCGACACCGTGCCCGGATCGGGGCTGCGCACCTGGAACCGCGGCATGCTCGACACGGTTCGCGGCATCATCGACCGGATCGCCTCGCGGCACCCCGGACCGTTGACCCTGCTGGTGCCGTCGAGCGAGGGCATCGCGGAGTTGGGGCGACACGTCCGGGTGCCGCTGCTGGGGTGGTCGCTCACCGACGGCGACATCGGCGGCGGCCAGGGCCTGCTCGGCAGCCCCTGGGTCGAGGTCACCGCGGACGGCCGGCTGACCGTCGGCACCATCGACCCGGACACCGGTGACCTGATCCCGCCGGATCCCGAACGACTCCGGCAGCTCGCGGAGACCGGACCGTGGTCGTGGGAGGTCCCCGTGGTCAACCTCGACGAGGTCGAGTTCCCGCTGCCGATCGGGCTGGAGATCGAGGCAGTCATGCCATCGGTCTCCCTCGTGTCCGCCGTCGCGTCGCAGATGGCCGATCTCGGCCTGGGGGCGGAGCCGACGCTCCGCGGGCTCCACGAGACCCGCGACACGGGCTACTCCCTGGACCCCGCGGCCTGGGCCACGGAGCAGGAGAGCATTCCCGGGAAGGTGGAGTTGATCTCCCCGATCCTGACCCTGGACAGCCCGCAGACCTGGCGCGACGTCACCGCCGCGCACGGGCTGGTGCGCACCCTCGGCGGCGAAGCGAGCAAGCAGGGTGGCCTCCATGTCCACGTCGGCACACCCGGCCTCGCGACCGACGACGACAAGCTGCGGAGCCTGTACGCCGTCATCGCCTACGTGCAGGACACCCTCTACCGGCTCGGCACGGCCGATCCCGACACCGGCCATCGGGGCACCGCGATGGCCGAACCGCTCGAGCTACCCCCCGGCGGTGTCGCCCGGCTGAATACCGCCGACCTGATCCATCGGACGCCCAGGAGCCGTGCCGTCAACTTCGCCCCGCTGGCGGCCGCTCGCGCCCGCCGGCCGGCGCTCTCGCCCCAGGGTCAGCTGGCCTGGATCACCAGCGCCTCATCCGGTGGCTTGGCGGTCGCCCACGTCGCGGAGGGACTGGAGTCCCACGTCGAGTACCGCTTCCCCGACGCCTTCCTCGACACCGGCGCCACCCAAGCCCTCACCCGCACCCTCTCCCACCTCACCGCCCAAGCCACCACCGACAACCCCAGCCCCGCCATCCAACACATCATCGACTGGGCCAACAACCCACACCGCACCCCCTACGGACTCGGCCACCACGCCCACCACACCCAGAACCTCACCCCCGAAGAGAAAACGACCTACGACCACACCATCCGCGAAGAATTCATCACCCTCCTCGGCGACCTCGACCC
>JBOFLE010000020.1:0-7308 GCA_051657705.1 Nocardioides sp. | reverse complement strand
GCCATCAAGCGGGCCCTGGCCGAGCACGACGAGGCCCGCGCGGGTAGCGGCCCGGCATCCACCGCAGATCGCCCGGTGTCGAGTGTCAACACCGCCACCGGCGAGATCGACCCCTCGTGACCGGGAGCCGATCGATGGCGCCGGGTGGCGAACTCGTCATCGTTACGGGCATGACCGGCGCCGGTCGGAGCACGGCGGCCAAAGAACTGGAAGACCTCGGCTTCTACGTCGTGGACAACCTGCCGCCATCCCTGGTCCCGGATGTCGTGGCCATGGTCGACCGGTCGCGGGGCCGGGGACAGCCGATCGCGGTCGTGGTCGACGTGCGCTCGGGCTCGTTCTTCGATGCGCTGCCTGAATACCTGTCCACGTCGGCTCGCGGTTCCGGCCCGGGGGCCACGCGCCGGACCACGCTGCTCTTCCTGGAGGCCTCCGACGAGGTCCTCGTGCGACGTCAGGAGGCGGCCAGAAGGCCACATCCGTTGCAGGCCGGCGGGCGGCTGCTGGACGGTCTGGCGCGGGAGCGCACGGCGCTGGCGACCCTGCGCGGCAACGCCGATCTGGTGATCGACACCTCCTCGTTGAACGTGCGCCAGTTGGCGCAACGAGTATCCGAGGCGTTCGGGACTCCGGCGTCGACCCGGCTCCAGATCAGGGTGGTGAGCTTCGGCTTCAAGTACGGCATTCCGGTGGATTCGGACTTCGTCGCGGACATGCGATTTCTCCCGAATCCCTTCTGGGACCCAGCCCTGCGAGAACTCACCGGACACGACGAACCGGTCCGGGATTTCGTGACCGGACAGTCTGCGGCCACGGCCTTCCTCGCCGAGTGGGTACCGCTCCTGGAGATTGCGGCCGCCGGATATCTGCGAGAGGGCAAGCGGTTCGCCACGGTGGCCATGGGCTGCACCGGCGGCAAACACCGTAGCGTGGCGATGGCCGACGAGGTCGCCGCACGACTCGAGGCGGTCGGGTTCGACGCCTCGGCCGAACACCGCGACCTCGGGCGAGAGTGAACCAGCCATGTCATGGGGTGAGAGATGGGGGCCGAGATGACCGGCGCGCCCGACCCGGCCGGACCAGCCGTGGTGGCCTTCGGAGGCGGTCACGGCCTCCATGCCTCCTTGTCGGCGTTGCGCCGCGTCACCGATCACCTGACCGCCGTGGTGACGGTCGCGGACAACGGCGGGTCTTCGGGCAAGTTGCGTGCGGAGTTCGACGTGTTGCCGCCGGGGGATCTGCGGATGGCGCTCGCCGCGCTGTGCGACGACACCGAGTGGGGGCGCACCTGGGCGCGGGTGCTCCAGCACCGGCTGTCCGGCACCGGTCAGCTTCGTGATCACGCGATCGGGAACCTGCTGATCGTGGGCCTGTGGGAACTCTTGGACGACCCGGTCGCGGGCCTGGACTGGATCGGCCGCCTGCTCCGGGCACACGGCCGGGTGCTGCCGATGTCGGAGGCCCCGATGAACATCCGGGCCAGGGTTCGCGGAGCGGATCCGGGGTCGCCGGATCGGGTGGTCGAGGTCATCGGTCAGGTCCAGGTGGCCACCACGCCGGGCCGGATCGTCGACATCGCGCTCGACCCGCCGGACGCACCCGCATGCCCCGACGCGTTGGGCGCGGTCAAGGCAGCCGACTGGGTCGTGCTGGGTCCGGGCTCCTGGTTCAGCTCGGTCATTCCCCACCTCCTGCTGCCCGCGCTCCGTCAGGCGCTGGAGTGCAGTTCGGCGAACGTGATCGTGGTGCTCAACCTGGAACCCCAGCGCGGCGAGACCCCCGGCTCTCAGCCCGAGGACTATCTCGCGGCGCTGCTGCGCTACGCGCCGGGCCTGCGCATCCACACCGTGATCGCGGATCCGCACAGCGTGCCCGCCGAGTCCGGACTGGCCGAGGCGGTGACCAGGCTGGGTGCCCGGCTGATGGTGGCCGATGTCGCCAGCCCGGACGACGGCGCCCGCCATGACCCGGCAGCGCTCGCCTCGGCGTACGCCGAGGCGATGAACCCGCATCGGCCCCGGACCGACCCGCGACGCCGCCGGCCACCGGACGAGGACATTTGACGCCCATGCGAGGATTCCGCCCATGGCGATGACAGCACAGGTGAAGGCTGAGCTGGCAAGCACACACACCACCAAGGCATGCTGCCGCAAGGCCGAGGTCGCCTCGATACTGCGCTTCGCCGGTGGGTTGCACCTGGTCAGCGGGCGCATCGTGGTGGAGGCCGAGCTCGACACCGGTGCCGCCGCGCGCCGACTCCGGACCGATATCGCCGAGATGTACGGACACGCCAGCGACGTCGTCGTGCTGCAGGGAAACGGCCTCCGCAAAGGCACCCGCTGGCTGGTCCGGGTCGCCAAGGACGGAGAGGCGCTGGCCCGCCAGACCGGCATCGTCGACGGGCGAGGGCGGCCCATTCGCGGCCTCCCCCCAGCCGTCGTCTCGGGGGCCGGTTGCGACGCGGTGGCGGCGTGGCGAGGCGCGTTCCTGGCGCATGGCTCGCTGACCGAGCCCGGCCGCTCCTCGGCCCTCGAGGTGACCTGCCCGGGTCCGGAGGCCGCGCTGGCGCTGGTCGGAGTTGCTCGTCGGCTGAGCATCCAGGCCAAGGCGCGCGAGGTGCGCGGCGTCGATCGCGTGGTGATCCGGGACGGCGACCTGATCGGTGCGCTGCTGACCAGGCTCGGCGCCCACGAATCCCTGATGGCCTGGGAGGAACGGCGGATGCGACGAGAGGTCCGCGCCAGCGCGAACCGGCTGGCCAACTTCGACGACGCCAATCTCCGGCGGTCCGCGCGAGCCGCGGTGGCCGCGGGCGCCAGGGTCGAACGCGCTCTGGAGATTCTGGGCGACGGCGTGCCCGATCATCTGCGGATGGCCGGCAGCCTCCGCACCGAGCACAAACAGGCGTCACTGGAGGAACTCGGCCAGCTCCACGTCCCGGTCCTCACCAAGGACGCGATCGCGGGCCGGATCAGACGGCTGCTGGCGATGGCCGACAAACACGCGCAGGAGATCGGGATTCCGGACACCGAGGCCTCGCTGACTCCGGAGATGCTGGCCGACGAAGGATAGGCGATCGGGCGCCTCCGGGGGATGGGTCTCGCCTGTCCTATCCGTGGACCGTCCGGTCTCGCCACTCGTCGTAGCGCGCATCCAGGATAGGGTTCATGCTGGCGCTCGACGACGCGCGCATCCGTGCAGCACCTCAGCCGCAACCCATTTCGACACAACTCAGGAGCAGTACTGTGACCGTTCGCGTTGGCATCAACGGTTTCGGCCGGATCGGCCGCAATTTCTTCCGCGCCGTGCAGGCGTCCGGGGCCGGTATCGAGATCGTCGCCGCAAATGACCTGATGGACAACACCTCGATCGCCCACCTACTGAAGTACGACTCGGTACTCGGCGTGCTCGGTCAGGAAGTGTCGGCCGACGCCGAATCCATCAGCGTCGGTGCGCAGACCATCCGAGTCTTCGAGGAACGTGATCCGTCCGCCATCGCGTGGGGCGAGGTCGGCGCCGACATCGTGATCGAGTCCACCGGCATCTTCACCGACGCCACCAAAGCCGCCGCTCACCTGGCCGGCGGCGCCAAGAAGGTCATCATCTCGGCGCCTGCCAGCAACGAGGACGCCACCTTCGTCATGGGCGTCAACCACGACAGCTACGACCCCGCCAAGCACCACATCGTGTCCAATGCCTCCTGCACCACCAACTGCCTGGCGCCGATGGCCAAGCCGCTGCACGACGAACTGGGCATCGTCAAGGGACTGATGACCACGGTGCACGCCTATACCCAGGACCAGAATCTGCTGGACGGGCCGCACAAGGACATGCGCCGGGCTCGCGCCGCGGCGTTGTCGATCATCCCGACCTCGACCGGCGCGGCCAAGGCGATCGGGCTGGTCCTTCCCGACCTCAAGGGACGACTCGACGGCTATGCCCTGCGCGTTCCCACCCCGACCGGCTCGGCGACGGACCTGACCTTCGAAGCCGGGCGGGAGACCAGCGTCGACGAGGTGAACTCGATCCTGCAGGCGGCTGCGGACGGGCCGTTGAAGGGGTTCCTTAAGTACACCGCGGACCCGATCGTCTCCGCTGACATCGTGACCGACCCGTCCTCCTGCATCTTCGACTCGGGGCTGACGAAGGTCATCGGCAATCAGGTGAAGGTCGTGGGCTGGTACGACAACGAGTGGGGCTACTCCAATCGCCTGGCCGACCTCACCCTCCTGATGGGCGCGTCGCTCTGATCGCCATCGGACTGGAATCACTCGGTGATGTCCAGGGCAGGCGGGTGCTGGTTCGTTCGGACCTGAACGTGCCGCTGCACGGCGAGAGCATCGGTGACGACGGGCGGATCCGGGCCAGCCTTCCGACGATCCAGGCGTTGGCGGCGGCCGGGGCACGGGTGATCGTGGTGGCACATCTGGGCCGTCCGGCCGGAGCGCCCGACCCGGCGTACTCCCTCGCTCCGGTGGCGAAACGGCTGGGCGAGTTGCTGGGAGCGCCCGTCGCCTTCGCGACGGACACGGTCGGCGACAGTGCCGTGAGCACGGTCGCCGCGCTCGCGGACGGCTCGGTGGCGCTCGTGGAGAATGTCCGGTTCGACCCGGCCGAGACCAGCAAGGACGAGGCCGAACGCGGCGCCTTCGCCGATCGGCTGGCCTCGCTGGCCGACGCGTTCGTCTCCGACGGATTCGGTGTGGTGCATCGCAAGCAAGCGTCGGTCTACGACATCGCGCAACGGCTGCCGTCGGCGATGGGCGGGCTGGTCGCCCGCGAGGTCGAGGTGCTCCGACGCCTCACCGTCTCGCCGGAACGGCCGTACGCGGTGGTGTTGGGCGGCTCGAAGGTCTCGGACAAGCTCGGCGTGATCGACAACCTGCTCGGTACCGCCGACTCGTTGTTGATCGGCGGCGGGATGGTGTTCACCTTCCTCGCCGCGCAAGGCCACCAGGTCGGTCGCAGCCTGCTCGAGGAGGATCAACTCGATACCTGCCGCGGCTATCTGGCACGTGCGGAGGAGAGCGGCGTCGACATCGTGCTGCCGACCGACATCGTCGTCGACGACGAGTTCCCGGCCACGGGGAGCGCATCGAACCCCCGCGTCGTACCGGTCGGCGAGATTCCGCCGGACAGCCTCGGCCTCGACATCGGGCCGGAGTCCGGCGCGATGTTCGCGGCGGCGCTGTCCGGGGCTCGCACGGTCTTCTGGAACGGGCCGATGGGCGTGTTCGAGGTGCCGGCGTTCGCGGAAGGGACCCGTGCGGTCGCACAGGCGTTGACGAAGATCGCCGGTCTGTCGGTGATCGGGGGCGGCGACTCGGCGGCCGCGGTGCGCAGGCTCGGCTTCGACGACGACGAGTTCGGCCATATCTCGACCGGCGGCGGCGCCAGCCTCGAATACCTCGAGGGCAAGGAACTGCCCGGCATCGCCGTCCTGGCCGGCTAGCCTCGCCATCGGCCCGTCGTCCCCTCATATCCACTCAGATCCGGAGGAGAAGCACTCGTGACCAGCCGAACGCCCTTGATGGCAGGCAACTGGAAGATGAACCTCAACCATCACGAAGCGGTGGTCCTGATCCAGAAGTTGGCGACGATCCTGGCCGACAAGAAGCACGATCCGGCCCGGGCCGAGGTCGCGGTGATCCCACCCTTCACCGACATCCGCTCGGTGCAGACGTGCGTGGACGGTGACCGGCTGCCGATCAGGTACGGCGCCCAGGACGTGTCGGCTCGCGAGCCCGGCGCGTTCACCGGCGAGATCTCGGCCGCGATGCTCGCCAAGCTCGGATGCGGATACGTCGTGGTCGGGCATTCCGAGCGTCGCGAGCACCACGCCGAGACCGATGCCGTGGTCAACGCCAAGGCGAAGCAGGCGATCACGCACGGGTTGACGCCGATCGTGTGCGTGGGCGAGGGGCTCCAGGTCCGTCAGGCCGGCGAGCAGGTGGACTTCACCCTCGCCCAGATCGACGGCTCGCTCGCGGGTCTGTCCCCGGCGCAGGTCGCCGAACTGGTGGTGGCCTACGAGCCGGTCTGGGCGATCGGAACGGGAGAGGTCGCGACACCCGACGACGCTCAGGAGGTATGCCGGGCCATTCGGGTGCGGATCCGGGAGACGTGGGGGGACGAGGCGGCCGACGGGGTACGAGTGTTGTACGGCGGTTCGGTGAAGGCGGCCAACATCGGAGGCATCATGGCTCAGGACGACATCGACGGCGCGTTGGTGGGAGGGGCGAGTCTGGACCCCGACGAGTTCGGCGGGATCTGCCGGTTTTATGACATGCCCATCCTCTGAGTGCGACCTGTGGCGTAGGATCCATTCTTGTGATTCCACTCTTTACGGCGCTGCTCGTGATTACCAGTGTGCTGTTGATTCTGCTCGTCCTGTTGCACAAGGGACGGGGCGGAGGGCTGTCGGACATGTTCGGGGGAGGCATGTCGAGTTCTCTGGGTGGGTCATCGGTCGCGGAGCGCAATCTTGACCGCTTCACGATCGGAATCGGTCTCATCTGGTTCGCGTGCATCGTCGCGCTGGGCTTGATCATGGCCAACCGTGTCTAGTTAACCGAACATGCACAGGGGAGGGGCAAACTCGTGGCCGGTGGGGGAAGCGCTATTCGTGGGAGCCGGGTTGGTGCCGGGCCTATGGGGGAGGCCGAACGAGGTGATTCGGCTCCGCGGCAGGCCGTGGCCTATTTCTGCTCGCACGAACATCGTTCGGTGATCGCCTTCTCGATGGAAGCGCAGGTTCCGGACTCCTGGGACTGCCCGAAGTGTGGGCTGCCCGCCTCGCTGGACTCGGAGAACCCGCCGCCGGCGCCCAAGATCGAGCCGTACAAGACGCACCTCGCCTACGTCAAGGAGCGGCGCTCGGACGCCGAGGCCGCGGACATCCTCGACGAGGCGATCCAACTTCTCCGCACTCGCCGCAAGTCGGGCGAGATCATCTTCTAGCCCGTCGAGGCGTCACAAAAGCACGCCGACCCGTCAGAAATACACGGCGACCCGTCAGAGATACACCGGGGCTGTCGCCTTGCCTGTGGATGGTTCAAGCGCGGCGGCGATTTCTCCAGCAGGCTGCTGGCATGAAATCCGACCCCAGCTGGCTACCCGGCCTCGGCCGTCCGCTCGACGCACGATGCCCGCTGCCCGGGAGCACCCCGTTCTCACGCGACCAGGCGCGGGCGCTGGGAGTCGATCGGGTGCTGCTGAACCGGCTCATTGAGCATGGTTCCGTACGGCGTGTCGTTCACGGAGTGTTCGTCTCCACGAGTGCTCCGGATACCGTCGAGACCCGTGCCC
>JBOFLE010000019.1:0-14137 GCA_051657705.1 Nocardioides sp. | reverse complement strand
CCTGGACCACGTAGAACTCGGTATGGTTCGGTCTCCCGGCGTCGCCGAGCCAGCCGTAGAGTGTGATCCAGACAGGGCCGTCCATGGCCGGGTCGCCGGGATCGAAGGTGTAGGAGAAGCCGGCCGGCAGGCTGCCCGCCGTCTCGTCGACCGGCGTGGCCCATTCGCTGTCGAACTCGGCTGACTTTCCGATCCGGGTAACGTGGCCATAGTTCGGCGCCTTCCAGGAGACCTCTAACCACGATGCGTCGTCCGCCCGGGTGGTCGTGACCGAGCCGGCGTAGTTGCCGTCCTGCCAGGCCTTCCAGAACGTGGCGCCGCCGTCGATCGACTCGCTGAACCCGCCATTGCGCACCTCATCGGCATGCGCGGACGTCCCGGTCCCGCCGACCAGCAGCACGGCGGAGATCACGACGGTCAGGCAACGGCTTCCTCGCATGTGGGTGCTCCTTCGCACGATTCTTCGAGCACTCGTCTGGCTCGAAGGTGGTTCAGAACGTAGTGACGTCCGTCAGCGGCCCTCAACCGACGGGTAGGTCGTTCTGCACAGGCATCGGCGTCCGCGCTGCCGATGAACCGGACAGCGACCGCGGCCCGCGTCCGGGGCTATGCGCGGTGCTCGGTAGCCGGTTTGGTCACCTGGGTAAGCGAGATTCGAGCGCGCTGACCTGAGCCTTGAGCTCCTCGATAGCGGCGAGTACCGCGGCCGTCGACTCATCGCGGGAGCTCGCGGTCTCGTCGAACCGGTGATGATCCTCCTCGCTCTGGCGATCCAGGGCCTCGACGGCGACCGCGATGAACAGGTTCAGGACGATGTAGGTGGACAGCACGATGTAGAGGATGAAGAACGCCCACGCCCAGGGCTGCCGGTCGGTGACCGGCCGGATGACGTTGGCCCAGTCATCGCCGGTGGTGACCTGGAACAGCGCGAGCGCCGACCTGCCCAGCGTGCCGAAGTGTTCCGGATCGATATCGCGGAACAGTTCGGTGCCCATCACCGAGAACACATACAGCAGCATGGTCAGCAGCGCACCGATCGAGGCCATTCCCGGGACCGTGCTGACCAGGGCCGCCACGACCATCCGCATCGACCGGACCGCGGACAGCAGACGGAGCACCCGGAGCACCCGGAGAACCCGGAGCACGGAGTAGGCGCCGGCGGCCGGTATCAGCGCCAGTGCCACCACGAAGAAGTCGAACAGATTCCAGCCACCCTTGAAGAAGGCCCAGCCCACGGAGTACATCCGCAGGGCCACCTCGACGACGAAGATCGCGATGGTGAGATAGCCGACGAACAGGGTGGCATCGCCGTATCTGGACATCCACGACTCGGAGGTCTCCAGGCCGATCAGGACCGCGTTGACCAGGATCACACCGATGATGAACGACTGGAAGCGACTCGACTCGACGAGCTCGGTGATCCGGTAGCGAGCGGTGGGCGCGTGATGCATTCGGCCATGCTCTCAGGTCCCCGAAGCCGGCCGGAAAGAGTCGGCCCGGAAAAGTCCCGGGTGCCGGAATCGCCGGTCGACCGTCGGCGTTCTAGGCTGGCATCGTGACTCACTTCAACGTTCTGGTACTCGGCGCGGGCCCGGGAGGGTACGTCGCCGCCATCCGCGCCGCCCAGCTCGGCCTGAGCGTGGCCGTCGTCGAGGAGAAGTACTGGGGCGGGGTATGCCTCAACGTCGGCTGCATTCCCTCCAAGGCGTTGCTCAAGAACGCCGAACTCGCACACCTGCTCACGCATCAGAAGGCCAAGTTCGGCATCGAGGGCGACGCCACCATGGCCTACTCCACGACGCACGCGAGAAGCCGGCAGGTCTCCGCGAACATCGTCAAGGGCGTGCACTTCTTGATGAAGAAGAACAAGATCACCGAGATCGACGGCTGGGGCACGCTGCTCGGAACGCAGGACGGCAAGCAGGCGGTCGAGGTCACCAGCCGGGGCGGCGACGGCCCCGAAGGCTCAGCAGGCTCCGCAACGACGTACACCTGTGACAATCTCATCATCGCCACCGGGGCCACCACCCGGTTGATCCCGGGGACCACCCTCAGCGAGCGGGTGGTGACCTACGAGGAGCAGATCCTCGACGGCACCGTGCCCGGCTCGGTGATCATCGCCGGCTCCGGCGCGATCGGGGTCGAGTTCGCCTACGTGATGGCCAACTTCGGTGTCGAGGTGACGATCGTGGAGTTCCTCGACCGGATGGTGCCGACCGAGGATGCCGACGTGTCCAAGGAGCTGGCCAAGCACTACAAGAAGCTCGGAGTGACGGTGCTCACCTCGACCAAGGTCGAGAGCATCGAGGACCCCGGAGCCGGATCCGGCGAGAAGGTGAAGGTCACGGTGACTCCGGCGGCCGGCGGCGAGGCTCGGGTGTTGGAGGCCGACAAGGTCCTGCAAGCCATCGGCTTCGCGCCGCGGCTGGACGGCTACGGACTCGAGAAGACGGGCGTCGAGACCACCGATCGAGGCGCGATCGCCGTCGACGGCCGTGGCCGCACGAACGTGGCCGGGGTGTACGCCATCGGCGACGTCACCGGCAAGCTGATGCTGGCCCACGTCGCCGAGGCGATGGGCATCGTCGCCGCAGAGACCATCGCCGGTGCCGACACCATGGAGATCGACTTCGAGATGGTTCCGCGTGCCACGTACTGCCAGCCGCAGATCGGCTCGTTCGGCTACTCCGAGCAGCAGGCCCGTGACAAGGGGTACGACGTCAAGACCGCGACGTTCCCCTTCGCCGCCAACGGCAAGGCCCAAGGCCTCGGTGACGCGGTCGGCTTCGTGAAGATCGTGGCCGACGCGGAGCACAACGAGTTCCTGGGCGCACACATGATCGGACCCGATGTCACCGAAATGATGCCGGTCCTGACACTGGCGAAGCAGTGGGACCTGACCGCGGACGAAGTGTCCCGGAACGTGTTCGCCCACCCTACGCTCAGCGAAGCGGTCAAGGAGGCCGTGCACGGCATCGCCGGCCACATGATCAACCTGTGACGCGCCGATGAACCGCGTCGTCATCGTCGGAGGCGGTCCCGGGGGCTACGAAGCGGCTCTGGTGGCCGCGCAGCTCGGGGCGCGGGTGACGGTGGTCGACCGCGACGGCATCGGCGGGTCGGCCGTGCTCACCGACTGCGTCCCGTCCAAGACGCTGATCGCGACCGCCGAGGTGATGACGGACATGTCGGCGGCCGAGGCGCTCGGCGTGCGGCTGGTCGAGGCCGGGGAGTCTGCCAGCACAGCCGGGACCACGGCGATCGGCGTCGACCTGGCCGTCGTCAACGCCCGGGTCAAGCGGCTCGCCGCGGATCAGTCGCACGACATCACCGCACGGCTGGAGCGCGAGGGCGTGACGGTGATTCGCGGCCGGGGCCGGCTGGACGGAGCGGGTCGAGTGGCCGCGGCGCTGGCCGACGGGTCGCACGAGACCATCGAGGCCGACGCGGTGCTGCTGGCGACCGGCGCCCGGCCCCGCGTGTTGCCCGAGGCGCAACCGGACGGCGAGCGCATCCTTACCTGGGAGCAGGTCTACGACCTCGACGAGCTGCCCGACCATCTCATCGTGGTCGGCTCCGGCGTCACCGGAGCGGAATTCGCGTCGGCGTACGTCGCGCTGGGCATCCGGGTCACTCTGGTGTCATCTCGGGATCGAGTATTGCCGGGCGAGGACGGCGATGCCGCCGCGGTATTAGAGCAGGTGTTGACTCGTCGGGGAATGCGGCTGCTCTCCCAGTCGCGGATGCGGAGCGTCCTACGCGACGGGGATCTGGTGACGGTGACCCTTACCGACGGCGAGACGGTCACCGGATCGCACTGCATCCTGGCCCTCGGCTCGATCCCGAACACCGGGGACCTCGGGTTGGCCGAGACCGGCGTCCGGCTCGACGAGAACGGATTCATCGAGGTCGACCGGGTCTCTCGTACGTCGGTTGGCGGGGTGTACGCCGCCGGTGACTGCACCGGCGTGTTGATGCTGGCCTCGGTAGCGGCGATGCAGGGCCGGATCGCGATGTGGCACTACCTCGGCGACGCGGTCAAGCCGCTCGACCTGGCGAAGGTCTCCTCCAACGTCTTCACCGCGCCGGAGATCGCGACGGTCGGTTGGACTCAGCGGGCCGTGGACTCGGGTGAGGTCGCCGCCGAGACCGTGATGTTGCCGCTGGCCACCAATGCCCGAGCCAAGATGCAGGGGATCACCGACGGCTTCGTGAAGCTGTTCTGCCGGCCCGGCACCGGCTCGGTGGTCGGCGGTGTCGTGGTGGCTCCGCGTGCGTCGGAGCTGATTCACGCGGTCTCTCTGGCGGTGGCCGAGTCGCTCACCGCGGACCAATTGGCGCATGCCTTCACGGTGTATCCGTCCTTGTCGGGTTCGATCGCCGAAGCCGCCCGCCGCCTCCACAAATCCTGAACGGAAGCGCCCGCCGAGGCGTCACAAAAGCACGCCGACACGTCACAGACGCGCGGTGAGGCGTCACAATGCGCGGTGAGGCGTCACGAGGCGACTGTCTGCCGATCTCGTCGGAGCGGAGCGCCCACCAAAGTGATAGGCCGCAACTGGGCCCGATCAAACACCGTTGCCGCGCAGACGAGCAATCGATCACGGACGGCACTGACCCGCTTGTCGGTAGTAAGGTACGACGGCTCCCAGCGCCGCGAGCAGCAGAAGAAGCCAGCGACACGCTGGCAATCTGGCCAGATAACTGCCGGGTCAGCTCAGAAGCCGCCGCCGTCGAAGCCGCCGCCGTCAAAGCCGCCCCAGTCGCCACCGCCCCAGTCGCCACCGCCGCCGGAGTCTCCGCCGAGATCCCCGCCCGAATCTCCACCGGCGTCGCCGCCACTATCGCCACCCGAGTCTCCGTCGCCACCACCATCCGAGTCGCCGCCGGCCGCGCCTTCGTCGTACCCGGCATCGAAACCCGCGTCGTAACCGGTGCCGAAGTCGTCCACCATGCCGCCCATCCACAACGGGTTGAGCATGGTCATCACGAAGAACATCGGCATCATCGAGGCGAACGAGTCGTAGTAGCCCATCGCGTAGGGCTGGTAGCCCGGACCGCCCCGCCAATACGGCACGTTCTGGAAGCCCTTGTTGACCATCCGGATATCTGGTTCCGCGCCTTGCCTGACCCGATCGGCGTCGGCGCCGCACACCGGGATCTCGCGCGCTTCACCGCCCGGAGGAGCCCATTCGATGTCGGTGGTGGACGGTCCGTGTTGCGGGTTGAAGAAGCATGGTGCCCGCCGGGTCGGGAGCGGTTCGCCGTCCTGCCGGGCCAGCACACACGCCATTGCGTAACGACCGTCCTCCAGTGCGTGCGTGACGGTCTTGATCTCGTCGGCGGTCGTGGCCGTGCCGACGCGCTCCTTGGCCGTCTCGTAGCTGTTGAGCGCTCGCTGGTAGTCCTGCCGCATAGGAGTGTCGAGCTCGGTGGTCATGGTCTCGATGTGGAGGTTCTGGAGTTCCTCGCCGAAGACGGTGATGTCTTCCTCGGCGAGCTTGCGTGCGCCGTCGAACTCGGCCGCGATCTCCTTGCGGTTCCGCGTGCCCAGAGCCGGTCCGGCCAGTTGTCGGCGGCGACTGCTCATGATGAACGAAATGACCAGCATCCCGAGGATGATGAGGATGAGGGTTCCCATGCCGCCATCGTAGAGCGCGGCACCGAAAGCGGGTCCCGGGCGCGACGAAGGGTGCAGGTGCGCTCGAAACGTCGTGGCATCGGCCGATCGCCGACAACAAGCGCGCAGTTGCCCTGAGGTGGTGGCGGTGCGCGAGGAATCAGGCGAGGACGACGACCAGGTCGCCGCCCTCGACGGGTCGGGTGCCGGCGATCGGGACTCGTTCGACGACGCCCGCGACGGGTGCGGTGATCGAGGCCTCCATCTTCATGGCCTCGATGGTCGCTACGGTGTCGCCCGCCGCCACGCTGTCACCGACGCGCACCGTGACCGTGACCGCACCTTGGAAAGGAGCGGCCACATGGCGCGGGTTCCCCGGGTCGGCCTTCTCGCCGCCGGCGGCATCGGTCGCGATGCGCTGATCACGGACGCTCATCGGTCGCAATTGGCCGTTGAGGGTGGCCATCACCGTGCGATAGCCGCGCTCGTCCGGCTCGCTGATCGCCTCCAGGCCGAAGTACACGGTCTTGCCCTCGTCGAGCTCCAGCCGGTGCTCGGTTCCGGTTCGCAAGCCGTAGAGATAGTCCGCGGTCGACAGCAACGAGACATCGCCGTAGGCCTGCCGGGTCTCCGTGAACTCCCGGGTCGGGCCCGCGAACAGCAGGGTGTTGAGGGTACGCCGCGGCTCGGCCGCCAATTGCTCGCGCTGCGCGTCCGTCAGCTCGGCGACCGGTGGCGTCCACGTCCGGCCGGCCAGGGCCTTGGTGCGGAACGGCTCGGGCCAGCCACCGGGCGGATCGCCGAGCTCGCCGCCCAGGAAGCCGATCACCGAGTCCGGGATGTCGAAGGCGCCCGGATCGTCGGCGAACTCGGTGGGATCGGCGCCGGTCGCGACCAGATGAAGCGCGAGATCGCCGACCACCTTCGAGGACGGAGTCACCTTGACTACGTTGCCGAGGATGCGGTTGGCGGCGGCGTACATGTCCTCGATCTGTTCGAACTTCTCGCCCAACCCGAGCGCGATCGCCTGTTGGCGGAGATTCGAGAGCTGGCCACCGGGGATCTCGTGCTCGTAGACCCGGCCGGTCGGCGCGGGCAATCCGGATTCGAACGGCGCGTACACCCGGCGTACGGCCTCCCAGTACGGCTCCATGGCACACACCGCGGCGAGGGACAGACCGGTCTCCCGGGGGCCGCGATCGGTGGCGGACACGAGCGCCGACAGCGCCGGCTGGGACGTCGTACCCGACATGGAGGCGCAGGCGGCATCGACCGCGTCCACGCCGGCATCGATGGCGGCGACTAGCGTGGCGAGCTGGCCGCCGGGGGTGTCGTGAGTGTGCAGATGAACCGGCAGGTCGAACTCGGCGCGCAGCGCCGTGACCAGCGTGCGAGCGGCCGGCACCCGCAGCAGTCCGGCCATGTCCTTGATCGCCAACACGTGTGCCCCGGCCGCCACGATCCGCTCCGCCAGCCCGAGGTAGTAGTCGAGGGTATAGAGCTTCTCGCCCGGATCCGACAGGTCCCCGGTATAGCACAGCGCGACCTCGGCGATCGCGTGGTCGGTGGCCCGGACGGATTCGATCGCCGGCCTCATCTGTTCGACGTCGTTGAGCGCGTCGAAGATCCGGAACACGTCGATGCCGGTGGTGGTCGCTTCCGCGACGAAGGCGTCGGTGACCTCGATCGGATACGGGGTGTATCCGACGGTGTTGCGTCCGCGCAGCAGCATCTGCAGGCAGATGTTGGGGACCGCCTCACGCAACCGGGCCAGCCGCTCCCACGGGTCCTCGGTCAGGAACCGCAGCGCCACGTCGTACGTCGCGCCGCCCCAGGCCTCCAGGGACCACAGTTGCGGGGTCATCCGGGCGACGTGCCCGGACACCGCGAGCAGGTCGCGGGTGCGCACGCGGGTCGCCAGCAGACTCTGGTGAGCGTCGCGGAAGGTGGTGTCGGTGACAGCCACGCCGTCCCGCGCCCGGAGTCTCGCCGCGAACTCGGTCGGGCCCAGCTCCTGGAGCAGCTGCCGGGTGCCGGCCGACGGCGGGGCCTCCAGATCGATCTGAGGCAGTTTGGTGGCCGGGTCGAGCGTGACCGGAGCCGGACCGTGGGGTTGGTTGACCGTGACGTCGGCCAGATACTGCAACAGCTTGGTGCCGCGGTCGGCGGAACTGCGCGCCGTCAGCAGGTGCGGATGCGTCTCGATGAAAGACGTCGTCACTCCGCCCGCGACGAAGTCGGGGTCCTCCAGCACCGCCTGCAGGAAGGCGATGTTGCTGGAGACCCCGCGGATCCGGAACTCGGCTACCGCGCGGCGGGCTCGTTCGACGGCCTTCTCGAAGGTGCGGGCGCGGCAGGTGAGCTTGGCCAGCAGCGAGTCGAAGTGCGGGCTGATCTCCGCGCCCGTGAACGTGGTACCGCCGTCCAGCCGGATGCCCGCGCCGCCGGGAGAGCGGTACGTCGTGATCTTGCCGGTGTCGGGCCGGAAACCGTTGGCCGGGTCCTCGGTGGTGATCCGGCATTGCACGGCCGCTCCGCGCAGGTGCACGCTGTCCTGGCTCAACCCCAGGTCGGCCAGCGACTCGCCGGAGGCGATTCGGAGCTGGGACTGCACCAGGTCGACATCGGTGACCTCCTCGGTCACGGTGTGCTCGACCTGGATGCGTGGGTTCATCTCGATGAAGACGTAGTTGCCGGCGGCGTCGAGCAGGAACTCCACGGTGCCGGCGTTGACGTATCCGATCTCGCGCGCCAGCCGGACCGCGTCCGCGCACATCCGGTCCCGGATCGCCGGGTCGAGGTTGGGAGCGGGCGCGATCTCGATGACCTTCTGGTGTCGCCGCTGCACCGAGCAATCCCGCTCGAAGAGATGGATGACGTTGCCTTGGCCGTCCGCGAGAACCTGCACCTCGATGTGCCGCGGATCGACCACCGCCTGCTCGATGAACACCGTCGGGTCCCCGAAGGCGCCTTGGGCCTCGCGCATGCAGGTCTCCACGGCCTCACGCAACGCCGCGCCGTCCTCGACTCGTCTCATGCCCCGGCCACCGCCCCCGGCGACGGCCTTGACGAACAGCGGATAGGGCAGCGGCCGGGCGGCGTCCACCAGCGCGTCGACGTCCCGCGAAGGCGCCACACCGGCCAGGGTGGGGACGCCGGCCGACTTCGCCGCGGCGATCGCGGTGGCCTTGTTGCCGGTGAGGGTCAGGACCTCGGCCGGCGGGCCCACGAAGGTGACTCCGGCGGCCGCGCAGGCTTCGGCGAGGGCGGGATTCTCCGACAGGAAGCCGTATCCGGGGTACACCGCGTCGGCACCGCACTGGCGGGCCACCTCGACGATGCCCTGCGGGTCCAGGTAGGCCTTGACCGGATGCCCGGGCGTGCCGATCTGGTAGGCCTCGTCGGCCTTCAACCGGTGTTCGGACCAGCGATCCTCGTGCGGGAACACCGCCACCGTCCGAGCACCGAGTTCGTACGCCGCGCGGAGCGCCCGGATCGCGATTTCGCCGCGGTTCGCGACTAAGACCTTCGAGAACATGAGATCAACGCTAGTGGGCTCGTGAGTCGGACGCGTCAACGCCACCCCTCGGCACCCCCGGCGCCGGACGAGTCTGGAACCGGCCCCGCCAGGCGGCAATGGGCAACTCTCATGGCGTTCAGCCACGGCCTCCTGCCTTTGAGGCCTGGCAGGATGCCGGCTATGACGAGGCATGACTCTCGCTCGGTCGCACCAGGAGCCAGCGGCTTGGGTTACGACGGTCGGCTCCGCGGCGTCAGCGACGACAAGCGCATGCGGATTCTTGCTGCCGCGCGTGAGTTGCTGGCCGAGCGACTTTACGAACAGGCATCTGTGGCCGAGATCGCCCAGCGGGCCGGCGTGGCCAAGGGCACGGTCTACTTGTACTTCCCGTCCAAGGCGGCTTTGGTCAATGCGCTCACCGTGCAAATCCGCGAGGCGGTGAACGCTGCGGCCGCCCGCGCGTCGGACAGCAGCATGAACCTCACGGACCGGTTGACCGCGCTGGCCCGCAGCGGCATCGGCGTAGCGGTGGAGTACCGCGACATCATTCGCTACGTCGATCTCGACGTATTGGTCAGCGCTCGGCCCGGCGAGCGGGAGCGATCGGCGGGCAGCGTGGAACGGGCCATGATCGAGGAGGCGGTGGCCCGCGGTGAGATCGCGGCCGAGGTCGACCCCAAGTTCGCCGCCATGTTCCTCGATGCCGTTCTGCGCGTGCTGGTGATGTCGGCTCTCGACGAAGAGCACGACGAGGCGACTCTGCGACAGGTGGTCGACCAGACTGTCGACTTCGTCATCCGCGGTCTCGGCGGGCGGCCTCGCCGCACGCAAGGTCGGTGAGGTTGCCCGCCGCCGAGTCGCGGAGTGTCGACGTTTCGCAATCCGTCGAACGAGGTGTGGGTCGCTGCTTTCGATAGCAGTGCCCAGGCGGGCATGAAGTCGAGGCGGCCTGCACGGTATCCCGGCCCTGCGTTGTCGCCACGAACCGGGGAGATGAGGATCATGGGGGCTCGGAAATAGCTGACTGACCGTCGGTCATCAGTGTCGTCGGAGATAAACCCTGCCTGAGAAGCGGTGCCGAAGCTGAGACGTCCGTCAAGAGTTCGTCGAGTGGATGTCGTCAGCCTTTGCTGACCACCGGTCAGTTGTCACGGTGATCGCGAGGGACAGTCCCTCATAACGATCGGAGGACGAGATGGAGAGCAGTGCGAAATCGACGGCAGGCGGCAGGGTCTCGCCCGGCAGGCGGATGCGCGGGGCAGGTCTGGCTGCCGCGGTGGTGATGGCGGGAGCCGTGGCTGGAGCGGCCGGACCGGCGTCGGCTCAGCCGGACTCGCAGGCGGCGAGCCTGCAACAGAACACTCTGACGATTACACAGAACCCATCGGTGCGCACCGTGATCCAGGTGTTCCGGGTGCCCGAGGCTGACAAAGCCCGGCTGGTGGCGCGCCTACGGGAGGCGAACCGACTACTCACGCGCGATCCGCGCCTGGTGTCCGCCACCGCCTTCGGCCAGGACGGGCTGACACCGAACACTCCGGTCACCACCCAGGACGACCTAACTCGGGTGGTGGCGTACGTCCAGTTGCGAGCCGTTGACCAGTCGGTGGCCAGTGCCCGGATCCGTTCGGCGCAGCGGGAGGCCGCAGTGCCGGCGGCGTCACGGCCCCGTGAGTACGTCGTCGCCCATCAGTCGCAGCGGGATGGCTCCGGGGCGGGGACCTTTACGGTCGGTGAGCAGGGAATCGCTATCAACGAAGTGACGATCGACGAAAGCGAGAGCCAGTCAACCGTGCTGGGTGGCATGGTCGAGAACGACCGCACCATCATCCGGGAGCAAGCCGACCGGTTAGGTTGGCGTTCGACGAACATCCATACCTCGACCGACGGCCTGCGGAACGTCAATGTCGTCGAATTCAGCGATCGCGCGACGTGGGTGTCGGGCTTCCAGCAATTGCCTGCGCCGACGCTCGAGCAGGCCGGTCTCGGCACCCCTGATCTGCGTCCGTACCAGGTGCTGGACGTCGTCCACGCGCGAGATCGGCGAGCCGGCGGGCGCGGGTGAGGCGCTAGCGACCTGCGAGCGGTGGCCGGCGCCGGCCACCGCTCGGGCACGTTCACCGGCCGTGGACTGGCGCTCGGTGACGCGCCAGAACGAGGAGAACCGGCCTCGCCACCGAGGATCAGCGACCGGGAGCCGCGGTGCGGGTCGAGGTGTTTGCTTCCCCGCCACTGCCGCCAACCGGCAGTGCGATCGCCCGGCTCCGCAACTCCTTGATGCGGTCGCTCGCTATACCGGGGCAACTCTGGAGGCCAGGGTCAGGGGCGTGTCGGGCTCCAGTGAGGTGATCGCACAGATCAGGGCGCCGGCGGCGACGGTGGCGCCGACCTCGGCGCTCAGCGCGGTCACGATACCGGCCTTGTGGGCCTTGATCGGCTGCTCCATCTTCATCGCCTCGATCACCACCACGACATCGCCTTCGGCGAGTTGATCGCCCTCGGTGACCGCGATCTTCACGATCGTGCCCTGCATCGGGCTGGTCACGGCTTCGCCACCCGCGCTCGTCGCTGGACCCGCCTTCCTATTGGTCCGGCGAGGGCTGGCCGCTCTCGGAGTCGTGCCAACGGATGACGCCGCTGGCCCGAAGCCCTCGGGGAGTACCACCTCAAGCCTGCGTCCGGCGACCTCGACTACGATCGTGTGCCGTGCGGCCGCCTCGTTGTCCGCCGCGATCGGCCCGGCGTACGGCGCGATCTGATTGTCGAACCCGGTCTCGATCCAGTCGGTGTAGACGTCGAAGCGGCCCTCCTCTCCGACGAAGGCCGGGTCGTCGACCACGACTCGGTGGAAGGCGAGCGCCGTCGGCATACCGGAGACCTCGAACTCCGCGAGCGCCCGCCGCGACCTGGCGAGGGCCTCGGCCCGGTCGGTTCCGGTGACGATCAGTTTGGCGATCAGCGAGTCGAATGCGCCCGGGACGGTCTCCCCGGCCTCGTAGCCGGAGTCGAGCCGGACTCCGGGTCCGCTCGGTGGTCGCCACGTGAGCAGAGTGCCCGGTGCCGGCAGAAAACCGGCTCCGGGATCCTCGGCGTTGATCCGGAACTCGATCGAGTGACCGCTCACCGGCGGGTCGTCGTACCCCAACTCCTCGCCGGCCGCGATCCGGAACATCTCGCGCACCAGGTCGATTCCGGTGACCTCCTCGCTGACCGGGTGCTCGACCTGCAGCCGGGTGTTCACTTCCAGGAACGAGACGGTGCCGTCCTGGCCCACCAGGAATTCGCAGGTGCCGGCACCTGCATAGCCCGCCTCGCGGAGGATGGCCTTGGATGCCGCGTAGAGCTTCTCGACCTGGGGATCGGTCAGGAAAGGCGCGGGCGCCTCCTCGACGAGCTTCTGGTGTCGCCGCTGCAGGGAGCAGTCCCGGGTCGAGACCACGACGACGTTGCCATGCAGATCGGCCAGGCACTGGGTCTCGACGTGCCGCGGGCGGTCGAGGTACTGCTCGACGAAGCACTCGCCGCGGCCGAACGCGGCGACCGACTCCCGGACCGCGGAGTCGTAGAGCTCGGCTACCTCCCCGAGACTGCGGGCGACCTTGAGGCCGCGACCCCCGCCGCCGAACGCCGCCTTGATCGCGATCGGCAGGCCGTGATTCTGGGCGAAGGCGACCACCTCGCCGGCGCTCGTCACCGGGTCGGGGGTCCCGACCACCTGCGGGGCGCCGACTTTCGCCGCGATGTGCCGGGCCCGGACTTTGTCGCCGAGCTTCTCGATCGCTTCCGGGGGCGGTCCGATCCAGATCAGGCCGGCCTGGGTCACGGCTCGCGCGAAGTCGGCGTTCTCGGACAGGAATCCGTAGCCGGGATGGACCGCGTCCGCGCCGGAGCGCTCCGCGACGCGGATCAGCTTGTCGATGTTCAGGTAGGTCTCGGCGGGAGTCTGCCCTTCGAGCGCATAGGCGTCGTCGGCCAGGCGGACGAACAGGGCGTCGCGATCGCTGTCGGCGTATGCCGCGACGCTGACCAGGCCGGCGTCTCGGCAGGCCCGGACCACTCGGACCCCGATCTCCCCGCGGTTGGCCACCAGGACCTTCGTCAGGGGACGGATGCTGGGCACGTGCGACAGACTAGCGCCGACCTGCTCCTGAGCAACCGCACGTCGGCTTCCGAAGGACGGGTCGATTGCTACTACGGGACGGCTCGGCCGCTATCTCGGGACGGGTGGGCGGGAAAAATGGGGTGCGGTCCGAGCGATGCGGTAGTTACGGTACTTCGGTGACTGCCGCTTGGTTCGACGCATCGGCACTCGACGATTTCCTTGCGGAGAGCGACTTCTCCGGCGTGGTCGATGTGCGCCTCGACGGCGAGATCATCCTCCAATCCGCCCACGGCCTGGCGACGCCGCGCTGGGGGATCGCCAACACGCTCGGCATGCGGTTCGACCTGGCGTCGATCTCGAAGCTGTTCACCGCCGTCGCGGTGCTACAACTCGTCGATACCGGGGAGTTGGACCTGGACGTGTCGATCCACGACTACGCCGACCTGGACGGGACCACGATCTCCGACGAGGTGACCTTGCGGCAGTTGTTGACCCACACCAGCGGTATCGCCGACATCGCCGAGGAGGACGACGGCGAGAACTACGCCGAGGTCTTCGCCGAATACCCCTGCCACACCGTCGTCACCACCCGCGACTTCCTGCCGGTCTTCGCCCACAAGCCGCCCAACTTCGCGCCCGGCGAGCGGCATCGCTACTGCAATGCCGGCTATCTGCTGGCCGGGCTGGCCGTCGAGTCGGCGGCGGGGACCGGGTTCCAGGAATATGTCGAGCGGGAAGTCTTCGAACGGGCGGGCATGGCGCGGTCGGCGTACTTCGACAAGAGATACGCCGTACCCGATCTCGCCGAAGGCTACGACCGCGACGAGCGGGGGCGCCTCGAGCAGAACATCTATGCCTATCCGCCGCGCGGTCAGGCCGACGGCGGGGCCTTCTC
>JBOFLE010000018.1:0-4840 GCA_051657705.1 Nocardioides sp. | reverse complement strand
GTCCGGTAGTCAAACCCAAGGAGCGACAGGTGGCCCGAGTCGTCGTCGACGTCATGCCCAAGCCCGAGATCCTCGACCCCCAGGGCAAGGCGGTCCAGGGCGCGCTGCCGAGGCTGGGGTTCGACGGCGTGATCGACGTACGCCAGGGCAAGAGGTTCGAGGTGGAGATCGACGGCGAACTCACCGGAGAGCGGCTGGCGCAGGTCGAGAAGATGGCCGAGACGTTGTTGTCCAATCCCGTCATCGAGGACTTCACGGTTCGCGCGGAGGAAGTGGTGTCTCCGCTCGGCATCGGCGGCGATGCCGAGTCGACCTCGGAGATCGTCCGGGCCGAGATCTTCCCGGAGGTCCCGGACCGCGAGGTCGAGACCGGGACCGACCAGTGAAGATCGGTGTCGTCACCTTCCCCGGCTCGCTCGACGATGTCGACGCACGCCGGGCGGTCCGCATCGGCGGTCACGAGGCCGTGTCGCTGTGGCACGGTGACGACACGCTGCCCGCGGTGGACGCGATCGTCCTGCCGGGCGGATTCTCCTACGGGGACTATCTCCGCTGCGGGGCGATCGCCCGGTTCTCGCCGGTGCTGGCCCAGGTCATCGTCGCCGCGAACCGCGGTATGCCGGTGCTCGGCATCTGCAACGGCTTCCAGATCCTGTGCGAGTCGCATCTGCTGCCGGGCGCGCTGATCCGCAACGACCACCGCAAGTTCGTCTGCCGCGACCAGCGGCTGCGGATCGAGAACAACCGCACGCCGTGGACCTCGGCGTACGACGAGCGTGCCGAGGTCACCATCGTGATCAAGAACGGCGAGGGCGGGTTCGTGGCCGACGAGCGGACCCTCGACGCACTTGAGGGCGAGGGCCGGGTGGTCGCTCGCTACCTCGGCGACAACCCGAACGGGTCGATGCGCGACATCGCCGGCATCTGCAACGAGCGGGGCAACGTGGTGGGTCTGATGCCGCATCCCGAGCACGCGGTCGAGGCCCTGACCGGCGCCGGCACTGACGGGCTGGGCTTCTTCACCAGCATGGCCGCCGAGGTCCTGGCCGGCGCCTGACCCGGCAGTTGTCCTTCGACACGCCGTATATCTGGCCAGATAACTGCCGGGTCGGCGTTAGAAGCGGCCGGCCTGGAGCCGCTTCCAAGAGGTGGGGGCCACGACGCCGGTGACCGGATCACCGAGCGCTCGCTGCCACGCCCGGACGGCGGCGCGGGTATCGTCGTCGAAGACTCCGGTGATGCGGAGTTCGGCGATCCGCGCCGCGTTCATCGCGCGCTGGACCCGTCGCACGTCGCCCGATGCCGAGCCGATCTTCACGACCGGCTGCCGGCCGCCGGAGAGCAGCGCGACCCATTCGCGCGCGCCCCAGCGAGACCGGGCCCGGAAGCCGTGGTCGGCTCGCCAGCGGCGGGCGGCTCGGATGACACGCCCGCCGTAAGCGCCGGTGATCTCGCCGCGGAAGTAGCCGTGGCGCTCGAGCAGGCACTTCAGCACGATCGCGGCCTTGGGCCGCTTCAGGCCCGGGGCGAGCGCGCGATAGCGCGGGTAGTCGACCCGGACGCCGCCGCACCACGTCTGAGCCGGCGCGACGGACCCCCTCCCGACATCGAGGTAGTTGCGATCGATGTTGATCGTGACACCGCCCCAGGTCTCGTCGTGACCGCCCAGGTACTGCTTGATCCTGCGGTGCGGGTTCCAGCCCTGCTCGGAGACGTACGACGTGGAGGTATTCGCGATGCCGTCCCAGCGCGCCAGCCAGACGTAGTCGGGCAGCGCGAGGTCCGCCCGCCGTGCCGCGCGGGCTCGATCCAGCGCGGCGATCCCCGATCCGGCGCTCGAGTAGACGCCCGAGACGTAGTCGAGTCGATGCAGGCGCCTGGTCCACCCGGTCAGGAAGGCCAGCGCGGACTCCCGGCATGCGCTCCGGGTCGCGTCGTACGCCTCGATGTCGTACCACAGGGTGCTGCCCGCGACGATGCCCAGGCTCCGCGCCGCCTTGACCGCGGCGACGGCCTCGGCGCGGCCCTGTCGGCGGGCGGCGCGGTAGCCTCCGTGGGGCCCGGGGTCGTCGTCGATCACCTCGTCGTCGGCGTAGCGGGGAAAGCGCGTGCTGCACGAGGCCTGCGGCCCCAGTGTGATCGGTAGCAGTCGCCAGCCCTTCGCCAGTTGGGTGCTCACCCAGGTCGGGGTGAGGTTCGGCTGGCGTCGGCACGCGCGGGAGTCGCCGGAGATGTAGATCCCGGCGGCCAGGAACGGCGAATACTCGAGCCAGACATCCATCTTCGCCTGGCTCGGCGTCAGGCATTGATCGAAGCCGTAGCCGGTGAAGTCGCCCGGCGTGGCGCGGTTGTCGGCGTACGACGGATGGGCGACACCGCCTGACCAGAGGCCGGCGAGGAGTATGACTGACAAAAGGGGGACAACAACGGCCCGGGGGGAAGCGCGCATCGGCCGATATTAACTCTTCGAATAGATATCCCTGCCTTATTCGGCAGGCGAATAGAAATTCCTATTCTTCAACGCGGGTATTCGCCGGATGGTGGATGAACCGAATTGTCGGCCGGGTCGGGTGTGCGCGTGACCTGTTGCCGAGGCCCGTCACGGGTGTCGTCGGGCGCCTTGAGGATGGCCGCGCAGGCGTCGAGGAAGTCCCGCGGGGTCAGGCCGGGGCGGTGCTGGGTCAGGTGGGCTTCGTAGGCGAGCACGGCTCGGTCGAAGCGGGCCGCCGCCGGCCGGTAGTGGAGGCGGTACCAGCGGGCCCGCCGGATCCGGCGAACCAAGGGCCGGTCGTCGTGATGACGAAGTGCCGTGCCCTTGATCTCGGCGCGGCGTAGGTGGCGGTAGGCGTCGCGGACCTCGCGTGCGACCGCCTCTTCTGCTGTGTGCTTGGTCATCCCGAGTCCCTAGTGAGAGTTGCTGGTGAGAGTGATCCGGTCTTCAGCTTCCCTTGGAACCTAACAATTGATAGGTCGCGACATCAAGAGGGTCTCCCGAGTGGCGGGTGGGCCTGGCCCGCGAGTTGTTAGATTGAGGTCCGTGTCTGATCAGCGGGGCCGGATCGTGCCGGGTGCGGGCAGCCGCACCGAGCAGATCGCGAAGCTGATCCGCGACGACATCGACGCCGGCCTCCTGCGCGACGGCCAGGCGTTGGCCTCGACCCGCGAGCTGGCCGATCAGTGGGGCGTGAGCGTCTTCACCATCACCGAGGCGATGAAGCTACTCGCGGACCAAGGCCTGGTCGAGAGCACGGCTCGGTCGCGCCGAGTGGTCCGCGATCGCCGACCAGGACCACGAACCCGGCCGACGCTCGTCATCGTCGGCGGGTTTCCGGGCAGTGGCAAGACAGAGTTCGGGCGGGTGCTCGCCCGACGTACCGGCTGGGCAGTTCTCGACAAGGACTCGGCGACGCGCCACGTCGTCGAGGTCGCCTTGGACGCGTTCGGTCACTCTGTCGGAGACCGCGAGTCGCCGGCCTACCTCGAGCGCATCAGGCCGACCGAGTACGCCGCTCTCGTCGCGACGGTCATCGAGAATTTGGAGTGCGGCGTGTCGGTCATCGCGACCGCCCCCTTCGTCGATGAACTGGTGGACGAAGGATGGATCGCCAGCCTCGACCACACATGTGCCGAGCTCGACGTGACGCGGCGGTTGGTGTGGATGCGCTGCGACATCCCGACGATGCACGCCTACCTCGCCAAGCGAGGTGCCGCCCGTGACGCCGCCAAGCTTGCCGACTGGTCCGCCTACAGTGCCCATCTCGACATGGCTGTGTGTCCGGCCGAACCGCACGACATCGTGCTGAACTCGACCGGCGATCCGGCCCTGGCAGACCAGGCCGACGCGCTCCTGAAACGGTGGCGGCGGCAGTGAACCGAGGAGTACTGCTCTACGGGCCACCGGCCGCCGGCAAATCGACGCTCACCAGGGCCCTGGCGGAGCGGGCCGGGTTTGTGCCGTTCCGACCGCTGAAGGCCGGCGACATCGCGGGTGGGACCCCTCCGCGCGGCGAGTACCGCCCCGGAACCCAGGACGCCTTCGACGAACTCGCGGCGCGAGGCGAGTTGGTCTGGGAGGCGCGCCGATACGGCGCTCGCTATGCCTTCGACCACGCGGAGTTGGCGCGGCTGCTGGCCTACGGGGGTTGCCCCGTCGTTAGCCTGGGCGATCCCGAGGCCGTCGACAGCATCCGCCGGTGCACCCGACCGGCGACCTGGCTGGCCGTGGAGCTCTGGTGCGACATCGAGACGGCCGCGCGTCGGCTCATCGGCCGCGGCGATCGGAAACGGACAGAGCGGCTGGAGCGTTGGCGCGCGACGCCGCGTCTGGCGTCCGCGGACCTTACGTTCGACACCACCCACACCGGGCCCGAGGAGGCGGCCGACAGCATCCGGCGGCGCCTGGCCGCGATCCGTCCGTGAGGGCCGGGCGCATTTCGGGGGAGGGCGGGCCTCGCCACTAGATTGGGTAGGTGGCCGTTCTCGCTCAAGACATCCTCCAGGCTGTCGACACCGTTGCCCATGCGTCCGAGGACCCGGACCGGCCCCAGCCATGGGCCGAGTTGGGGCTGAAGGAAGATGAGTACGCGCGGATCCGGGAGATCCTCGGCCGCCGGCCCACCAGCGCCGAGCTGGCGATGTACTCGGTGATGTGGAGCGAGCACTGTTCCTACAAGTCCTCCAAGGTCCATCTCAAGCAGTTCGGCGAGCTCGCGCAGGAGACCCCGGTGGGCGCGATGCTGGCCGGCATCGGCGAGAACGCCGGGGTGATCGACATCGGTCAGGGGTACGCGGTCACCTTCAAGATCGAGAGCCACAACCACCCGTCGTACGTGGAGCCCTA
>JBOFLE010000017.1:0-1398 GCA_051657705.1 Nocardioides sp. | reverse complement strand
CACCGAGACGATCCCGCGGCCTTGCGGGCCGAGGGAGTGGCGATCGCCGCCGAGCTCTGCGAGGAGCTTCTCGGCGCCGCGGCACCCGGCCTGCACTTCTACACGCTGAACCGGTCCACAGCCACGCGGGAGATCTTCGAGCAGCTCAACATCACGGTCTGAGGCCTCGTTCGCGCCGCGGGTGGGGCCGATCATTAGGATGGCGGACTATGGCGACCTCGCGGACGGTGACGACGACCGGCTACGGCACGGGACGGGCGACTCCCGATCTGGCGGTGCTACAGGTCGCGGTGACACATCGCGGCATGGGCGTGGCCGACGCCTTCGGCGGCGCCAACTCGGCAGCCGAGTTGCTGCGCTCGATAGCCCGTGAGTATGTCGAACCGGCGAAAATGTCGACCTCCGACGTCCAGATCTGGCAGGCCTACGACAACGCGGGGCGCCAGGCCGGCTTCGATGCGAGCTATCGGTTCTCGTTGCGATGCGCGGAGCTTCCGGTGGCGGGCGAGCTGTTGACGCGATTGACCGCGGACATCGGGGATCGGCTCCGCCTGGACGGCTTGGGGCTCCAGGTGTCGGACCCTTCCGAGGCGCTGGCCTCGGCTCGCGCCACCGCCTTCGCCGATGCCTTGACCCGAGCCAGCCAGTTGGCCGCGCTGAGCGCCGGCGACCTGGGGGAGGTGGTCGCCGTGACCGAGGGCGGGGCGCACCATTCTCCAGCCGCCGGATACCGCGACGTCGCCGGAAAGGCGGCCGCCGAGATGGCGCTCGAGCCCGGGGAACAGGAGATCTCCTCGTCGGTCACGGTGACCTGGCAGTTGGTCACGTCCTAGCGCCCGCCGACGCGTCACAAATGCACGTCGACGCGTCACAAATGCATGCCGACACGTCACGAGAGCAGCTCTTTTGTGACGCCTCAGCTAGCTTTTGTGACGCCTCGTCCTGTTTTTGTGACGCCTCGGCGTGCGGGTCAGGCGTACCGAGGTGGGCGGGTCTCGGTGCTCTTCCATCGGCGCCACCCGTTGCGCACCAGCTTGGCAAGCAGATAGATCACGACCAGCCCGATGATGAGCGCAACCGCCGCGAGACCGGCCGCCGCCCGCGGGTGCTCGATCGCGTACCAGACCACGCCCAACACGGCGACGTCTTCGGCGACGCTGGCGGCGATATTGCTCACCGGTTCCGGTGATGCGTTGATGGCCAGCCGGCTTCCGGACTTGATCAGGTGCGATACCAGCGCGGTGCCACCGCCGACTGCAGCCAGGATGGCCTGCTCGAGCGACGAGGCGTCGCCGGCGATGAGCAGGGCGATGACGGCGCCGGCCGTCGGCCGGATCGCGGTCGAGATCGCGTCCCACGTGGAGTCGATGTAGGGGATCTTGTCGGCGACGAACTCCA
>JBOFLE010000016.1:0-3384 GCA_051657705.1 Nocardioides sp. | reverse complement strand
TTCGCGTTCGACGTGGTGGACACGGTCCGGGCCGAGGAGCCGGAGCTGTTCGACGACGACCTCGTCGCCCAGATCAGGCAGATGCTGGTCGAGGGAGTCGATGCCGAGGCGCAGTTCGCCGAGGACCTGCTCGGCGGCGGGGTGGCCGGACTGACGTCCGGCGACATGCGCGCCTACCTCGAGTACGTCGCCGATCGCCGCATGGAGCGCCTCGGCCTCGATCCGATCTTCGGGTCGGCCAATCCGTTGGCCTTCATGGAGTTGCAGGACGTCCAGGAATTGTCGAACTTCTTCGAGCGCCGGGTCTCCGCCTACCAGATGGGGATCACCGGCCGCGTCGGCTTCGACGAGGACTTCTGATCCGGCGGCGCCGCGATCACCGGCTCGGGCGAGCGGAGGTTTAGTCTCCTGATCATGGTCGAACCACTGCGCGCGTTGGTCGGCGCGGTGGTCACTCCGCTCGCCCGGCTGTTGCTCCGGCTCGGCATCAGCCCGGATGCGGTCACCGTGGCCGGCTCCCTCGGGGTGTGCGCGTCGGCCCTGATCCTGGCACCCCGCGGTCACCTGGTGGCCGCGGCGTTCGCGGTGGCCGGATTCGCGCTGTTCGACGCCCTCGACGGCACCATGGCGCGCTTGCAGGGGCGCACCGACACGTTCGGCGCGTTCCTGGACTCGACCATGGACCGGGTCGCCGACGCCGCGGTCTTCGCGGCGCTCACCACCTACTTCGTCGACGTCGGCGAGGACTTCCTGGCCGGCCTGTCGTTGTACTGCCTGGTCGTCGGCAGCCTGACGTCCTACGCACGCGCTCGGGCCGAGGGAGTCGGTCTCGACGCGCGGGTCGGGATCGCGGAGCGTGCCGACCGGCTGATCCTGCTCGGTCTCGTCGTCGTGCTGAGCGACTGGCTGCACACTCCGTGGATCCTGCCGGCCGGGCTGTGGCTGCTGGCGATCGCGTCGACGGTCACCGTGGTCCAGCGAGTGCTGGTGGTACGACGGCAGGCCCGGGCACTGGTCCAGTCGAGCGGGGGCGACTGACGCGCCTTTCCGGTCTCGGTTTTCCGGCCGGTCGGCGTGCCGCCGTACCATGGAAGGCATGCCCGATCGCAGCGCAACCACTCCCTCGCTCCCGGACTCCGGATCGCCATCGAGTGCCGTGACGGGTACCGGGACGAGCCGGGTGAAGCGCGGCATGGCCGAGATGCTCAAGGGCGGCGTGATCATGGACGTGGTCACCGCCGACCAGGCCAAGATCGCGGAGGATGCCGGGGCGGTCGCCGTCATGGCCCTCGAGCGGGTGCCGGCGGACATCCGGGCGCAGGGCGGCGTGTCGCGGATGAGCGACCCGGACATGATTGACTCGATCATCGAGGCGGTGTCCATCCCGGTGATGGCCAAGGCCAGGATCGGGCACTTCGCGGAGGCTCAGATCCTGCAGAGTCTCGGCGTGGACTACGTCGACGAGTCCGAGGTGCTGACCCCGGCCGACTACGCCCACCACATCGACAAATGGGCCTTCACCGTGCCGTTCGTGTGTGGCGCGACCAATCTGGGTGAGGCCTTGCGGCGGATCACCGAAGGCGCCGCCATGATCCGCTCCAAGGGCGAGGCCGGCACCGGCGACGTGTCCAACGCGGTCACGCACATGAGGACCATCGGGGCGGAGTTGCGCCGCCTGCACTCGATGGCGGCCGACGAGCTGTACGTCGCCGCGAAGGAACTGCAGGCGCCCTACGAACTGGTCAGCGAGGTCGCCGGTTCCGGGAAGCTGCCCGTGGTGCTCTTCACCGCCGGCGGCATCGCCACCCCGGCGGATGCCGCCATGATGATGCAACTCGGCGCCGAAGGGGTCTTCGTCGGCTCGGGCATCTTCAAGTCGGGCAATCCGGAACAGCGAGCGGCCGCCATCGTCAAGGCCACCACCTTCTACGACGATCCCGACGTGCTGGGCAAGGTGTCGCGCGGACTGGGCGAGGCGATGGTGGGCATCAACGTTGACGACATCCCGATGCCGCACCGGCTCGCCGAACGCGGCTGGTGACCTCGACAGACTCCGGGGAGCACTCGGAGACCGATCGGGTCTCGGGCTCCGGCCCGGTCGGCGTCCTCGCGCTGCAGGGCGACTTTCGCGAGCATCTCGCCGTGCTCGGCCGAATCGGAGTGACCGCGGTGGCCGTGCGCCGGCCGCGCGAACTCGACGACATCGGTGGCCTGATCATCCCGGGCGGGGAGTCCACCGCGATCGCCAAGCTCGCCCGGATCTTCGACCTGTTCGAGCCGATCAAGCAGCGGATCAAGGCCGGCATGCCGGTGCTGGGCACCTGCGCCGGGATGATCATGCTGGCGGACCGGATCATCGACGGCACCGAGGACCAGGAGACCTTCGGCGGACTCGACATCACGGTGCGCCGCAACGCGTTCGGCCGGCAGGTCGACTCCTTCGAGAGCCCGGTGACCGTGGCCGGTCTGTCCGCACCGGTGCACGGCGTGTTCATCCGGGCCCCTCTGGTCACGCGTGCCGGTCCCGATGTCGAGGTGCTGGCTCGACTGAGCGGCCCTGCGGACGCTCACGGGGCCGCGGCGGAGTCGGGATCTGGTCCGGTCGGGCCCGGCGATAGGATCGTCGCCGTTCGACAGGGGCCGCTGCTGGCCACGTCGTTCCACCCCGAAGTCGGCCGGGATCCGCGGATCCACGCGTTCTTCGCCGACATCGTCCGGCACCATCGCCACCCAACCGGCGCGAAGTGAGGTAGACAGGATCGATGTCAGGTCACTCGAAATGGGCGACGACCAAGCACAAGAAGGCCGTCGTCGACGCCAGGCGGGGCAAGCTGTTCGCCAAACTCATCAAGAACGTCGAGGTCGCGGCGCGGTTGGGAGGAGGCGACCCGACCGGCAATCCGACGCTGTACGACGCGATCCAGAAGGCCAAGAAGTCCTCGGTCCCCAACGACAACATCGATCGCGCCGTCAAGCGTGGGTCCGGCGCCGAGGCCGGGGCGGCGGAGTACCAGACGATCATGTACGAGGGCTACGGCCCGGCCGGTGTGGCGATGTTGATCGAGTGCCTGACCGACAACAAGAACCGCGCGGCGATGGAAGTGCGTACCGCGACCTCGCGCAACGGCGGATCGCTGGCTGATCCGGGCTCGGTGTCCTTCCTGTTCCATCGCAAGGGCGTGGTGATCGTCCCGAAGCGGCAAGACGCCCGAGCGGTGTCGGAGGACGACATCCTGGAAGCGGCTCTCGACGCGGGCGCCGAGGACATCAACGACCTGGGCGAAGCGTTCCAGGTGCTCTCCGAGGCCGGCGACCTGGTGGGGGTTCGCTCGGCGCTGCAGGCGGCCGGGCTGGACTACGACTCCGCGGAGGCCGAGTTCGTGC
>JBOFLE010000015.1:0-1532 GCA_051657705.1 Nocardioides sp. | reverse complement strand
GGGCGGCGGCGGTGGCGTCGACCGGCACGGTGTAGGAACCGACCTTCGCCTGGCCGTTGGTCGCCGTGGTACCGATCAGGTTCATCTGCGGCGATCCGATGAAGCCGGCCACGAACAGGTTGGCGGGCTTGTCGTACAGGTGGAGCGGGGTGTCGACCTGCTGGAGGACACCGAGCTTCATCACCGCGACCCGATCGCCCATGGTCATCGCCTCGACCTGGTCATGGGTGACGTAGACCGTGGTGACGCCGAGGTCGGCCTGGAGTTTCGCGATGTCCGTGCGGGTCTGCACCCGCATCTTCGCGTCGAGGTTCGACAGCGGCTCGTCCATGCAGAACACCTGCGGCGACCGGACGATGGCGCGTCCCATCGCGACTCGCTGGCGCTGACCGCCGGACAGCGCCTTCGGCTTGCGCTCCAAGAACTCGGTCAGTCCGAGGATCTTCGCCGCGTCCTGCACTCGCTTGTTGCGCTCCTCGACCGGCACCTTGGCCATCTTCAGCGCGAACGCCATGTTGTCGGCAACCGACATATGCGGATAGAGGGCATAGTTCTGGAACACCATCGCGATGTCCCGATCCTTGGGCGGGAGGTGCGTGATGTCCCGGTCTCCGATGAAGATCTTGCCGTCATTGACCTCTTCCAGGCCCGCGAGCATCCGCAGCGTGGTGGACTTGCCGCAGCCGGACGGGCCGACGAGGACCATGAACTCGCCGTCACCGATCTCAAGGTCGATACCGGGCACCGTGGGCTTGTCCGCTCCGGGGAACCACCGCTGGGCCTTCTCGAATGTCACCGTTGCCATCTCGTGCTCCTTCACCGGCAGGTACGTGCCGGACGATCCGTAGTGAAGTGATGTGACCCGGATCACCGGGTGCGGCAACCCTATCGTCATCGCGCCAGGTGCACTACCCTCGCGCTCTCGGGATGCATCAGGGGCGCGCCGATCCCCCAGCGCTCCCACTGCCGCCCGGTGGCCACCACCGGTTCCGGCAGCCAGGCCCCCGCTCGATCGGCGATCACCTGGCCGCGCAGCGGATCAGTACTGGCGGGCGTGACGTCGCGGACGCGATACTCCGGGTCGGGAGACAGCCCCCGGAACCGCACCGGATCCGGCCGCTGGCTCATCGTCGAGTCCAGGCAGGAGATCACGAAGAACGCTTCCGCCCGGTCGGCCGCCACCACGCCGGTCACCTGGAACGCGGGATCGGGATGCTCGACCCGGACCAGCCGGGAGCCGGGACCGCGGATCCGGCGGACTCGCTTGTGGAGCCGGATCCACTCGCCCAGTTCCTCTCGCTCCGACTCGGTGAGGGTCGCGAGGTTCCACTCGACGCCGAAGTGATACAGCACGGCCGCGGCCGCCCGGAAGCCCAGCGAGTGCGCCCGCCCAGTCGTGTGGGCCACCGGCGAGCCGATATGCGAGCCCACCACCTCCGGCGGCACGAGCAGTGTCAGCCAGCGTTGGATCCGGTGGCGCTCGAGGGCATCGAGGGTGTCGCTGGCCCAGACCCGGTCGGTACGGCGCAGCA
>JBOFLE010000014.1:0-3622 GCA_051657705.1 Nocardioides sp. | reverse complement strand
GCGCCTTGATCTACGACGAGGTGTCGTACATCACCGGGTCTACCTCGGTGATGAGCGAGGCGGCCGACGCCTGGGTACAGCGGGCCGGGGTGTGCCAGGACATGGCCCATCTGGTGATCGGCGGGCTGCGGGTGATGGGCATCCCGGCGCGCTACGTCTCGGGCTACCAGCACCCCTCCACCGAACCGGTGGCCGGCGATCCGGTGGCCGGTGAGTCTCATGCGTGGGTGGAGTGGTGGGACGGCGCCTGGCGTGGCTGGGATGTGGCCAACGCCGTCGAGCCGCTGAACCACCACGTGATGGTCGCGGCCGGCCGCGACTACACCGACGTCCGGCCGCTGAGCGGCGTCTACACGGGTGCGGCCACCGCGGAGATGACGGTCGAGGTGAAGGTCACCCGGCTCGATTAGCCGCCCGGCGACCCGCCGCATCGTTGCGAGGATGGGATCGCTGAGATCCACGTCGACACGTCCGGGCCACCGCGATCCTGCGCATATGCGACGGGTCGGCGGCTATCTCGGGACGGGTCGACGGCTACTTTGGGACGGGTCGACGGGCACAGCGCGCGGGCGGTCTGCCTAATCCTCCCGGCCGAGCCGACTGACCACCGCCAGGCCGAGGGCACCGACGATGACGAGAGCGGCGCCGGGTGCGGCCAGCCTGGTGAACTCCACCGGCTCGGAGTCGTCCACCAGTTCGCGACTCACCGCCACCGGCTCGGGCTCGGGGTCCGGAGGCGAAGCGAACACGTCGTTGATCTCGGTCAGCGAGGCGTCGGTCAACAGTTGCGTGCCCGAGCACTTGCCGAGCACCACCGGAGTCTGTTTCTCGAGGTTCAGGAAGAAGATGTACCTTTTCTGGACGGGAAGATCGCCCAGCTCGCAACCGCTCCTGGTGGGCCGGCTGGCGATCCGCACCACCTCGTCCGACGGCAGGTTTCCGCGATAGACCTCCTGCACCCGCACCACGTACCGCCAGGACGAGGCCTTCGCGCGGGCACTGGCGTTCGGCGGCAGCTTCACCCGCGTGACGTCGGTCAACGTGCCGACGAGGGTCGCGTCCGCGGCCGCCGCGTAGTCGGCAACCGGCTGCTTCTCGCATCCACAGGCGGCGCGCGCGGGTACGGCCGCGAGAAGCACACAGGCCGCCGCGGCGAACGTGGCGGCGAGCAGCCACGCGGTGACGCGAATTGCCCTCGACATGGCGCCCATCATGACAGGCCGAAAGCCTCCTCCAGTACCACCGCGACACCGTCCTGGTCGTTGGACGGCGCCGACCGGCCGGCCGCCGCTATCGCGGCCGGATGCGCGTTCTCCATCGCGTACGCCGTACCCGCCCACTCCAGCATCGGAACGTCGTTCGGCATGTCCCCCAGAGCCAGCACCTCGTCCGCGCGGACTCCACACTCCCGGGCAACCCTAGCCAAGGTCGCGGCCTTGGTGACTCCCGGACCACTGACCTCGACCATCGCATGCGCCGACGACCAGGTCGTCGTCACCAGATGCCCGACCGTGCGATCCACCTCCGCCCAGAACGCCTCCGGATCGGCCGTGTCATGTTGCACCAACAGCTTGACGACCACGTCACCGGCGGTCGCCAGCAGGAGGTCTTCCACCGCGGCGACCGATGTCGCCGGACTGTCCGACTGGCTGGCATTGTCGAGCTTCGGCAGGAAGCCCGGCTCACGCCCCAGCCCGGCACCCTGTTCGAGGGCGAAGACCACGCCCGGGATCTCCCTGCGCAAGGCCGAGGTGACCTCGAGTACGGTCCGCGCCGATATCGTGAGCGAGTCGCGGACCTCGCGTCTCGCCACGTCATAGACGATCGCGCCGTTGGACAGCACTCCCAGGCCGCCGGCACGGTGTCCGCCGATCTCGTCCCACAGCCGCTCCATCCACCGCACCGGGCGCCCCGTCACCACCACCACGGGTACGCCGAGTCGGGCGACCGCGTCCAGCGTACGCCGGGTACGTGGTGTGATCACGCCCTCACTGGTGAGCAGGGTGCCGTCCAGGTCCGTGGCCACCAGCTTCGGCGGAACCCGCGGGGTCGTCGAGGCGTGCGCCTCACTCATGGCTCCCGGAACCTTCCGGCCGGCGGTGGAGAAGTCGCCGCCCCGACTTCACCCGACCCGGGGGTGCGGGCTCCGACCGATGAGGAGCCGGCGACGACGGGGAACCATCGCTCCAGCTCGGCCGCCGCGCCGTCGTCGTAGACCGTCCCGGTGACCTGGTCGGCGGCATCGCGCACCACATCGATGGCCTGGCCCATCGCCACGCCGCGGCCGGCCCAGGCCAGCAGTTCGATGTCGTTGCGACCGTCGCCAATGGCCAGCACGTCCGCCGCGCGGGCGCCGATGCGCTGGCAGACGAACTCCAACCCCGACGCCTTCGAGACACCGACCGGGGCGAGATCGAGCCACGCCGACCAGCCGACCACGTAGTCGGTGCCCTGCAGGCCCAGGCGCCGCATCAGGTCGACGAAGTCCTCCGCGGTGGCCTCCGGGTCCCGGATGATCACCCGACTCACGGGCTTCGCGACCAGTTCGTCCACCGAGCAGATGACGCACTCGCCGGACAGCTCACCGGGCGGGAACGGCCGGTTGACCCGGTAACCGCGGCCGCGGTCCTCGACGGCGACCAGCGCGTTGGGATGGTGCTCCAGGACCGCGGCGACCCCTTCGCGAGCGTCGAAGGTCAACTCGTGCACGACCTGGATCGGCGGATAACGGAACACCACGGCACCGTTGGCGGCGACCACCCACAGCGGATCCGCGTCCGGCCTCGGCAATTCGAGGAGTTCGAGCACGCGGGCCATGCCGTCCGGAGACCGCCCGCTGGCCAACACGACAGCCGCACCCGCGTCGTACGCCGCGCGCACCGCGTCGTACACCCGGGCCGGCAGGACCTCGTCGGTCTGTCCGGACCCTTCGACCCAGGTCAGCAGCGTGCCGTCGATGTCGAGCGCGACGACGCCCGGCACCCATGCGGCGCGGGCCGGATCGGCTCCCACTAGCGACGTCTCACGAGGCGACCGGCGCCAGGACTTCGGTCCCCATCCAGGACTGCAACGCCTTCGGAACCCGCACCGAACCGTCCGGCTGCTGATGGGTCTCCAGGATCGCCACGATCGCGCGGGGCATCGCGCACAGTGTCCCGTTGAGCGTCGCGATCGGCCGGACCCCGTCGCCGAATCGGCCGCGGATGTCCAACCGCCTGGTCTGGAACTCCGTGCAGTTCGACGTCGAGGTGAGCTCGCGGTACTTGCCCTGGGTCGGGATCCAGGCCTCGCAGTCGAACTTCCGGGCCGCGCTCAGCCCCAGGTCGCCGGCGGCGACGTCGATCACCCGATAGGCCAGCTCCAGCTTGTCGAGGAACTGCTTCTCCCACTCCAGGAGGCGTCGGTGCTCCTCGTGGGCCTGTGCGGGTGTCGAGTAGACGAACATCTCCACCTTGTCGAACCAATGCACCCGGATGATGCCCTTGGTGTCCTTGCCGTGCGAGCCGGCCTCCTTGCGGAAACACGGGCTGAAGGCGGCGTAACGCAGCGGCAGGGTGCCGGCATCGAGGATCTCGTCGGAGTGGTACGCCGCCATCGGCACCTCGCTGGTGCCGACCAGATA
>JBOFLE010000013.1:0-2036 GCA_051657705.1 Nocardioides sp. | reverse complement strand
ATACCGGTCCGGATCCAGCGGCGTGCCGGTGCCGTCGAGGGCTTGCTCGATCGGAACCAGCCAGCCGGTCTCCCCGTCGACCACGACCTCGGGGATGCCGCCGGTGGCGGTCGCCACCACGGCCGCCTGGCAGGCCATGGCCTCGAGGTTCACGATGCCGAGCGGCTCGTAGACCGACGGGCAGGCGAACACGGTCGCCTTGCTGAGGAGTGCCACGAGGTCGCGGCGCGGAAGCATCCGGTCGATCCACACCACGCCCTGGCGGGTGCGCCCGAGCTCGGTGACCAGCTCAGACACCTCGGCCATGATCTCCGGGGTGTCCGGCGCCCCCGCGCAGAGCACCAATTGCACGTCAGGTGGTAGCTGGGCCGCGGCCCGCAGGAAGTGCGGCAAGCCCTTCTGCCGGGTGATCCGGCCGACGAACACCACACTCGGACGCTCGGGATCGACGCCGAGCGAACGCACCCGATCGGGCTCGTCGACCGGCGTCCAGTCGTCGACGTCGATGCCGTTGTGGACGACATGCACCTTCGCCGGATCGACTCCGGGATAGCTGGCCACGACATCGTCGCGCATCGCCGCACTCACCGCGATGATGCCGGCGGCGCCCTCGAAGGCCACCCGCTCCGCCCAACCGCTGACCGCGTAGCCCCCGCCGAGCTGCTCGGACTTCCACGGCCGCATCGGCTCGAGGCTGTGCGCGGTCGCGACATGGGGTACGCCGTACAGCAACCCGGACAGATGGCCGGCGAGATTGGCGTACCAGGTATGCGAGTGGACGATGTCCGCGCCGGAACAGCCACCGACGACGCTCAGGTCGACGCCGAGCGTCTTGATCGCGGCGTTCGCGTCCACGAGCTCGGCATGGTCCGGATAGGACCGGGTCCCCGATTCGCCGCGAGGCGCGCCGAAGCAGTGCACCCGAGCCTCCACGCCCGGCACCGCCCGAAGTGCCTTGACCAATTCGGTCACATGCACCCCGGCTCCGCCGTACACCTGCGGGGGATATTCCTTGGTGATCACGTCGGCGCGCATGCGCTCAAACTACTGCCTCCGATTTTGCCTCTTGCTTCCGGGCGATCAGTGACATATGAGTGGGGCATGACAGCCGCGTTGGATTCTTCGGGGATCGCCCATTCGCCCACCCGGCACAAAGTGCTGGCGATCGTGCTGGCCGGCGGGGAGGGCAAGCGGCTCACGCCGCTGACCCGCGACCGAGCCAAGCCGGCCGTGCCGTTCGGCGGCCACTACCGGCTCATCGACTACGCGCTGTCGAACATGGTGAACTCCGGTTATCTGAAGATCGTCGTCCTCACCCAGTACAAGTCGCACAGCCTGGACAAGCACGTGACCCAGACCTGGCGCATGTCGACGATGCTCGGCAACTACGTGGCGCCGATGCCGGCGCAGCAACGGGTCGGCAAGCACTGGTACCTCGGGAGCGGCGATGCCATCTTCCAATCGATGAACCTGATCCGCGACGAGCAACCCGACATCGTCGTGGTGGTCGGCGCCGATCACGTCTACCGGATGGACTTCTCCCAGATGGTGGCCTCCCATGTCGAGTCCGGCGCGGCGTGCACGGTCGCGGCGATCCGCCAGCCGATCCGGCTGGCGGATCAGTTCGGCGTCATCGACGTCCGGCCGGACGAGCCCGGCGCCATCCGCGAGTTCCTGGAGAAGCCCACCGACCCGGTGGGGTTGCCGGACAATCCCGACGAGGTGCTCGCGTCGATGGGCAACTACGTCTTCGATGCCGCCGCGCTGGTGGACGCACTCAACCGGGACGCCGCCACGGACGGTTCCCGTCACGACATGGGCGGAGACATCGTGCCGGCGTTCGTCGGTCGTGACGAGGCCGGCGTATACGACTACCGGGACAACGACGTGCCGGGTTCGACGGATGGCGATCGCGGCTACTGGCGCGATGTCGGGACGCTGCGTTCCTACTACGACGCGCACATGGATCTGGTCTCACCGCTGCCGGAGTTCAACCTGTACAACATGGAGTGGCCGATCTACACCAGCTACGGCCC
>JBOFLE010000012.1:0-8678 GCA_051657705.1 Nocardioides sp. | reverse complement strand
GGGCTGGCCGCCTCGCCGACCAGCGTGCACGCAGGCGACGGCCAGCGGCTCATCGGGACCAGGATGGTGGCGGCGGTGCGGTGCGCGCCGCCGCTCAACAAGCCGACCGTCGCCGAACGCGACGCGTGTGCCCCCTGGCTGGCGGCCGAACTCCGGCTGATCGCGCCGTCGTTGCGGGTTGTCGTCGCGCTGGGGGCGTTCGGCTGGGACGCCGCGCTGCGAGCGTTCGCGGGCCTCGGGTACGGCGTGCCCAGGCCGCGCCCGAAGTTCGGTCATGGCGCACAGGCCACCTTGGTGGCTCCTGCCGACCATGCTTGGTCCGAGGTGGAACTGGTTGGCAGCTATCACCCGAGCCAGCAGAACACCTTCACCGGCAAGCTGACCGAGTCGATGCTCGACGATGTCCTCGGCCGTGCCGCCAACGCCGCCGCGCTGGGCTAGGTTTGCCCCAGGCCGTCGTGTCGAGGCCCCCGTGTCCCAATCGGCAGAGGAAGCCGCCTTAAAAGCGGTTCAGTGTGGGTTCGAGTCCCACCGGGGGCACCAAACATGACTCTTTCAAACCCGCGTCTGCGGACAGGGACCCGCCGATGGCGCCATCGTCGCTGTGCTTTGATGAGCTCGGTCTTGTAGAGCCCGATGATCGACTCGGCGGGGCGGCTCAACCAGCGCGTTGGCTCGCATGCCTCCTGTCCCTGTAACAGCAAGGTGGCGCCGCCGATCTGCTCTCAATTGAAACACCCCGTTGGTCAGGATTCAGGAGGTAGCTTTGCCCGGCTTGCTCGCTGGGCAACTGTCGAAGTAGTCCGAGGATGGTCAGTAGCTCAGGCGCTGTCGCAGTCAGTGGCGTCAGCCTCAGCGGATCCGCACGCGGCGAGCACCCAATCGAACCGAGTGGTGTACTTGGTACCGCCGACGTGATACGCAACGGTCATCGAGTCAGCCTTGGCGCCGGTCTGATCGACTTCGAACACGAGCACAAGTTCCGGTGCGCCCTCGGAATCATCACATTGCTGGTCGATAGGTGCCGAAGATAGGTCCTCGACATATGTGCCGCCGGTCTTGCCACGAACGATGACATATGGCTCGTCGAAGTCGGGTGGGGTGCCCAGTGCGGAGACGAACCGAGATACAGTCTCGCCGGGCTTGGACGTCAGCAGCATGACGCGGTAGCCCATCGGCTCATGACTGAAATCGAACGTCACCGAGTCGATGTAGGCGGACCTTTTCCCGCCTCGCAGGCAAAGGGGGAATCCAGAGAAGCTGGCGCTATAGGGATACACACCGGGCGAGTCCACGATCGTGCCCCCACCGCCCTCGGTGCCGCGCAGCGGACCTGCGGTGACCGGCTTCGAGGATCTATCCGGACCGGGTGGTTCGGCTTTACACGCTGTACTGCATGCGGCAATGACGACGACTCCAGTAACGACATACGACAGCCTGCGGTAGAGAGGGCCGCTAGACGAGTGGCTTCTCACTGATTTTCCCCGCATAGGCCGGCACGTCGTTATTGCCACACAGGTACTTTCCGGACCGCAGACCCTTGCGGGTCAGGTCGTACACCAAACGGGCTTCGTTATTGTAGGCGCGCTTCGACGATAGCTCGATACCGATCGTGTCAGCGATTTTCACGCCGGACGCGTAGCTGTAGGACGAGCCCGTTGTTGCGAATCGGTACCAACGGCCGGCCGACCTCTGACGGTAGCAGTGAGAGAAGTTCGGCTCCGGAATACGCCGCTTGGCTCCCGTCGTGCCGATCAGCTTCACTGGGCGCCACGCGATGACGTACGGCGGGCCATCTCCTTCGCAGAAGCCGCCGTAGTTCTTCCACTCTCGGTATCGGACCGCAACCCTGAAAGACCTGTTGGCCTTGCGCGGTCGCCAGTCGAACCCGAAGCCGCGCTCGATCGTCCTGCTCCCAGAGTTCTCGAAGTGAAGTCCAGCAACCTCGGGGATGGTGTCCACTCCGATCCCGAAGCTCGCCACATATTCATGGGAGCTACCGGACAAATATGTCATGTATCCCTTGTCGCCCCACTTCTTCACCGGATAGGCGGTCCCGATCGTTGCCCACACGGTCGCCCTGTCACCCTTCACCCAGCCATCACCACCTGGCGGACAGTCACGTCGAGCGGTCGTTACTCGGGGAGCAGTTGGCCTCGAACCTTCAGCACTCGCATCGGGCACCGCTGGATTCATGAGCGCATTCAGTGCTGCGCGACTCCGAGAAGTCGGCCTGAGTTGGTGTGCGACCGTAAGCGGTGCGACACGCTGTGACCGATGTGCTCCCGCCTGCTTGGTAGTGACCCAGCCACTACTGCCCAGACGGGCCGCTACGCCTGGCTTCAGCGTCTCGGTCGCGTTCAGTGGGTCGACCCAGGAGTGCTCGTCATCGGCGTTCACTACGGCTCGGACAGATACCTCAGTCGTACTGAGTGACATCGAGCGAGTGTCGACTATGGTTACCATGAAGTGGGTGAGACCTGTTGCCGAGATGGCTTCGGGTGGTAAGGCGGATGGATCCAAGCGAACCTCATAGCGGTTCCCATTCAGCTTGATCGCCGAGTCGGGGAGACGAGAAGGAACGATGCCGCCACCTGTCGGCGCAGATAGCTCGAACCGCGCTTCGGCATGACCTCTACCATTACAGCGCCAGGTTGCAAGTCAACCGCGTTCGCAACTCTGCCGGCAAAGGCTAGTGGATGCACAACAGCCGCCTCCGCCGGTGGGCTCCAGACAGGACTGTTTGATGCGATTGTCGCCAGCGCGATCAGGAGAAAAAGACCGCTCGACAAACGCGAACTGGCCCGGTAACGCTTCAAGCTAACCCCCCGAGAGTCGCTGGGCTAATTAATCTAGGGGCCACCGGTCAGGCCGTCAAATAGTTTGCCGTGAGCGTCGACCCCGAGATGGCTAGCCGTCGGGTCGCCAAGGCCATGGCTAGAGGTGTCGGTGTGGTGTCACTTCGGCATAGCCCCTTCTGCATAAGGCCGCGCGGCGGTTTTACCGGGGCTCGAGGCGGAACCGACCCCTAGCGTGAGGAGGCGAAGATGTTCGAGAACCTGCCAGAAGGAGTCCGACATGAAGCCGTCCGATCGACTCGGGGTACGACCGGCCCGGAACCGCTTGCGGGGGCTCGTGGCGACACTGGCGGTCACCGCGATGACGCTCACCGGAGCCGGGGTGTTGACCGCACCCGTGGCGGCGCAACTGGTCGCGCCCGCGGTGTCCAGCCTGGTGCCCGCGCACACGAGTTTCCGCGACGGAGTCGCGACGTACTACGGGCCGGACGCGCTCGGCGGCGCCTGCATGTTCGCGGAGCTGACGCCGCCGTCCCGGACGGCGGCCCTCGGGCCCGACGAGTACGCCGCCGCGGCCTCGTGCGGCATGGTCCTCGATGTCAAGGGGCCACGGGGCGAGACCCAGGTCACGGTGACCAACCTCTGCCCGGAATGCCCGCCCGGGCACTTGGACCTGACCAATGAGGCCTTCGAGCAGGTCGGCGACCCCGTCCAGGGGAAGATCCCGATCACCTACAAGGTCGCCGTCAACCCCACGCTGAGCAGCCCGGTCACAGTCCGGGTCAAGGAAGGCTCCTCCGACTACTGGCTCGCTCTCCTGATCGACCAGCACGGCAACCCGCTGACATCGGTCGAGGCCCGCGTCGGCGACGGGGCATGGCAAGCGCTGCGGCGCACCGACTACAACCACTGGCTCGCGGATGCCGGTCTCGGCGCCGGCCCTTTCCAAGTCCGGATCGGCGACAACCAGGGCCATAGCGTCGTCGTCGACGGAATCGCCCTGAGTCCCGGCGTGATCCAGCGGACCGGCACGTGGATGTACTAACTGGGGGTCGGGGGCGAAGCCGGGAACAACGGGGGTGTGGTCACTCGTTGATGTAGGTGTACGGCGGTAGGCTCGGTCAGGTAGACGCCGTACGACGTGAGCTGCCAAAGCAGGCGGTCACGGTAGGTCTCCAAGGAGGAGTCCCGCATCATGCGAAGTAACAACCCCATCTTCAATCGGTCGGAGCAGTTCCAGCCCGGCGGGCAGGCTGCCTATCCCGGTGCCGGGGCTTCGGTGCCGCAGTACGGGCAGCCGATGAGCGATCCGTCCACCTGGGGGACTGGCACGCCTGTCCAGCCCGAGGCGGGCGCGCCGATGACCATCGATTCGGTGGTGCAGAAGACCGCGATCTCGCTGGGCATCGTGATTGCCGTCGCGTTCGCCACCTGGTGGTGGATCGGTGACGTGGTCGGTGTCGGCGGTCTGGTGAATTCCGACAACTACGGCCAGGCCATGCTGGCGGTGATCGTCGGCTCGCTCGGAGCTTTCGCGCTGTCGATGGTGAACTCCTTCAAGCGCGTGGTCAGCCCTCCGCTGGTGATCGCCTTCTGTGTCCTCGAAGGCGTGGCGTTGGGCGCGATCAGCAAGGTGTTCGACGCCCAGTTCAGGGACGGCGTCGTGTCCGGCGCTGTGCTCGGCACCTTCGCGGCCTTCGCCGGCACGCTGGCGGCCTACAAGTACTTCAACATCTCGCTGGGCGCCAAGGCCAGAAAGATCGTCATCGGCGCGGTGCTCGGCATGGTCGCGCTGTCGCTCATGGAGCTCGTGCTCGGCATGTTCGGCAACGCCCTCGGCCTGTTCGGCGTTTCCGCGCTCGGCATGGTGACGGCGTTCCTCGGCGTCATCCTCGGCGTCTTCATGTTGATCATGGACTTCGAGTTCGTCGAGCAGGGCGTGGCCAACGGCATCGAGGAGCGGGAGTCCTGGCGGGCGGCGTTCGCGATGACCGTGAGCCTGGTCTGGATCTACACGAACCTGCTGCGGATCCTGGCCTTCTTCAGCTCCGACTGAACCGGCTGCCGCGCTCACCGGCGCGGCCGGACTAGATTGTGGAGGTGGACTACGTCTCCTCTCTCCTCGATCTGATCGGCAACACCCCGCTGGTGCGGCTCGGACGGGCCCTCGATCTGCCTGCCTCTGTGGCGGGGGTCGGGGGCCCGACTGTTTTGGCCAAGGTCGAATATCTCAACCCCGGCGGCTCGGTGAAGGACCGGATCGCCGCCCGGATGATCGAGGCGGCCGAGGCGTCCGGTGAGTTGAAACCCGGCGGCACCATCGTCGAGCCCACGTCCGGCAACACCGGCGTTGGCCTGGCGATGGCCGCGCAGGGCAAGGGCTATCGCTGCGTCTTCGTGTGTCCGGACAAGGTCAGCGAGGACAAGCGCAACGTGCTCAAGGCGTACGGCGCCGACGTGGTGGTGTGTCCCACGGCCGTGGCCCCGGAGCATCCCGATTCGTACTACAACGTATCGGACCGGCTGGCCGCCCAGCCCGGGGCCTGGAAGCCCGATCAGTACTCCAACCCGCACAACCCGCGCTCACACTACGAGGAGACCGGGCCGGAGATCTGGCGGCAGACCGACGGGCGGGTCACCCACTTCGTCTGCGGGATGGGTACCGGCGGCACGATCTCCGGGGTCGGGCGCTACCTGAAGGAGCGCAGCGCCCGGAGCGAGGGGCCGGCCGTCCAGATCGTGGGCGCCGACCCGGCCGGCTCGGTCTACTCCGGGGGCACCGGCCGGCCCTATCTCGTCGAAGGCGTGGGCGAGGACTTCTGGCCGGAGACCTTCGACAAGAACATCGCGGACCGGGTGATCGAGGTCTCCGATGCCGATTCCTTCGCGATGACCCGCCGGCTCGCCCGTGAGGAGGCGATGCTGGTGGGCGGGTCGTCGGGCATGGCGGTGGTGGCGGCGGCGCGGTTGGCCGGCGAACTGGCCGGCACGCCGGAGGGCGAGGACGCCGTGATCGTGGTGCTGCTGCCGGATTCCGGCCGGGGGTACCTGACCAAGGTCTTCGACGACGAATGGCTCGCCCGCTACGGCTTCGCCACCGATCTCGGCAACCCGACCCAGAGCGTCGGCGACGTGCTGCGCGGCAAGTCCGGGCAGCTTCCCGCGCTGGTACACACCCATCCCACCGAGACCATTGCCGAGGCGGTGCAGATCCTGCAGGAGTACGGCGTCTCCCAGATGCCGGTGGTGAGAGCCGAGCCGCCGGTGGTCGCCGCGGAGGTGGCGGGGTCGGTCTCCGAGCGAGACCTGTTGGACGCGCTGTTCGCCGGCAACGCCAAACTGTCGGACCAGGTCGGCGATCACATGTCGGCGGCGTTGCCGACTATCGGCGCGGTCGAGCCGGCGCAGGCGGCGGTCGGTCTGCTGGAGTCGGCCGACGCCTTGCTGGTGCAAGAGGACGGCAAGCCGGTTGGGGTGGTGACCAGGCAGGACCTGCTGGCCTTCCTCGCTCGTCGTTAGCGCCGGTGACGAGACGCCTTGAGATTCAGGTGACGGGCGTGGCGTGCAGGATCCGGGCGAGTTCCTCGATGCCGTCGACCAGTCGAGGCCCCGGGCGGGCCCAGGAGGCATTGGCGTCGACCGCGTGGATCGCGACGGCACCCAGTTCGTCCGAGTCGCGGACGGCGTCGGCCAGTGCTCGTGATCCGGTGAGGTCGTAGCCGCACGGCGCGACCACGACGACGTCCGGCCGGGTGGTGCGCACCTCCTCCCAGGAGATGCGCCGCGACTTCTCGCCCGCCGTGCCCAGCAGGTTGTCGCCGCCGGCCAACTCGACCATCTCCGGAATCCAGTGTCCGGGAGCGTACGGCGGGTCGGTCCACTCCAGGACCGCCACCCGTGGGCGCCGTCTCATCGCGGTCCAGCGCATGACACCGGCGATGCGAGCCCGGAGCGATGCGATCAGGTCGGTGGCCTCAGCGGTGCGACCCGTGCGGTCGCCCAAGGTGGCGATGGTGCCGAAGACCTCCTCGATGTCGCGGGGGTCCAGGGTGACGACATCGGCGCGGCAGCCCAGATGAGCCAGCGCTTCGTCGACCTCGGTGACGTCCACCGCGCAGACCGCGCACAGATCCTGAGTCACCACCACGTCGGCATCGAGGTCGCGCAATGCTCCGGCGTCGAGTCGGTACAGGTCTTCGCCCTTGGCGAGGGCAGCCGCGACCGCGAGGTCGATCTCGGCGGGGGTGAGTCCCTCGGCGAGGTTGCTGGTCGACACGATCGTCCGCGTTCGCGCCGACGCGGGGTAGTCGCATTCGAAACTCACCCCGACGACGTCCTCGCCGGCGCCGATAGCGAACAGGATCTCGGTGGCCGACGGAAGCAACGAGACGATCCGCACGGAGGCAGACTGTACCCGCGATCGGCGACCCCACTGCCGACCCGTCCTTTGGTAGCGGCCGACCCGTCCCTCGATAGCGCGGATGCGGTCGCCTGGATTCATCCGGATAAGGCCAGTCAACCGCGGTCTGCTATTACGGGACGGGTCGGTGGCTACTTCGGGACGGGTCGGCGAGGGGTGGCTCGGTATCCTCCTGGCCATGAGCAAACTCGTGGAGTTGGCCGACCTCGGCGCCGCGCTGGGTGAGTACGGCACGGGTTACCTGCTTACCCAGAGCATCAGGGGCGGTACCAAGGCGGTGGGTGTCGCCCCGGTGTACGACGACTCCGCCGGTCCGAGGTTCGCGGTGATCGATCCGGGTCGTGGAAGCTGTGAGAACGTCGCCGCCAACCCGGGCGTCACATTGTTGTTCCCGCCGCTGAGCCAGCCGGGATTCACCCTGATCGTCGATGGTGAGGCGTCGGTTGGCTCCGGGGACCCGGCGGGCATCACCGTGACGGTGACCCACGCGCTCCTGCACCGGCCGCCGGGATGAGCCGGACACCGACGGAGGTCACCTGGCTGTCGGCCTTCCTGGACTTCGCCACCGGCGACTACGACGAGGGGGTCCGGTTCTGGTCCCGGGTCACCGGCTTCGCCGTGTCGAGCTCACGCGGGGCCGACGAGGAGTTCGCGAGCTTGATTCCGCCAGACGGGGACGAGTACTTGCGAGTGCAGCGGCTCGGAACCGAAGGCTCGGCCGGCGGGACGCGGATTCATCTGGATCTGACGGTCGCCGACCCGGAGGCGGCCGCCGCTCGGGCGGCCGGTCTGGGCGCGACCGTGTTGTCGGCTCACCAGGACTACACCGCGCTGACGTCACCCGGCGGCGTGGTGTTCTGCTTCGTGGACCACCCCGGAAGCACCCGGCCGACTCCGGTGCGGTGGCGGTCCGCCCCGGGCTCGGACGAATATCGCGCCGGCGTCTACCAAGTCTGCCTCGATCTACCCGGACGCTGGTACGAGGCGGAATCGCGGTTCTGGGCGGCCGTGCTGGCCGGCGACCCGGACCCGCTGGCCAGTCGTCCGGAGTTCTCCTGGCTGCGGATGCCCGATCAGCTCGCGCTCGACGTCCTGCTGCAACGGCTCGGCCGCGCCGACGGCCCGGTGAGCGCGCATCTCGACCTCGGTACCAACCATCGAGCGGCCGAGGCCGACCGGCACCGCGGGTTGGGCGCGGAGGTGACGGCCACCGGGGAGTTCTGGACCGTCATGCGCGACCCGACCGGGCTTGCCTATTGCCTCACCGATCGGGATCCGGCCATCGGCCGGCTCACCGCCTCGATGAGAACATCGCCGTAGGGTCCCAGTGGCGACAACCAGTGGCGACAACCAGTGGCGACAACCAGTGGCGACAACCAGTGGCGACAACCAGTGGCGACAACCAGTGGCGACAACCAGTGGCGACAACCAGTGGCGACAACCAGTGGCGACAACCAGTG
>JBOFLE010000011.1:0-14540 GCA_051657705.1 Nocardioides sp. | reverse complement strand
CTCAGTCGAGGTCGTGGTGCACGTGAGCGCGTTGGCCGTCTCGATCGAAGATCATGATGAGTTCGGCGGGGTGGTCGATGGCGGCGATGGAGTGCGGGGTCATGGTCGTGAACTCGGCGGCCTCGCCGGTCTCGACGGTCAGCTCGCGATCGCCGAGTCGCAGCCGGACTCGGCCTTCGATGACGAAGAACCAGTCGTGCCCCGGGTGGACGCGCTGACTGGGAGGCACCTGGCTGGGTGCTAGCCGCACCTTGATCGCCATGGTGTTGCCGGTGGGCCGGCTCAGCAGCCAGGTGGTGACCTCGCCCGAGCTGTTCGGCGTCGGGCGGATGACCACGTCGTCGTCCTGGCTCATCTCCAGGAGGGAGTTGAGATCGACCTGGAGCGCATGCGCGAGGGAGACGAGCAGGTCCAGGGTGATCGTCCGCTTACCGGTCTCGATGCGGCTGATGGTGGAGGGGCTGAGGTTGGTGCGGGCGGCGAGGTCGTCCAGCGAGAGGCCGAGGCTGTGGCGCAGGCTGCGCAGCCTCGTGTGAACGAGACGCTCGATCCCTGGAACCTCGGTCATCTCACCACTCCCTCACGGCAGCATCTTGCATATTTCGCAAGACTACTTGTCCATAGCGGAATGCACACTAGCCTCTCACTATGAGCGAACACACCGCACCGACCGTCGAACGACATTGCGACGTCGCCGTGATCGGAGGGTCGGCGGCCGGCCTGGCCGCCGCCCTGCAACTCGGCCGGCAACGCCGCTCGGTCATCGTGGCCGACGCCGGCGAACCCCGCAACGCACCCGCCGCTCACCTGCACGGCTACCTCGGACACGAGGGCCGCGCGCCGGCCGAGATGCTGGCGATCGCTCGCGCGGAGGTCCGCGGCTACGGCGGCGAGGTCCTGGCCGCGCGCGTCGTCGACGTCCGCCGGACGGAGGACGATCACTTCCGAGTCGCCCTCACCGGTGGTCACACGGTGACCGCGCGCCGGGTCCTCGCCGCCACCGGGCTGGTCGACGAGCTCCCCGAGATCGACGGCCTCGCCGAGCAATGGGGCCGCGGCGTCATCCACTGCCCCTTCTGCCATGGGTACGAGGTCCGCGACCAGCGCATCGTCCAGATCCTCACCCACCCGGTGGGGCTCCGCGCGGCCGGACTCTTCCGGCAGCTCAGCACCGAGCTGACGCTGATCCTGCACGAGGGGGTCGACGCCGACTCCCCGGAAGTCGACCGGCTGCGAACCGCCGGAGTGCGGATCCTCGACGACCGGGTCCGGCGCGTCGTCTCCGGCGACCGGGGACGCGTCGAATCGGTGGAACTGGCCGCCGGCGACCACGTCGCCGCCGACGTGGTCGCCGTCGGAGGCCGGTTCCGTGCCCGAGCGGAGGTCCTCGCGTCGCTCGGCGTCGTCATGGTCGAGCATCCGACCGGGCTCGGCGACGTCGTCGACACCGATCCGTCCGGCGCCACCTCGGTGCCCGGACTCTACGCCGCCGGCAACGTGACCGACCCCACCCAGCAACTGCTGCAAGCGGCGGCACAGGGGAGCCTGGTGGGAGCCATGATCGGCTTCGACCTCGCCGACAGCGACATCGAAGCCGCCGACCGGCCGTCGGCCGTCCGGACGGACTGGGATCACCGCTACGGCGGAGCGCAGGTGTGGAGCGGCAATCCGAACGGCTCCCTCGTCGACGAGGTCGACGGCCTCGCCCCGGGTCGGGTGCTGGACGTCGGGGCCGGCGAGGGCGGCGACGCGGTGTGGCTGGCCGAGCACGGTTGGCAGGTGACCGCCGCGGACATCTCGCACCGAGCGCTCGACCGGATCGCGTCGGCAGCCGACGACCGCGAGCTCACCATCGAGTGCCTCCCGGCGGACGCCAACGCCCACCGGCCGTTCCCGGCCGCTGGGTTCGACCTGGTGTCCGCGCACTACGCGTCCATCCCGCGCACGGCGGACAGTCGTGGCATCGACAACCTGCTCGGCGCCGTCGCCCCCGGCGGCACCCTGCTCGTGGTCAGCCACGACCTCGACGCGATGCGCGCCGTGATCGACACCACCGAACACAGCCGACCCTTCGATCCCGACGCGTATCTGCGAGTCGAGGACTTCCTGGCGGCGCTGACCGACGCACCGGACTGGGATATCGAGATCCACGACAAGCGACCGCGCCGGCCCGGAGCCGCATCCGCCTCGCATCACGTCGACGACATCGTCCTGCGGGCCCGGCGGCGTCCTGGCGGGTGACGATTCCCACGAAGATCGCCCGGGACTTTCCGCGTGGAGCACACTGTGACGGTGATCTCCCACCTCACCGCACCGACACCGGGCGAACGGAGCTCGCCCGTCCCGTCGCCCTGCGCCGAGCGCGGATCCGCCCAGGAAGGCCTGTGAATCATGGAATCTGACGTTGCGAAGTGGATCGATGTCGACCGATCCCCCTCCGGCACCGGCTGTGCCGACTGCCTCGCCGCTGCCGGCTGGTGGCTGCATCTCCGCCGTTGCGCGACCTGCGGGCACATCGGCTGCTGCGACAGTTCGCCCGGCCAGCACGCCAGCACGCATGCCGCCGGTCGGGAACATCCGGTGATGCGAAGCTTCGAGCCAGGCGAGGACTGGTTCTACGACGCCCGGACCGGCGAATTCTTCACCGGCCCGGAGCTCGCGGAACCGGCGGCACGTCCTCGCTCACAACCGGCGCCGGCCCCGTCGGACCGGGTACCCGAAGGTTGGATGGACATGCTCCACCGCTGAGCTCAACACCCCGCCCTGCTCAGGGCTGGCTGAACGCGTCGACGAATCGGTCGCGGAAGGAGGCCATCGGGCTGACCGGCGCCTCCGGACTCGGGTTCAGTCCGGGCTCCCAGCCCCAGCCATCGACCCGGTCGAGCACGGCCGGGTCCCGCGCGATGATGCTGATCGGCACGTCCCGACCGGCGCCGGCCCCCGAGATGTAGCCGTGCGGCTGATGGTCCCCGACCATGAGCACCACCAGGTCGCGGTCACGTCGCCGCTCGACGAAGGAGAGCAGCGAGCCCACGGAGTACGTGATCGAACGCGTATAGGCCGCACGCAACGCGGCCGGATCGCCGAACAGTTCCTCCTGTGACGGCCCCTTCGCCCGGTAGGCCGACCCGTCGCCCACCTCGTCGTCGGGAAGCACCTCCGGCACCAGCGTCCACGGATGATGGCTCGAGGTGAGGTCGATCTGCGCCATCACCGGCTCGGCGCCCGGCTCCGGCGATCCCCACTCCGATCGCTCGAAGGCGGCCAGCGCGTACTGATCCGGCATCGGGGAGAAACCGAAGGACGGACCTCGATAGCCGAGGTCGTCGGAGCGATTGAGCTTGTCGAACCCGTAGAACCGCTCCCCCTCCGGCCACGGCCGAGTCGTCGCCGGCGCATGCACCACCGTGCGCCAGCCCGCCTCGCCGAAGAGCCTGGTCAGGGTCTGGCGGCGGGCCCTGAGCAACTGGTTGTACCGGTACTGGCTGTCGACCTCGAGACCCGACTGCATCGAGGCGTGCGCCAGCCAACTGCCGGCGCCGTACGTCGTCGAGGTCAGAAACGCGCTGCGCGAGTCCAGGCCGGCGGCATCGAGTTGCCGGGTGCGCGTGTCGAGCAAGGCGTCCACCTCGGGCGCGAGATCGGGGTTCTCGATCGTCGACCGACCGTAGCTCTCGACGAACACCAGCAGGACGTCCTTGCCCCGGAGGCCGGCCAGCAGCCGGTCGGAGGGGACGTCCGCCAAGGGGTCCGCGGCTATCCGCGCCCGGAACCGATCCCGGTCGGCCAGCGCGTCGCGGGCTTGGGACAGCTTGCCGCCGAGTCGGAGCGGGGTGTTCCACGAGGCGACCGGGGCACGAGAGGAGACCTCCCAGTCCAAGGTCGTCGCCACCATTCCGAGAGCGAGCAGTACGGCGACCGCGGACAGGGCGATCCGCCGCCGCCGCGCGCAGGCCTCCGCGGTCCGGTAGAGAGCCACGAGCACCAGCCCGACCACGACCGGGACCGCGAGCACCGTCAGGACGGCGATCCCGATCGCGGCCGGCATCCCCGACGTCTGGACCAACAACTCGTAGCCGGGACCGATCAGGGTCCAGTCGTTGACCAGGTCCACCGGTCGGCCGAGGACGACGTTGGATGCCAGGTCGAGGACTTCGACGACCGCGATCACGCCCAGCACGACACCGGCGAGGAGCACCACCGGCCGCCGCCAGCGCCGGCCGAGCAGATCCAGCAGCCCGACCAGGGCCAGCCCCTCCAGCGGCACCCGGGCGAACACCCGGGGCTCCAGGTCGCGGACGTCGTACGGCAACAGCAGCACGATCCAGACCAGTCCCAACGAGGCAGCGGTCAGCACTGCCGACAGCACCCGCCGCCACATCGGCCGGCCGGCCTCCGGCGGAGACTCCGGGGCGGGTGGCCGTGCGGCGTTGGCGGAGCGGATCACGACCGGCAGTGCTGGAGGTGGGGGTGGGGGTGGCACGGTAATCCACCGTAGCGGCTGATGCGCAAGAGAACTCGGCGCGTAGTCCGTGCGGAACGGCGGCAACCTGCCAGACTCGGACCGCGAAACGAGAACTCACCAGGAGGACCAGTGAGCAAGAGTCCCAAGTCCCGGCGTCCCGTCCAACGGGCCGGCAAGAGACAGCCGGCCAAGCGCGAGTCCGGCAATCCGGCGGTCGCGACCGGAGACGCGCCGGCGGGTTCGCGCGGCGGAGTAGACGGGTACTTCCGGATCACCGAGCGGGGTTCCACGGTCGCCCGCGAGGTCCGCGGCGGGCTGGTGACGTTCCTGACGATGGCCTACATCATCGTGCTGAACCCGATCATCTTGCTGCAGGGCAAGGACTCGGGCGGCAACACGCTGGCCGGCGGCGACTTCGCGGCCATCGCGGCCACCACGGCGCTGGCGGCCGGCGTACTCACCGTGTTGATGGGCGTCGTCGCCAACTATCCACTGGCGCTGGCGACCGGGCTCGGGCTGAACGCGTTCGTGACATTCTCGATCGCCAGCCAGATGACGTGGGCCGACGCGATGGGCCTGGTCGTCATCGAGGGGCTGATCATCCTGGGCCTGGTCCTCACCGGGTTCCGCGAGGCCGTGTTCCATGCCGTGCCCGCTCAACTGAAGGTCGCGATCTCGGTCGGCATCGGCCTGTTCATCGCGCTGATCGGCCTGGTGGACGCCGGGTTCGTCCGGCGCACCGGCGCGGGCCCGGTCCCCGTCGAACTCGGGCTCGGCGGCCAGCTCCAGGGGTGGCCGGTCTTCGTGTTCTGCATCGGGCTGATCCTGCTGATCGCGCTGTATGTGCGCCGGGTCAAGGCAGCGATCCTGATCTCGATCGTCCTCACCACGGCGCTCGCCGTCGTCGTCGAGTCGCTTGCCAAGGTCGGGCCGACCGTCGACGGGGATCAGATCGATCCGAAGGGCTGGAATCTCAACGTCCCGGCGCTCCCGGATTCGGTGTTCGCGACCCCGGACTTCTCGCTGGTAGGCGACTTCAACCTGCTCGGCTCGTGGTCGAACGCCGGTGTCGTCACCGCCGCGCTGTTCGTCTTCACCCTGCTGCTAGCCGACTTCTTCGACACGATGGGCACGATGACCGCCATCGGCGCGGAGGCCGGGCTGTTGGACAAGAACGGTACGCCGCCGAATACCAAGCAAATCCTGATCGTCGATTCGCTGGCGGCCGCGGCCGGTGGCGCGGCGTCGGTCTCGTCGAACACCTCCTACATCGAGTCCGCCACCGGGGTAGCGGAAGGAGCCCGCACCGGCCTGGCCTCGGTGGTGACCGGGCTGATGTTCCTGCTCGCCACGCTGATCACGCCGCTGGTCACCATCATCCCGAACGAGGCCGCGGTCCCGGCCCTGCTGCTGGTCGGATTCCTGATGATGCAACAGATCACCGGCATCGACTGGGACGACCTGGAGATCGGCATCCCCGCCTTCCTCACCATCGTGCTGATGCCGTTCACGTACTCGATTTCGGTGGGCATCGGCGCCGGGTTCGTGGCCTTCGTCCTGATCAAGCTCGTCCGCGGCAAGGCCGGGCAGGTGCACCCGTTGATGTGGGTGGTCTCCGGGCTGTTCGTGGTCTACTTCGCCATCGACTGGGTCAACACCCTCCTGAGCTGATCACACCGGGAGTCGGCTCGCGGGTCCCGGCTAGGTCGTGCGGAACTCCAGACCGAGACTGACCGGGCCGCGCACCGTGATCGACTGGTTCCACGTCACCTCGGCGTCGGACCGGCTCACCGAGTCGACGCGCTCGAGAAGCTCCTCGAGCGCGACGGTGCCCTCCAGCCGGGTCAGCACCGCGCCGATGCAGTAGTGCGGCCCGTTGCCGAAGGACATGCTGTCCGGCTGAGCGCGACCCATCCGGAACGAGTCCGGGTCGTCCTGGTGGTGGTCCGCGTCGCGATTCGCCGAACCCAGCAGCGCCAGCACCAACGACCCGGCGGGGATCGACACCCCGCCGAGGCTCGATTCACGAGTGGCCAGTCGCGGCAATGCCTGCATCGGCGAATCGTGGCGCAACACCTCGTCCACGAAGTCACCGACGAGGCTCCGATCGGCCTTCAGCGAAGCCCAGATCTCTGGGTTGTCGGCAAGGAAGAGCAGGGAGTTCGCGATCAGGTGCGAACTGGTCTCCAACCCGCCGATCAGGAGCAGAGTCAAGAACTCCCGAAGCTGTTCGTCGGTCAGTCGTTCACCGTCGACCTCGGTCCGGATGAGATTGGAGACCAAGCCGTCGGACAGGCTCTGGCGGCTCTTCTCGATCGACGCGTCGACATAGCTCGTCAACTCCGTCACCGTACGCCGTACTCGCGCCTCGTGCTCCGGGCCCTGCGAGACCGGGTTGACGCTCAAGAAGTCATCCGACCAGCGCTTCAACTCTCCGTGCACGGAGGTGTCCAGCCCGAGCAGCTCGCCGATCACATAGGCCGTGAAGGGCAATGCGTATTCCGAGACCGCGTCGCCCTGTCCGGCCGCGACCAACCGATCGGCGAGCTCGCCGGCCTTGGCTCTCATCGGGCCGTCCACCGCCTTGCCCGCCGCGCGGCCGAAGGCGCCGGCGACGAGCTTGCGGAGCGCGCGATGCTCGCCACCGTCCATCGCCAGCATCGAATGGGCGATCGGGTTGTAGTCCAGCCAGTCCGGCTCGAAGAGGTCGGCGAATCCGGCCGACGCGAAGACTTCGGGCGTCCTCAGCACATGCCGCACGTCGGTGAAGCGCGACACGGCGTACATCCCGCCCGGCGCGACCTCGGTGACCGGCGAGTCGCGACGCATTGCCGCGTACGTCGGGTAGGGGTCGGCGCGGACGGTAGGTGACAGGAGGTCGATGAGTTCGGTTGACGGTTCGGTTGGCCGTTCGGTTGACATGGCGACCACTCGCTTTCGGCGTGCCGGGGCACCGACAAGTGACCCGAGAGGCTGAGTCACGAAGGAACTACGACGCTAACCGCGATGTGGGATCTCATGCACCACCGTGCTGGGCATTCCTGCCGAGACCCACGCTCGTCGCCACCTCGGGCGCCGCCGGCCACCCGCCCGCCCTCGTCAGGGCGATTGCGAACGGGACGGCGAGGAGCAGTGCGGTGAGCGCCGCGGCCGAAGCCTCGGGGATGCCCGTCGCCACACCTTCGGACTGGATCTCACCGACCGTCGCGAGCAGCGTGTTCAGCGCCGAGTGCGCGACCATCGCGAGGAGGAGAGACCCGCGCCCCCTGAGGTGCAGATAGGTCAGCACGATGGCGAAGCAGACCGTCGAGAGCGGGTACCACAGCAGCCACCACGCCACCGGATCGCCGACGGCCCAGGAGTCGCCGAGCAGCGCGAGAGGCGCATGCCAGTAGGCCCAGACCAGGCCGAGCAGGACCGACGCGGGCAGCGGTCGGAGCCGGGTCAGCAGCCGGGGCAACGCGAAGCCGCGCCACCCGGTCTCCTCGCCGAGCGGGCCGAGGATCAGGTTGGCGAGCGACACCGGGATCACCGCGACCAAGCCCTGAGCGATGACGCCCGCCGTCGGCCCGATGTCACCCGGAGCCGCGATTCCGAGCACCACGAGGAGAGCCGGGTATCCGGCGAAGCAGGCCGCGATCCACAGCCACCAGGCCTGGCGGAACGACGCCATCCGCCCGAACATGGCGCGGACGGCGGGCCGACCACCCAGGACAGCGGCCATCGACAGGCCGGCTATCGACGGTCCGAGAGTGCCGGCGATGGCCAGTCCGAGGACATCGTCGAACGCGGGATCCGGCCGGGCGAGGAAGCCGGGAATCCAGACCGCCCAGGTCACGGCGTAGGCGAGCATGAAGTACGCACTGATGGGGTACCGGCGGAGCAGGGTCATCGCTTCTCTTCTCGGGCTGGCACCGGAGCCTGGCTGGACCGCCAGTGATGAGCGTGGAGGCCGACCGTGACCGACGGGTCGGCTCCGCTCGGATCGATTTCCTTGGCGTCGTAGCGAGCGAGCAGGTCGTGCAGCTCCCGGGCGAGGCCCGCGGCATCCGCGGGCGAGAGCCGCCAGCTCCGCACCGCGAGCGTCGGGGTCTCGAAGCCTCCCGCGCGAAGGCACTCGCGCGCGTGACTTCGCGCGGCGGCGGCCACCGCCTCGGCAAGCATCAGCGGATCGGCGACGGCGACGAGAGCGGCCGACATGTCGAACGTCCGCGCTGTCGCTCGGTACACCCTGGAACTCCGGGTGCGTCCCGGGACACTGCCGACCTCGCGGACCAGGCCGCCGGCGAGCAGGGCCGACACGTGGAAGCTGATCGCGGGAGCCTTTGCTCCGAGCCGGCGCGCGACTTCGGCGACCGTCAACGCCTCGTCGGCAAGGTGCCGCAGGATCGAGAGCTTGACCTCGCTGGCGAGCAGGGCCAACGAGGCGGGGTCGACAACCTCCACGGCCTCCAACGGCTCGGCCGCACGCCTCGCCGCCACAGCGGCTAGTGCCATGGTTGTCCTCGCATGGCGCCATGGTATCTAATTTTCAGGTTGCCTGAAAATTAGAGATCTCCGCTAGCTCAAGGCCGTCCACGCCGCCCGAGCCACCGCGAGGACTCCGGTCAGCAAGCCCCCGAGGACCAGGGGCCGGATCGCTCCCGGGGCGGGCATCCCGCCGCCACCGGTCAGCGCGGCACGGACCCGCCGGCGCTCGTATGCCTCCGCCTTGAGTCTCTCGAGATCGGAAACATCGGAGAACGATGCCGCCGGGCATTCCCCCGAACCGCCGGCTGAGGAGCGCTCGGCGGTCCACCCGGACGTCACGAGGCGACTCGCGCGACGAGCGGGAAAAGGCCGAGCGCCCAGCCGGCAAGCGGAGCGACCGCTATCCGAGCTACGAACTCCGAGCCGCGGACTGCAGCTCGGAGCGCACCCTCGGCCCGGCCCTCGCCGACGAGCACACCACCCGAAGTCGCGGCAAGGGCGACGCCGATCATGACCCCGCGCACCTCCGGGTGCCGCGCGAAGACCGACCACCAGAGGCCGGACAGGACGACCCCTGCCCCGAGCAGCCGGATCGCGAGCAGCCACGGATCCGGATGGGCGCGTCCCGCCAGGGCCACCAGGACCGCGCTGACCACAGCCAGCGCGACACCCGGTCCCGTACGAACCGCGAACGGCGCGCAGACAGCGACGCCCAGGAGTCCGGCAACCACGAGCGATCGAAGCCAACGGGTAGCCGCATTCAGCCGGTCCGAGACCTCCCGATCGGAGGCCGTCAACGCTCCCCATCCGGCCAGGGTCGGGATCGCGGTGGTCAACAGGGCGACCCCGGCCAGTCCCAGCACGGCGAGCTGCTCGGGCGCGAGTTCGACACCCGGGGTATGTCGCTGGAGGCCCGCCACGCCCAGGGTCGCGGTCAACACCAGGGCCAACGGGATCAACTCGACCAGCATCCGTTCGGTCGCGATCACCGCCCCCGCCAGCACCAGCAGTCCGGCGACCGGCACCCAACCGGTGAAACCCACCCACCGGTACACCGCCACGGCCACGCTCGCCGCGGCCACGGCGGCGAACACCACGGCCATGCCGGCCCGCGAGCCGGCGCAACCGATCGCCGCCACCAAGGACGCGGCACCGAATGCCCCACAGGCCACGATTGTCGGCCGACCCGGCGGCATGAGCAGCATGCCGCCCAGCGCCGAGAACGCTCCGACCGAGACGAGCGCCACGCCGGAGGCCGCGACGAGTAGTCCGCGCGCACGTTGGTCGCGACTGAGCGCCGCATGCCCGGCGATCAGCTCCGCGACCTCGTCGCCGCGGATCGGTGGGCGATCGAACGGCTCGGGGAGGAGCTGAAGCAGCGCTCCGCTGCGAACCTGGTCGCCGATCGGCAGATCGACGACCAGGGCCGCGCCGAGCACGTCGCACAGCGCCAGGTCGTCGGCGAGCCCCACCCGCTGACCCACCTCCTCGGCGATCTCCCTGGGGATCGCCGAGGCCGGCACACTGACGTCGACCGTGCCCCGCTCGGTAGTCACCGCGACGGTGATCATGGTTGCCACCGAACAGGCTAGGACTGGAAGCGGCCGGCGTTGCGCCGATCGGTGGCCCGATAGTCCTCATTGGCCTGTCGGACCACCGCACCGACCTCGGCCAGGAGGGCGACGAGCTCGCTCATCGCCTGGTCCCAGCTCTGTTTGGCAACGTCGTAGGCGACTCTCGCCTCACCGGTCCAGCCGCCTCGTAACCCCCGCAACTCCCCGGACAACCGATCCAGCCTCGACTGCATCGATCGGGCACTCGCGGTCAGCTCCGCGGCGGCGGCGTCCAACGCTCCGTGCACCACCAGAATTTCACTCATCGCCGTCCCTTCGCTCGTGATCAGTGCCCGCCGAGGCGAGCCGCGGTGCGAGACAGCACATCGCCCTGGACCTGGTCTGCCGCCGCGGTGTCGCGCTCGGTCTCCCGCAGCGAGCCCGCGAGGCCGTCGAGCGCGCCGACGATCCGATGGTGCTGGTCCAGCCATGCCCCGTGCACCCGGCCGAATGCGGCGGCGCCGGCCCCGACCCACTGCCCGCGCAGCGATTCGAGTTGACTACCCAATCGGCCGGACAGGCCGACCAGGTCACCGCGCGCTTCCAGCACCCGGTCGGCCGCCCGCGACAGGGCTCCCTCGCTTTGGCCGATCGCCGATCCGCCGGCCGACGAACCATGGACATTCTCCCCCGCCATTGCCCTCTCCTTCCGCTGTCGCTCCGCGCCTTGCGGAGTCGAGCGACCAGCAAACGGCATCAATGGAGGCCTGACCAGACCACAGTTTCGTTATCCACAGACCCCGCTCCGCCGGAGCCCGATCAGGCGGAAACGACCGGGATCGCGGGACCTGCCCATGGCATTTCCACAGCACACCTGCCGACGCCACCGCCGTCCTGGAAATCTGCCTAGGCTCGCCGACCATGACCAGCCCGACCACCCACGGGGACGCCACGGCGGAAGACGCCATACCCCGAGATGACGGTCCGATCCTGCTCCGGCCTCCCCCGGAACTGCCCGAACGGGACCCGGGAGCCGGTCCGTTGACGACCGCGTTGCCCATGCTCGGTGGCGTGGGCTCCATGCTGGTGGTGATGGGCTCCGCCGGCGTGGGAGGGCAGCGAATCTGGCTGAGCGTGGGTGCGCTGCTGACCACGACGGCGCTGCTGGTCGGGCTTCAACTCGACCGGACCTGGCGGACCCGGCGCTCGAAGATCACCTCGGCGCGAACGGCGTACCTCGGCTACCTGGCGCAGCTCCGCTCCGACCTCGTCGAGGCCGCGAACCGGCAACGTGGCCGCCGGTCCGGATCGAACGGCCTCGGCGCCGTGACCGACTTCGTCCGGATCGGCGTCGAGACCCGGCCGGCGGAACCGCGGCCGGTGCTCCCGCCGTTCGGAGCCCGCACCGACCCGTTCTGCGCGACCGCCCTCGATCGGCTGCTGGCCGCGTACGCGATCGTTCCCGGGGTTCCGCTTTCGGTCGACCTCTCCGGCACACACGTCATCGATCTGTCGAGGGCCGACGATCCGCTCGGCGCGGCGCGGGCCTTAGCCTGCACGGCGGCCGCGAGTCGCATCCGACCTGTCCTCGTCGCGCCTCGGGCTCATTGGCCGGAATGGGACTGGCTGAAGTGGTTGCCCGGGGCCTGCGCCGTGGCGGACGCCGGCGAGTTGTGCCACTTCTCGCTTGCCGGAACCGGCACGCCGTTCGAGCACATCCTCGCGATCTGTCACGACACGGCGCCCGGGATGCCGGCCGAACGCGTCACCTACATCGATCTGTCCGGAGCGCCTCAGGATGACGACCGCCGGCTCCGGACGTCAGGTCCGCGATTCGATACCGCGAGCCGGGCGGCCGCTGAGAGCGCCGCCCGGCGCCGAGCCGGCGCTCCCGCCGCGCCGGGCGAGCGGCCCGGTTCGCTTCCAGAGCTGATCGGAGTCGCGCTCCGGCCGGGCGAGCCGCTCGAGAGGCCGCCTGGGCGGCCGCCGATGCGGGTCCCGGTCGGGATCGATCACGCGGGCCGGCCGGTCGAGCTGGACCTCAGCGAGGCGTCCGACGGCGGCGCCGGGCCGCATGGACTGGTGATCGGCGCTACCGGCTCCGGGAAGTCGGAGTTCCTGCGCACCCTGGTCCTCGGGCTGGCGTTCATCAGCGATCCGGAGAACCTCAACTTCGTGCTGGTCGACTTCAAGGGCGGGGCCACCTTCGCCGGCCTGGCCGGCCTGCCACAGGTGAGCGCGCTGATCACCAACCTCGCCGACGAATCGACCTTGGTCGAACGCATGCGGGACGCCCTCGAAGGAGAACTGCGGCGGCGCCAGGAACTGCTGCGGGCCGCGGGCGGCTTCGCCTCGCACCGGGAGTACGCCGCGGCGAGGGCCGCGCATCCGGAGCGGAGCCTCGAACCGCTGCCCCGGCTGCTGATCGTCGTCGACGAGTTCTCCGAGCTGCTGGCGGCCCGGCCCGACTTCATCGACACCTTCGTCGCGATCGGGCGCCTGGGCCGATCGCTCGGCATTCACCTGCTGCTGGCCTCCCAGCGTCTCGAGGAGGGCCGACTCCGGGGGCTCGATTCCCATCTGTCGTATCGAGTCGCCCTGCGGACTTTCAGCGAGTCGGAGTCCCGCGCCGTGCTGGGTACCCCGGATGCGGCCCACCTGCCCGCCACACCAGGCGTCGGGTTTCTGCGAACCGGGTCGAGCGAGGTGCACCGCTTCACGACGTCGTACGTCTCCGGACCGTACGTCGTCGAGCCCGCGACAGCCGCTCTCCCCTCGGCCGGCATCCGCCTGTTCACCCTGACCGGTCCGCGACGTGAGCGTCCCGTGCCCGCGTCCGGCCCGAGCGCTCTGGAGGTCGCCGTGTCGGCCGTGATGGCCGCGGAGCCGCACCGGGCCCGCCGGATCTGGCTGCCGCCGCTCGATCAGCCGTTCGATCTCGGGCTGTTGCTGCCCGACCTGGCAACCGACCCGCGGCTGGGGCTGGTCTCGGCGCGCTGGCGCGAGCGCGGTCTCGTGCCGCTGGGGCTGGTGGACCGCCCGCGCGAACAACGCCGGGACGTGCTGTCGCTCGACCTGCGCGGAAGCGCGGGCCACCTCATCGTGATCGGCGGGCCGCGGGCCGGCAAGAGCACGGCGCTGGCCTCGACGATGCTGGCACTGGCGGTGACCCGCACCCCGCGCGAAGCCCGATTCCTGGTGCTGGACTGCGCCGGCGCGCTCCGGTCCCTGAGAGCGCTGCCGCACCTGTCCGGACTGGCGGACCTGACCGACCCGGACCTGGTCCGGCGGATGCTGGCGGAAGCCCGCCGGGCTGTCGATCGCGGCACGGGAGCGAACGACGACGATCACGTGTACCTGGTCGTCGACGGATGGGATCGGCTGGTCGACGCCGACCCCGAGTCGGCCGCCGTCCTCCACACCCTCGGCGCGGAAGGCCTCGCCGCCGGGGTCCACCTGATCGTCTCGACCACCCGGTGGGGCGATGTCCGGATGGCGACCCGGGAGCTGTTCGGGGCCAGGATCGAACTCCGGCTGGGTGATCCGCTCGACTCCGAGATCGACCGCCGGGCCGCCGCGGCGGTCCCGGCCAACCGGCCAGGCCGCGCGGTGACCGACGAGGGCCATCACGCGCTGATCGGGCTGCCGGCGCTGGGGCCGACCCGGAGTACGATCGCCGACTGCGTTCGAGCCGTGGCCGCGGCCTGGCCGCATGCCGCCGTGCCGGCGCTCCGCGAACTGCCGACACTCGTCGCGCTGACCGACCTCGCCGATGATCGACGACCCCGGATCGGGGTTTCCGAGGCGGATCTCGAGGTGGTCGGTCTCGACTGGCGCGATCGGCCGCACCTGGTGGTGTTCGGGGATTCGGGAGCGGGCAAGTCGGCGTTCCTCCGGCTGGTCGGCGCCGAACTGGTGCGGACCCGAGCGCCGGGCCGAGCGCAGCTCGTGGTGCTCGATCCTCGTCGTACCCTGCTCGGGGAGCTACCCGATGATCACCTGCTCCACTATGCGGCCTCGGCCACCGAGATCGTGACGGCGATCGGAGCGGT
>JBOFLE010000010.1:0-1769 GCA_051657705.1 Nocardioides sp. | reverse complement strand
TCTGAGGAACGCGCCAGTGCAGCATCACGGGTAGCGGCGGTTGCTGGCTGCGACACCATGACGGTCCAGAGCTACTTCCGCGACTCCTGGCATGTCCGGCACGACGGCACCCTGTCGACGCTGGCAGACCTTGCCGCGCATCTGGTCCATGTCGTTGATGGACCGAGCGCAGCGGTGGGGACCGTCGCAGATGAGCTACGGACGCTTGGGAAAGCTCGCCTCGTGCCCGCACCATCGGTCATCTACGCGCTGAAACTGTTGCGCGCCAAGCGACTACGACTCGGCATTCTCAGCGACGCCAGTGCCGAGATCGTCGCAACTTGGCCGAGCAGTCCGCTCTCGGTGCTGGTGGACGCGGCAGTTTTCAGTTGCGCCGCCGGGGCCGTAAAGCCCGATCAACGGCTTTACAGCCGCATCTGCGCCGAACTGGACGCGCCATCGGATCAAGTCCTCTATGTAGGTGATGGGGGCGGTGACGAGCTGCACGGCGCACTCGCCGCGGGTATGGCAGCCGTCGCGGTCCGTCGCCGTGGCTCGAAGAATGCGCTCGCCTTTGGCGAGACCGGTTGGTCCGGTCCCGTCCTGGACACAGCCGAGCATCTGCCCGCCTACATCGCGGAACGCGCATGAAAGCGTGGGAGATCCGCAACGGTGACCTGGGCCTGCGCGATGTGGGACTAGGTCACCCTCGCGAGGGTGAGACCGTGGTGCGCGTCAGCCACGTCGGTATTTGCGGCAGTGATCTACCGAAACTGAGGTTTCCTAATGGCTTCGCACTTCCAGAGCCATGGCGACCAGGCCACGAAATTGTCGGCACCGACACCGCCGGCCGCTCTGTCGCCGTCAAACCGCTCGTGTCGTGTGGCACCTGTCCGCGTTGCGCGACGGGCGACATCCACCTGTGCGCGGGCTTGCGTCGGATCGGCTGGGACATTCCGGGTGGACTCGCCGAGCAGGTGGTCGTCCCTGCAGAGAACGCACACCTGCTACCGAAAGGCGCCGATCCGCTCCACGCGGCTCTCGCCGACCCGGCTGCGGTCGCCATCCACGGCCTGCGGTGCAACCTGATCGGATCACCAGGAAACCTGGCCGTCGTCGGCGCGGGAACAGTCGGTCTACTCACTGCGCTCTACGCGCACCAGGAGGGCTGGAATGTCACGATCATTCACCGCGACGGACGGCCTCCCGTCGACGCTGTAACCACAGCAGTGCCGGCCGCGTTCCGATCACCCGCGACCCTGTCCCCGCACCAGACCTTCGACGTCGTGGTGGACGCGGGTGCCGGAGCCGAGTCAGGACCACTCGATCTTGCCATTCAGCTCGTGAGTGATGGCGGTGCCGTCGTCGTCCAGAACGCCTATCACCCCGGCGTACACCTCCTTACGCCGCTACGTAGCCTCTTCCGGAGGTCGATCCGCTTGATCGGCTCGTTCTCGTACTGCCGGCGCGGATCAGACGACTTCAAACTGGCCCTAGAAACGCTAGGTCGCCACGCCGCGCAGATCGCGCCCCTTCTGGCCCCAGCAGGCGACCTCGCGGATCTGCGGACTGCGCTCGGCGAAACACTGCCGCGCTCTATACGCCATATTCTCACCGTCCAAGCTCAATAGCGCCGCGTCTCGGTGCCGCAGGTGTCGGGGAAGGTCAGCACCACAGCAGATGACCGGGCCGGCCCTTGCCCTGCATTTGTACTTCCGCCTCGGACATCGCCAGGTCCCATACCTCCACGCTTGTTGGTTGTTGCCAAACTCCCCTGGAGCAGAATCCGC
>JBOFLE010000009.1:0-12561 GCA_051657705.1 Nocardioides sp. | reverse complement strand
CGATTCATGCCCGAGGCCGCCGAACAACGACTGGCCGACTCACTAGAACACCGTCAGGTCCTCGTGCACGACAACCAGGTGTCCTTCGACGGCACCATGGAGGTCGTGATGGGCCTCGACATCGCCGACGCCCTCGACTTCGAAGCCGCGGTGGCCGCCGGGGCCGACGCCCTGAAGGAACAGGGCTCGCCGGACCCGCTGGAGGTCCGCCGCGCGGTCGCGGTCGGGGAGATGGCCCGCGACCACCTCCAACGCCTGCGCACCCCGGGACCCGACCACACCTCGACCCCACGACGCCAGCTCGTGCTCTACGTCCACCTCACCGACCAGGCCCTGACCGGCGGCTGGGGTGTCGCCCGGGTCGACAACACCCGGACCATCACCACCGCCGACCAGGTCCGGGCCTGGTGCCGCGCACCCGGCACCACGGTGGCGGTCAAGCCCGTCATCGACCTCAACGACGCCGTCCGGGTCGACCAGTACGAGGTTCCCGACCGCATCGCCGAACGCGTGACGCTACGCGACGGCGCCTGCGCGTTCCCCTGGTGCACCCGCCCCGCCCGTGGCTGCGACACCGACCATGTCGTGCCCTACGCCCGCGGCGGACCCACCTCCACCGACAACCTCGCCGCGCTCTGCCGAGGCCACCATCGCCTCAAGACCCACACCGGCTGGACCTACACCATGATCGAACCCGGCATCTACCTCTGGACCAGCCCCCACGGCTACACCTACCTCCGCGACCACACCGGCACCACCGACCTCAGCCGCGACCCACCCTGACCGACGGCATCCCAAGAGACACCGCCTCGCCACGCGGCGCCGAACGCGCCTCCCAGGCGTCGCCGGCGCGCGTACGACGCACCCCCAGCAGCGGGCCGTCGGCGACCAGGTGGTGCGGCGCGGCGTAGCCGATCTCGACGCTCACCGCGTCTCCCGGGCGCGGACGCTCATCGACCGGCGCCGCGAAATGCACCAACCGGTTGTCCGGACCGCGCCCCGACAACCGCCGAGTCGCGGCGTCCTTGCGACCCTCGCCCTCGGCGACCATCAACTCGACCCGCGTGCCCACCAGCTTCTGGTTCTCCGCCCAGGAGATCTCGTTGACCAGCTCGACCAGCCGCCGGTAGCGCTCGCCGACGACCGCCGGCGGGACCTGATCCGGAAGGTCGGCCGCGGGCGTGCCGGGCCGCTTGGAGTACTGGAAGGTGAACGCGCCCGCGAACCGGGCCGCCCGCACGACCTCGAGAGTGTCTGTGAAGTCCTCCTCGGTCTCGCCGGGAAAGCCGACGATGATGTCGGTGGTGATCGCGGCATCCGGCAGCGCCGAGCGCACCTTGTCGACGATCGTCAGGTACTTCGACCGGCGATAGGAGCGTCGCATTGCGCGCAGCACCGCGTCCGAACCCGACTGCAGGGGCATGTGCAACGACGGCATCACGTTCGCGGTCTCGGCCATCGCCTCGATCACGTCGTCGGTGAACTCCGCCGGGTGCGGCGAGGTGAAGCGCACCCGCTCCAGCCCGTCGATTCCGCCACAGGCTCGCAGCAGCTTCGAGAACGCCTGCCGGTCGCCGAACTCGACGCCGTAGGCGTTGACGTTCTGCCCCAGCAGGGTGATCTCGCTGACGCCGTCGGCGACCAGCGCCTCGATCTCGGCCAGGATGTCTCCGGGCCGGCGATCCAGTTCCTTGCCGCGCAGTGCGGGCACGATGCAGAACGTGCAGGTGTTGTTGCAGCCGACCGAGATCGACACCCAGGCGGAGTAGGCCGACTCCCGGCGGGTCGGCAAGGTGGACGGGAAGACCTCCAGCGACTCGAGGATCTCGACCTGGGCCTCGGACTGGCTCCGGGCCCGGTCGAGCAGCGCCGGCAACGAGCCCATGTTGTGGGTGCCGAAGACCACGTCCACCCACGGGGCCTTGCGGACGATGGTGTCGCGATCCTTCTGCGCCAGGCAGCCGCCGACCGCGATCTGCATTCCCGGCCGGGCCGCCTTGACCGGCGCCAGGTGCCCCAGGTTGCCGTAGAGGCGGTTGTCGGCGTTCTCCCGCACGGCACAGGTGTTGAACACCACGACATCGGCCTGCTCGCCCGATCCCGCCGCCAGGTACCCGGCTTCCTCGAGCAGCCCGGTCAGTCGCTCCGAGTCGTGGACGTTCATCTGGCAGCCGTAGGTGCGGACCTCGTAGGTGCGGTGATCCCGGCTACCGCCGGCGATCGTCGTCTCGGAACCGGGCCGGACACTCATCTGGGCGCTCATCGTGTCACCAGGTTACGGGCAATCCCGATCCGCACGCGAAGTCTCAGGGGCCGACCGGGACCGGCCGGAGCAGCAGCGCTCTGCCGATCACCAGGCCGGCACCGAGCAAGGACAGGCCGGCGACCACGACCTGCGCGGTCGCGGCGGCGTCGTACGCCGGAACCTCGGCGCCGCCGAACAGGCCGTACAGCAGGCTGAGGGCGAGGCCCGCCCACAGCAGTGCGTGAGCACCCGCGAGCAGATCCCGCGTGACGCCGTAGTCGAAGCGCACCGGTTTTCCGTCGAACTTCCCCGGCGGGCGCCCGGCGACCAGGAACGCCTTGTACGTCTCGATCGACGCGACGGCGAAGCCCCCGGCCGACAGGCACAGGAGCAGCCAGTTCTCGGTCAGGAAGGACAGCGGAACCGCCCAGGCGGTCGCGACCGCCGGGCTGCGCAGGAACTTCCAGCCGCTGAAACCCTCGATCGGAGCGTCCTTCCAGGCGCCTCCGACGGCGGTGAGCCATCCGCTGACGCCGGCCAGCAGGACACCCAGAGCCTGCGGCGGGGTGCCCAGTCGTCGTTGCAGCCAGGCCGCGATCGCACAGCCGGTCACGGTCGCGACCGTCAACGTCACCCCGATCGCGTAGCGCGACGGGGCATGGTCCACGGGTCGGCCGAACACGCCGAAACGCATCGGGATCGTGAAAGTCTCGGCGCGATGCCCGCGGAAGAACAGCTTCCAGTACTCGGTGCCCAACCGCTCTACGGCGTAGACGAAGCCGAGCAGCACGATCGAGGACTCGGTCCGCTCGAAGCCGGCGAGGGAGACCCCGATCAGCACGGCGAGGACCAGCGAACGCGCGAAGCTCAGCCGCCCGAAGCCCTCGAACGGCGCATCCTTGTAGGCCCCCCAGGTGGCGACATGCGCACCGACCGCCAAGCCCAGACCGGCGCCGTGAAGCCAGGTCATGTGCTGCTCCCGATCTCGCGCCGCGCGTCCTCCCGGTCCGCGCCCGCGGTCGTGGGCGACGCGTCGACCAGCATCCGCAGGCCGAAGCCGATCGCCAGCAGGCAAGCGCCGAGCACCGCCAGCGCGATCGGATCGCGGGCCGGCACCTCGGCGAAGACCAGGACGCCGAACGCCAGGGCGACCAACACGTTGACCACGTTCAGCGCGGGCATCGAGAGCGCGAGCGGGGCCATCTGGAAGGCGTGCTGATTGATGGCGATCCCGAGCAGTCCGGTGCTCACCTGCGCGTAGAGGTGCCAGGCGGTGAGGACGCCCAACGCGCCTCCGTCACCGAAGTCGTGGCTCATCAGTTTCAGGAAGCCCGCCGTCATGCCGAAACAGAAGCCGCTGGCCACACCCAGCAGGAAGGCCGAGCGGTGACGACGCGGCCCGGCGTTTCCCGATCGCCTGGCCGCGGCCACCAAGCTCCCGACCGCACCCAGGCCCACGATCCAGAAGACCAGCGCCCGTGACTCGTTCGAGGACTGCTCGGCCGTCGGATCGGCGATCACCAGGAACACCGCGAGAGCCGTGGTGGTCACGATCACGGCACCGAGCTCCCGCCCGGCCGGCACCGTCCGGTCCAGGGCGGCGCGGAAGATCACCGCGAGTACGACGCCGCTGATGACGATCGGTTGCACCAGGGCGAGCGAACCCGCATTCAGCGCGAGCGCGTGCAAGACCAGGGTGACGAAGCCCATCAGCGCTCCCAGCAGCCACATCGGCTGCCGCAGCAGGAAGCGCAGCAACGCGGCCGGGCCCGTGCCCGGCGCATCGCGAGTCGCGCGATGTTGCAGGGACATGGAGATGGCGAACCCGACAGCCGAGGCGAGCGCGTACCCGGCGGCGAGGGTGACCGTGGTGTTCACGACCGCTCCCTTCTCCGGGCGCTCGGTGCCTTTGTTTCCTGGAATATCCGGCCCCGAAACCGATCTGGCCCGAATCTAGCGCTTCGGCACCTCAATTCGGCCCCACTTGGGAAACAGATCGAGCGGCGGTTCATCTCGATGTCAAGAATCTTGACGCCGCTATACTTACGGCTGGAAGCCGTATCGCAGAGGAGGACCGGGTGCCAGACGACGTCGACGAACTGGTCGCCGCATGGGCGCGCGAGCTGCCCGGCGCGGACGTATCCCCCGTCGAGGTCTTCAGCCGGATCACCCGCCTCTCCCGCCGTCTGGACCTTGCCCGCAAGGCGGCGTTCGGCCACTACGGCATGGAGCCCTGGGCGTTCGATGTGCTGGCCGCGCTGCGCCGCGCGGGCCCGCCGTACGAGCTGTCACCGGGACGGCTGCTCGACGAGACGCTGGTGACCAGCGGCACGATGACCAACCGGGTGGATCGCCTCGCCGCCCGCGACCTGGTCGTCCGGTCACCCGATCCGGGCGACCGGCGCGGTGTCCTGGTGCGGCTCACCGAGGAGGGGCAACGCGCCGTGGACGGCGCCTTCCTTGCCCTGCTCGACGCCGAGGCCGGCTGGCTCGCCGGCATCGACGGTGACGAACGGGCTGCCCTGGCGGGCTCGCTCCGCCGCCTGCTCGCCACCCTCTCCTGACCACGCTGCTGTCGATCCGGGCTGCCGGTCCGGGTTGTCGGGCCGGGCTGTCGGGCCGGGCTGTCAGTCCAGCAACTCGGCCGCGGCCAGCCATTGCTCTTCGAGTGCCTCGCGCTCCCGGGCGAGCACGTCGAGCCGGGTGCCGAGTTCGACCAGTCGGGCATAGGGCGCCGAGTCGGAACCGGGAATGGCCTCCGCCGCGACGCTCTCCGCGACCCGGTCGAGCTCGGCTCGGACCTCCGCCTCGCCCGCGGCAACCCGCTCGAGCTGCCGGTCGAGACGGTCCAGATCCTTGCGCGCGGCGCGCTCGGCGGCGCTCCCCGAGCGCACACCGTCCGACGATCGAGCGCCGGACCCCTCGTCGGCTCCCTGGGGGCCGGCGGCCCGGTCCGCCGGCCGGCGCGCTCGACGCTCGAGGTACTCCTCGACACCTCCTGGCAGCATGGACACCTGGCCGTCGCCGAGCAGGGCCCAGACCGAGTCGGTGACCCGCTCCAGGAAGTACCGGTCGTGGGTGACCACGACCAGCGTTCCCGGCCAGGAGTCCAAGAAGTCCTCCAGGACGTTCAAGGTCTCGATGTCCAGGTCGTTGGTGGGCTCGTCGAGCAGCAGGACATTGGGCTCGTTCAGCAAGATCCGCAGCAGCTGGAAGCGGCGCCGTTCGCCGCCCGACAGATCGCCCAGGCGCGCCGTGAGTCGGTCACCGGTGAACCCGAACCGCTCCAGCATGGCGCTCGCCCCGACCTCGCCCTCCGCGGTGCGAATCACCCGGCGCACCGACTCGACGGTGGCCAGGACCCGGGCATCCGGATCGAGGTCGTCCACGTGTTGTCCGAGCTCGGCGACGACCACGGTCGGGCCGCGCCGGACCCGGCCGGCATCGGGCGGCAACTCACCGGCCAGGAGCCGGAGCAGCGAGGTCTTGCCGGCACCGTTGACGCCGACGACCCCGACCCGGTCGCCCGGACCGAGCCGCCAGGTGGCGCCGGTCATCAACACGGTGGCGCCGCGGGCCAGGTCCACGTCCTCGACGTCGATCACGCTCTTGCCGAGCCGGGTGGTCGCGAGTCGCCGCAGCTCCAGCCGGTCGCGCGGCGCAGGCACGTCGGCGACCAGGGCGTTGGCGGCGTCGATCCGGAACTTGGGCTTCGACGTCCGAGCCGGCGGACCGCGACGCAGCCAGGCCAGCTCCTTGCGCACCAGGTTCCGGCGACGCGTCTCACTCGCCTCGGACTGCTGTTGGCGAACCGCCTGTGCCAGCACGTACGCCGCGTAGCCGCCCTCGTAGCGGTCGACCGCCCCGTCGCCGACCTCCCAGGTCCGGTGACAGACCGCGTCCAGGAACCAGCGGTCGTGAGTCACCACCACGATCGCCCCGTCGCGGGCCGCCAGGTGCGCGGCGAGCCAGGCCACCGCCTCGACGTCCAGATGATTGGTCGGCTCGTCCAGGACGAGCAGTTCGTACTCCCCGAGCAACAGGCGCGCGAGCGCGCAGCGACGCCGCTCACCCCCGGACAGCCCGCGCACGCCGCGATCGAGACCGACTCCGCTCAGCAAGGCATCGACCACCTCGCGGGTCCGGGCCGCGGCGGCCCATTCGTGATCGGCCCCCGGGCCGGTGGAGTCCGCCAGCACCGACTCGCGCACGGTCCGGGTGTCGTCGAGATCGTCGGTCTGGCTCAGGTAGCCCACCAGGAGCCCGCGGGTGCGCGAGATCCGGCCGGAGTCGGGCTGACCGGTACCGATGAGCAGGCGGAGCAAGGTGGTCTTCCCCGCACCGTTGCGCCCGACGATGCCGATCCGGTCACCGGCACCGACGCCCAGCGACACGTCGTCGAGGAGCATCCGCACCCCGTACGCCTTCGAGACGCGCTCCAGGTTGACCAGATTGGCCCCGTGATTTGCGCCGCGATTGGCCTCGTAGTTGGCGCCGCGCACTAGACCGGCGTGTAGTGATCGACGTCGTCGAGCAGGATTCGGGTGGACAGCGCTCCGTCCCACCGCACGGTGACCCCGTGCTGGCGCAGGATCGGGATCACCTCGTCGTTCATGAGCCCGAGCACCGTGGTCTCGTAGTAGCGATCCTTCTGGTCGTCCGGGAGCGCCTCCCACTCCGGCTCGCCGAGGTAGGCCTCCAGGAAGACGCCGTAGCCGACGTAGGTCGAGCGACTCTCGATCAGCTGCTCGGTGTCCTGGCTGTGGTAGTAGACGAACCCACGCCAGACCCTCGAGTCGTCCCGCTCGTCGCCGATCTCCGCATGCCCGCAGGTGCCGCAGCAGGTGAAGCTGCCCCGGGCGAGGACGCCGATATCGGCGAGCGCCTCGAAGGCGCGCGCCAGCGGTGGGGTGGTCTCCTCCGCGCTCCAGCCGCCTTGCTGCGCGCGACGGGCCGCGAGCAGGTGCGCGAAGACCTCCTCGGTGCGCGCCGCATCGAGCGGGTAGTCATCGGGCTGGTCGTCGAGGTGGTACTCCGCGAAGTCCTCGGCGTCGGTGCTGCCCACCAGGATCCAGCTCCAGGCCAGCTCGCGCAGCTCGGCCTCCTGCCCCTCGGTGAGCCCGTAGCGATCAGGGATCCGCAACCCGGCCGGCTGCTCGTTGTAGGCGTACATCACCCTCATCTTGCCCCAGTCCCCGCCATTGGGTGACCACCGCACACTGTTCCGGGCGCTTTTGCGCGCATGTTGTGCCCGCTCGGCCAGTTCCACCACACTTCGGGCGCATCTGCGCCCGAAGTGTTGGCCGGCGCTAGTAGCTCACCAGGTGAGCGCCGGCGACCGGGCCGGTAGCGACCAGCGTGAACCGGTTGGGCGCCCGCAGTTCGGCGGCAAGATCTCGCGCATGCTCGGCCGTCTCGCACAGGTTGACCACCGTCGGTCCGGAGCCGGTGACCATCGCGCGCAGCGCACCCGCGCGCACCCCCCGGTCGACCACCTCGGCCAGGTCCGGCCGCAGTTCGAACGCGGCGTCCTCCAGGTCGTTGTGCATCGCCTTCGCCAACGACGCGGGATCTCCCGAGGCAACCGCGGCCATCACCGGCCCGGCGGCGGCGGGCACCGGCGCGGCGTCCGGGAACATCCGGTCCCAGTGCGCGTAGACCTCGGGGGTGGACAATCCCTGCCGCGACAGCACCGTCACCCACCACCAGGTCCCGGCGTCCGGCACGGGTACGACGAGTTCCCCGCGACCGGTGCCGTGGGCGGTCCCACCGATCAGCGCGAACGGGACGTCACTTCCCAACCGGGCCGCCAGCGTCATCAAGTCGGCATCGGGCGTGCGAAGGTCCCAGAGCCGGTCCAGCGCCACCAATGCGGCGGCGGCATCGGCCGACCCGCCGGCCATCCCGGCCGCGACCGGGATGTCCTTGCGGATCGCGATCCTCGCCCCCGGGCCGCCAGGCCCGGGCTCTCCCGCCCGGAGGGCGGCGGCCGCCTTGGCGACGATGTTGCGGTCCCCGAGCGGGATCGCGTCGACGGACACGTAGTCGGCACCGGCGAGTTCCACCGCGAGCCGGTCGGCCGGTCCCGCCGTGACGTCGTCGTAGACCCCGATCGCCTGATAGACGGTGTCGAGCGGGTGGAAGCCGTCCTCGCGCCTGGCGCCCACCCCCAGATGCAGGTTGAGCTTGGCGGGCGCCCGCACCGTGATCCCCGTCATGGGCGCAACCCTTCGGCGATCCGGGCGAAGGCGGCGACGTCGATCGACTCACCCCGGGCCCTCGGGTCGACGCCGGCCGAAGCCAGCGCCTGCTCCGCTCTCGGGCCGGCCCACGCCCGCAAGGCGGCCCGGAGCGTCTTGCGGCGCTGCGCGAAGGCCGCGTCGATGACCGCGAAGACCCACTGACGACTCGCCTCGGTGGCGGGTGGATCGCGGCGGGTCCAGGCAACCAACCCGGAGTCCACGTTCGGCGCCGGCCAGAACACGGTGCGTCCGACCGCGCCGGCCCGGCGGCAGTCCGCGTACCATGCCATCTTCACCGAGGGCACGCCGTACACCTTGGACCCCGGTGTCGCGGCCAGTCGGTCGGCGACCTCGGCCTGCACCATCACCAAGCCGGATCGCAGGCTCGGCAGCTCGGCCATCAGGTGCAGCAGGACCGGGACCGAGACGTTGTAGGGCAGGTTCGCCACCAGGGCGGTCGGCGGGCCGCCGGGCAGCGCGGACAGCGCCGCCGCGGTGGTCTTCAGGGCGTCGGCGGGAACCACCTCCAGCCGGGCCGCGTGCCGCGGTCCGAAGTCGGCGACGGTCCGGGGCAGCCGGCCCGCCAGGCGTGGATCGATCTCGACGGCGACCACCCGGCCCGCGACCGCCAGCAACCCCAGCGTCAGCGACCCCAGCCCCGGGCCGACCTCGACGACCACGTCACCCGGTCCGACTCCGGACTCCCGGACGATCCGGCGCACGGTGTTGGGGTCGACGACGAAGTTCTGTCCTCGCTGTTTGGACGGCCTCAGGCCCAACTCGGCAGCGAGATCACGAACCTCGACTGCCCCCAGCAGGCGAGGTTCGGACAGAGGTTCGGACACGGGCACAACCTAACGGTCGGCGCCTCCGGGAGCTAACGCCACCTCAGAACGGTGGCAGGCCCAGTTGCCGGGCGCAGGACGACCAGACGGCGTACCCACGGGTCTCGTCGCGCACTCGAGTCGCTACCGCGATCTGAGTCTCCCGGCTGTGCTCGTGCGGAAGTCCGGTGCCGCCGAAGCCGAGCCAGATGCCGAGGTCGAACTGCAGACCACCGTAGCGCCCATTACCGGTATCGCTCGCCCAGTTGCCGCCGGACTCGCACTGGGCGAGCTGGTCCCACACCGAGGTGGTTCCAGTGGGATCTCCGCCTCCGGCCGGACCCTCGGCTTCGGATGGCTCGTCGCCATCGCCGGGCCCGTCGGGTCGCGGCGGTTTCTCGTCGTCCGGCGACCGCGCCACGTCTTTACTGCCCACTCGCACACGTTGCCCGATCGGCGGGCGAACGACCTCGGAGCCCATGACTCGGCGACCCTCAAGCTTGCCGTTGCGGAACGTCAGCCGATACGTCACCGCCCGCGTCCCCGGGCTGCCACGACGGTCGACGACCGTCGTTCCGGCCGGGAGGCCGGGGTCGTCGGCCCTGATCGTGTCGAATGCGAACTCCTCGCGCCTGACCTTGCGCTTGACGAGGATCCGGTCGACCCTGATGTCAGCGCCGTCGGTCAGCACGGACTCGAGCGGCGGATCCACCTCGTCGTCCGCATCGACGTCAATGCCCAGATCGTCCAACGCGTCACGCACGGTCAACAGCGCCGCGGTGCGCTGTCGCGCGGGGTCGCGCCCGGCGCGCACCCGGACGCTCTTGACGGTCACGACGTCGAGATCCAGGCCGGATCGGCCGATCGTCGAACTCCTGCTCGCCGACAGGTCCGCGCCCGCATAGGGCTCGCCGATCTCCGCCAAGGCTCCCGCCACCGTCGTCGCATGCACCCAGTAGTCCTTGGACTCACCATCCACGGTCAGCCCGAACTCCCGGGCGAACCACACACTGATGATGGCTCCGTCGGCGACCATGGTGTCGGTGGCCGGCGTGACCAGATCCCGTGCGCCGACATCGACTCCCGCGGCCCTCAATGCATCCTCGACGGTGTCGGCAACGAGACGGAACTCCGACGTCTTCCCGTCCAGCGAGAGGATGATGGTCGTGCGATGCTGGCCGACGACCAGACCGCTGACGACCGCGACCAGGGTGGCGACGACGGCTACCGCGGCGAAGGCGTACACAGGCGGGCGGGCAAGCACGTTCCGGACGTCAGCCCGATGGACTCGCGCGATTGGCGTACGCACCACAGCTCTCCCCCACCTCGTTGCGTCCCGGAACCCTGAGCCGACCGACAACCATCGAACGATAGCGACGCGCGCGGCGAAGGACAATGGTCCCGTGAGAAGTGACGAGCACCGCGCTGGGACCGGGTGTGTGGACGAAGTTAGCGGGGCAGGCCGAGCTTGGCGGCGCAGCCCGGCCACGCGCCGTACCCGCCCTGAGCGTCGCGGAGCCGGGTCGCCACCGCGATCTGGGTATCCCTGCTGTTCTGATGGGGATAGCCCTGGCCGCCGTAGGCACGCCAGGTGCCGAGGCTGAACTGCAGACCGCCGTAGTAGCCGTTGCCGGTGTTGATCGCCCAGTTGCCGCCGGACTCGCATTGCGCCAGCCGGTCCCAGACCGAGTTGCCACCCGCGAAGTCGGCCGGGGGGTCGGGCACCTCCTTGGTGCCGATCCGCACCCGCTCCGCCACCGGCTTGCGGATGACCTTGGACTTCACGATCTTGCGGCTCTTGAGCTTCCCGTTGCGGAAGGTCAACCGGTAGGTCACCGTGCGCAGCCCCGGAACGCCGTCGCGTTCGACGACCTCCGTGCCCTCGTCGAGCTCGGGATCCTTTGCCTCGATGGTGCGGAACGCGATCTTCTCGCCCTTCACCTTGCGCTTCTTGTAACGGATCTTGGTGACCACGATCTTGTCGCCGTCGTCGACGACGGCGTCGAGGGAGGGGCGCACCTTGTCGTTCGCGTCGAACTTCACGCCGAGGTCTTCCAGCGCATCGCGGACGGTCAGGGCCGCCGCTTCCCGCGGCTTCGCCTTGTGCCGGCCGACGCGGACCCGGAACTCCTTGACGGTCACGATCTCGAGGTCGAGCCCGGACCGGCCGATGCCCGACCCTCGGCTCACGGACAGGTCCGCCGCGTCGTAGGCCTCGCCGATCTCCGACAACGCGGCGGCGACGGTCGTCGAATGCACCCAGTACGTCTTGGCCTCGCCGTCCACGGTCACCTCGAAGGGCCGAGCGAAACGAACGCTGATCTTGCTGCCGTCGGTGATCTCCGCGTCCTTGTCGGGCGCGACGAGATCGCGGGGGCCCAGCTTGACTCCCTCGGCCTTCAAGACGTCTCCGACCGTGCCGCCGAAGAGGCGGACCTCCGACGACTTGCCGTCCAGTGAGAGTGTGACGTCCTTGCGGACGGCCCCGACGGCGAATCCACCGGCGACCAAGGCCAGGGTGACGCCGCCCGCAATGGCGACGAACGCGCCTTTCATGGAGCGGCGGGCGATGGCTTGGGCACAGATCTTGCGGGCCTGCCTGGTCAGCGTGCTCGGCGTGATCTTCCTGGGCACGATCCTCCGAATGTCGTACTTCCCGGGCCCGGATCCCGGCCAACAATCTCGAAACGATAACGATCGACCCGGCGAAGTACAACTCCTAGCGAGGCGGCCGACCGATCCGAGATGGATCGGACGCGCCTGGTCGCGGCTCCTCGGCGGTTACCAGGTCCCCCCGAATGCGGCGCTGGTGTTCGCGTCGACCGCCCGGCACAGGTCACCGAGATCGTCACCGCGCACCTCGGCCATGAACCGCATCGTCAACGGGATCAGGTACGAACCGTTGTCGCGTCCGCGGAAGGGCTCCGGGGTGAGGTACGGCGCGTCGGTCTCGACGAGTACCCGATCCGCGGGCGTGATCCTCAGCGCGTCGCGCAGGTCTCCGGAACTGCCGAATGTCACCGTGCCCGCGAAGCTCAGGTAGGCACCCCGGTCCAGGCATTGCTTCGCGAATGCCGCATCGCCGGAGAAGCAGTGCATCACCCACCGCTCCGGCGTCCCCTCCGCGTCCAGCACCGCCAAGATGTCGGCATGCGAGTCCCGGTCGTGGATCACCAGGGTCTTGTCCAGGCGCTTGGCGAGATCGACGTGCCAGGCGAACGCCTCGGCCTGGAGCGCCCAGGGGTCACCG
>JBOFLE010000008.1:0-3152 GCA_051657705.1 Nocardioides sp. | reverse complement strand
CCGTTGCTGACCGCGATCCCGGCCGACTCCTGCCCTCGGTGCTGCAGGGCGTAGAGCCCGAAGTAGGTCAGCTTGGCGACATCCTCCCCCGGCGCCCAGACGCCGAAGACGCCACACGCGTCCTGGGGGCCTTGGTCGTTCGGGTCGAGAGCGGCGGTGAGGCGGCCGTCGCCGCCTCTACGGGCTGGTGTGAGCGTGGGCTCGTGCATCGGCACACCGACAGTCTAGGGCCGTTGGCATACCTGGCCCATTCGCTGCGAGAGCCACGCCGGACCAGCCGGAACCACCCCGCCGAGACGTCACAAATGCACGCCGACCGGTCACAAATACACGCCGAGACGTCACGTACGGGCACGTCCTCACTCCGGCGAGTCGAGCCATCCGTTGCGAACGGCCAACACACCCGCCTGGAAGCGGCTCGCCGCCTGGAGTTCCTCGACCGCCGTCGCTACCAAGCGCCGTACGGTCCGGACCGAGAGATCCAGCCGGCGGGCGATAGCTTCGTCCTTGTGACCCTGAGCGAGTAACCGAACCACCGGCAGAAGGCGCGGATCACCAGCCGGGTGATCGCCGGTACCCGCCTCGATGGTCAACGGCCTGGCCGACCGCCATGCCTCGCGGAAGAACGCGTTCAACGCGGCGACGACGGGCGCCGAATAGACGACCATGGCCGGACCGCCATCGTCGCCTGAGACGGCGGGGATCACCCCGACGGTGTCGTCGATCGTGACCATCGTCAGCGGTGGATCGGGATGCGCCCTGACCTCGGCACCAAGCCGCCCGACGCGTGAGAGATAGTCGACCCACCCCTGATCAGCGAGCGAGAAGCCAGAGACCAGGATCCGTTCCTCCACACCGCGTGAGGCGAGCAATCGATCCAGCACCTCGGAGGCTTCGATCGCGCGTGGGCCGTACCCGTTGCCGGCGATCATGGTAAGCGCCGTTTCCTTGGCGTAGAGGCAGAGCTGGTACATCCGCGACCGAATCGCGCGCGGGCTCTCGATCACCTCCAGAGGTTCGCCGCTGCGTGACTCGGAATGGTCGCTGACGAAGTCTTCGATCAGGCTCTCGGTTAAGTGACGCGCGACCGCCAAACGAGCTCGGCGCTCCTCGATGCGCTTCTCCTCAGCGGCGATCAGAGTCTCGATTGCCTGCTCCGGCGGCTTCCCGATCCATTGACGACCGCCGTCGGCTTCATGGCGCTCTTCGACGAGGCCCATCTCGGCCATCGTCTCGATCAGATGCCGAGCAGCATCTTCAGGAGCGCAGAGCACCTCGGCGAGTTCGCTATCGGCGACCTTCCGGCGAGCGAGAATCCGCCGGTAGGCGCGTTCGACTTCGGTACTGACACCGAACTCGTCGAACACCCGATCACCTGGGCCTCCGCGATCGGGCTCCGGCATCGCTTCGGGAAAGCCACTCCCGGCATCGTGTTCTGCTTGATTGTGAGCGCTCTCGGTCCCCTCCGAGCGGACTCCTGGCACGTTTCCTCCTGGATCGACGTGTGCTGGAAGCGGGCGCATCGCCCGACGTCTGCCGTCCAATGTCGAGGCCACCGTGATTTCTGGAACTGCCCCCGAAACGCAGTGTCACCCCCTCCGAAACAAGCATGACACGTTCCTGCCGCGGCAGCTTCCGGCCGCCGAAAAGGGTTTCGACCACAGGCCCCGCCAGCAATAGTGATCCGCGAGAGAGCCTCCACGCCGCTCGTCGCGGCCGGACGACGAAGGATGTTTGATGCGACCCACCTACCGCAGAACGCTCATCGCCTCGCTGTTGCTAGGAGCGATCTTGATACTGATACCGAGCAGCTTCCCAGTTCACGCCATCACCACTACTTTCGATCATGCTTCACAGAGCCAGACGACCGCGACGTGCGGTTGCATCGGTTGGCCGGGCGAAGAAGGCAATCCTCCGTGACCCGCGTAAAGCGCATGGGCCCATCACCTTGAGAAGTCATCGTTTCTCCCTAGTCCCGATCGGCACCTTCACTCCAGGTCGACTTGTGACCACCATCCGGGCATCGCGTGATCGATCGAAATATTCTCATATAAACCAGATTTTTTCGGGAAGGAGACGGAGAAACTAGCTCACGAACGCAAGGACTGTTCGCGCAACGGCGATCTTGATCAATTCCGCTTCGACTCGGCGGGCGTCTCAACGTGAGGATGGAACAACAATGAACCAACCAAATCGCACCTACTACTTCGCGGGCTCTATCCGCGCGGGACGGGTTGACGTATCGCTCTACGAGAGAATCATCAGCCACCTGAAGCGGACCGGCGACGTCCTCACCGAGCACGTCGGCGACTATCGACTCTCACTCGCCGGACAGACCGAGCTGACCGATCGGTTCATCCACGATCGCGACCTGTCCTGGCTCCGGCGAGCCGACTGCGTCGTCGCCGAGACCACCCGGCCCAGCCTGGGGGTCGGGTTCGAGATCGCTATGGCGGCGACCTATCAGATCCCGGTGATCGCCCTGCACCGACCGGCCCAGATGTCACTGTCGGCGATGATCGGCGGCTCGCCGGTCGTGCAGGTCCTGGAGTACGACGACCTGGACGAGGTGCTCCACCGTCTGAGCGGGGTCCTGGACCAGCGGTTGGAAGGAGCCGCGTGATGGCGCGCAATCTCAGCGAAGCGCTGGTCAACGTGCTGGGCGACGTGATGGTCTCGGGTGACGAGGTGGTCGCCCGGGGGCAGACGCAGCGCGAGCTGCGAGGTCACGTGCAAACCATCACTCACCCGACCGAGCGAGTCCTGGTGTTGCCCGGCCGCGCCAATAACGTCTTCGCTCAGATCGCCGAGACCGCCTGGGTATTGGCCGGCCGGGACGACCTGGCGTACCTCGCGCACTACCTGCCTCGCGCCCCCGAGTTCTCCGACGACGGGAAGACCTGGCGGGCCGCCTACGGCCCGAGGCTCCGCAACTGGCGAGGGCAGGTGGACCAACTGTCGGCCGTCGCCGACCGCCTGGTCGAGGATCCCCACACCAAGCGGGCCGTCATGACGATCTTCGATCCGGCGAGCGACTACGGCGAGACCAAGGACGTTCCCTGCAACAACTGGCTGCACTTCCTGCAGCGGGACGGACAAATGCATCTGTCCGTCGCGGTCCGGGCCAACGACGCCATCTGGGGTTTCAGCGG
>JBOFLE010000007.1:0-3266 GCA_051657705.1 Nocardioides sp. | reverse complement strand
GCGAGTTTGGGGGGGAGGTTCTGAGTTCGGAGGTAATGTCAAGGGGAGAGGGGACTCCGCGCTGCGCTTGGGGGGGGCCCTGCCCCTCCACCCCGGAGAGAGGAAGAACCTCAGGGGGGGGAGGGGGAGGCATGCGCCTATCCGGGCCGACCACTACCCTTAACTCTCTATTCGGGTAATAGGTCGCACAGACTCTCACTAGACCCGCCCACCAACAACGATGTTCATCACAAAACAAAAAGCGCCCCGCAGAACCTAGACCCTGCAAGACGCCGACATATGTTACGTAGGTTCTTCACCAGGGGTTCTCAATCCCTGACCCCAACACCCTACCCCTTCTCTATCCGAACTTTCTGTATCACCCGCTACATACTTCAGATACTACACGTTGAGCTCTGGCAGGCGAGACACGACCGTCCAGGTTGTCCCCAAGTAGCTCACTTGGGCCCCCAAGGTACAGGCGTTGTAGAACGCCGGCGTCTGAGCAACAATCCGCAACGATGTCCCTGGCTTGTAGCCGGCGGGGGCAGTTGCTGGATTGGCGAGGACAACCTTTCTTACCCGGATACTTCGAGTGCGCCGCCCAGCACTAGTCCGGATAAACCCTGGAAAACTCGACGCTGACGTTGCATTGGCGTTAACGACAGCAGGCGCGGTCGTCGTAGCAGCCAACGCCGTTTCTGGCTGAATCTTGATAGCCCCCACGACAGTTGCCACGTCCCCCTGATACCGCCCGATCGCAAATACCCCAGCACTCATAACCGCTACCTCCCTTCTGTGTCAGAACCGAACCCATATCACGAGTATATCGGCGTTAGCGCCTCTGGGGGGGCATACCCGTTATACCCGTACGTCTCAAACACTATCCCATCCACGACAAAGGTCCCAGAATAACGAGTCGATCCGCAGGGAAAGCCGGTCTCTCCATCCTGGATTCCTCCCCCCACCAAGGCCCCGTCCCCCTGCGGTCTAATCCCGGCGAACGGCCCCACCGACCGAACGGTGGGGGCAGGATTCACGCACGGGGGGCCAGTAGCAGAGACAAACTCTCTGAATCTGAATGTTGTCTGAGTCCCAACTACCGGCGGCTGAGACTGGTCACCCGGAAACGGTGCCCCTTGGATAAGCGACCCGCCCCCAAGGGGAGGGGTCGGAAGCGGAACCAATGGCGGGACCTGAGCAGACGGGCCACTCCAGGCACCCGAGGGGGTGGGGAGAACCTGCTCAATCGGGGGAGTCGGGGGGTCAGGGGCAGGAATCGGCTCGCACGGACTGGCCCCCGTGTCAGGAGCCGCGTCCCACCAAAGATACACATCCATATCCGATTGATACAGACTCTTTACGGATATGGATCCAGGTCGCTCAATCAGAGTACGGGGCGATCGCCCCAGTAACGGCTGAATTGGCGGGACCGAGGGGGGGAGGGGGGGAATGTTCGGTTTTTTGGCCAACTCTGTCAGAATCGCAACATCAGACACCGCGAACTGGGCGCAAAGGTTGATATCTGACAGAGTTGTCCCATCTGACCACAGGGCATGGCGCTGCTTCCTGAACCTGACAGCCAACTCTGGACCGTCAACAAAGTCTTGCCAGCGTTGGGTTACGTACGCCCACACTCCCTGTGAGGGCAATCTCGAATCTGTCTCATAGTAGGCCTTGCGTGCATTCAGGATTTCCACGCCGACTATCATGACTGGACTCTGTCTCTGAGCCAGAGTCAGATAGATCGTCCCAAAGTCAAACAAGCGGTATCTAGCGGCGGGCATCGCATCCGTATCCATATTCAAATGGGGCCTAGGCCCCATTATATGTCCAGCCTGGCCCTAACCAGCCCTTGCGGTGCGTTCACTGTCCCACGCTCTAGGTAACTGGATGCGAGGTCCGTACACAGGACGCCATAGACGCGACAGAGGTCTGAAGCTTCTATCATTAGAGCCCTCCCCTCGGCAACTCGAAGGCCTCCGATTCCGACCGCCGCCCTTGCCTCCAACTCCACGACTCGGAGGAACACCTGCGCCTCGGGAGGGAACGGGACCCAGTTCGAGTTGGCACTGAACACCGCCGGCCTTGAACGGGTCCACATCTTCCAAGCGCTCATCCCTACTGCCCCCTTCACCCCCTTGGATATCAGGAAGGTTACTGACCCGACAGGACTGTACAGCCCCGACTCCACCTGCACAATCAAATTCCCCATCCGACCCCTCGCGCCCTTCTCCAAAAGAGCCTTGCCCCTGTCTAGAACCAACTTGTAAGGCACGCTCCCGCCAGTCCGGGGGTCCCAGCATGTCATTAACTTCCCAGTCTGTGTACTCGTATCCATATGCAACCATAACCTTGTGAGAGCAACCCCTATCCATATAGGAATACATGGGGCCATAGCATCCCTCAACAGTGTCAGAGCCCACCTCGTCTTTTCTGTAGTGCCTGATACCTAACTCAGACTCAATCGAATCTGTAGCAGCACGTGCAGCACCTGTAGCAACATATTCAAGCTGCACAGTATGTGTAAGCTGCGCAAGCCTTGCAAGAAGAGGGCGAGAGCATCCCCACCACCGCGCCGGGTGGAACACTTTGATTTCCCCATCCCCCGCCACAGGGACCGACTTCCCCTGTGGCTTAGACGCATACTTCGAGAGATATGCTGAAGGGCATTTTCTACAGACCTCCGCCCTTGCCTGGACAACTTCCGGGCGGTCCTTCCATGTCCCGGCCCCCGATTCCCACTCGTACACGTCCACTCCCGACCGGACGGCCAATGCATCCATGCGAGCAACCCACCACGACTGAAACCCCTTGACGACCTTCTCACGTGAGACCTCGCATGGTATCCAAACAGCATAGTGAAGATGAAGCGCCCCCCGCTTCTGTAGTTCCCACACGTACAGCGAATACGTGCACTTTGCCGCTTTGGCTATCCAAGACTTAAGCCCGTCAACAATCCAGCTACTCCATGCGGCGATCGCGAACTTCGCCCCTAGCGTTCCACCGGGCAGCGTCCCCGTCAAAAACACCACCTGTGAGGGGGGTATCCTGTCGGCTGCAAAGACGCCCCCCGCCCTTAGCAGTTGACGTCTAGCCTTGGTCCCAAACTTCGTAACGGGACCAAGGACCCCAAACCCGCTCTTTGGCGAGTTTGGGGGGGAGGTTCTGAGTTCGGAGGTAATGTCAAGGGGAGAGGGGACTCCGCGCTGCGCTTGGGGGGGGCCCTGCCCCTCCACCCCGGAGAGAGGAAGAACCTCAGGGGGGGGAGGGGGAGGCATGCGCCT
>JBOFLE010000006.1:0-20125 GCA_051657705.1 Nocardioides sp. | reverse complement strand
GCCGCAATGGAGCCCGGCGGAGATCGCCGGGAACAGGGCTCGCAAGAAACGTACCCCCTGAGCGGCGGAAACGCGAGCCCGCGCGAGTGCTGCGGAATCGGGCACCCACACGGACCGCACATCACGGCAATTCCTCCGCAACTAACCGTCTGACCTGGGCGCGAGCGCTCACGATGGAAGTGGGGTGCACCGCAGCACTCGTCATACGATCTGGTCCCCACGATCCGGTAGCCGATGTCGCGACCCGATGAAGGTAAAGCGGGCATCGCTGACATCCCCGAGGTCCACGATTGCCACGGAGTCGATCGCCAGGTCCATCAACTTCTCACTGGCAGCTCGCAACCTGACCAGTTCAGTGCGGTCCAGGTCACAGACAAACACCGAGTACTGCATCCGATCGCCATGCGCCTCCATCAGTTTGCAGATGCTGCGCAACCTTCTGGGGTCGCGGATGTCGTAGGCGACCAGGAATCGACGGCGTGCCATCACTCACCGCGTCGCGAAGGGACGGTAGTCAGGAAGCTCGCCCAAGAGGTGGGCCGCCAGCATGCGAGCTTGCACCTCGAAGGCGCGACGGTAACTCACCCGGTAACCGAAGTGCGGATGGGTGATCTCGTGCTCAAGCCGGCGCTCGTAGGCACGCAGGACTGCTTTTCGTCCAGACGCCTCCAACTGGCAACCGCCCGCGCGTTGGACGAAGTCTCGCGGCCGAACCTCGCCATTGTTTAGCACCTGCAAGACGACGCTCTCCGCGATCAACGGGCGGAACTCCTCGGCCAGGTCCAAAGCCAGGGCGGGTCTGCCAAAGCGCGGGCGATGCAGGAATCCGAGGAATGGGTCGAACCCAACGGCATGCAGGGTCACGGTCAGGTCCTTGACCAATAGTGCATAGGAGAAGGACAACAAGGCATTCAGTGGGTCGCGAGGTGGCCGTCTCGAACGACCATTAACGTCGAACGCCGCCACATCTACGGCCGAAGCATCGGAGACCATCGAGGTGAACCGGCCAAAGTAGATGCGCGCCGCCGTTCCCTCCACACCCAGCAGACTAGGCACGCCGCCAACAGTCAGCGCCGAGGACGCCAAGTTCTTCAACTGGTCCACGGCAGCGGCGACATCGCCCCGAGCGTTGCGGCGCAGCAACGTACGAGTGTTGCGCACCTTGCCATGGATCATCGCTTGCGCGACCCGCAGCGCCGTATCCGACGACGCGGTGTACTGCGCGCGACGCAAGTCGACGTTCTTTCCCGGCAATCCCTCCGCCATTCCCGAAAACCAACCGCCGTAGGAGAACCAGAGAACCGGAACCTCCCGCGCCATGAGCTCGCGGATGACCTGAGCGGTGACTGACACGTTGCCGAAGACACAAACCTGACTCACGTCGATGAGACGAAAGCTCGACGCTATCGACCCGTCGCGGAACACCTCCAGTCGGCCACGACGTACTCCGACGGTGGCACCCTGAGCGGTGACATAAACCGGACGCGCCTCCGGGTCGGTGGCCATCACCCGCCGCAGCGGATCCCGCAGCCTGGCGCGGGTGGCCAGAGCATGGGTCTCGTCGGGCAAACAGATGCCGACCAGTGAACACTTTGGGCACTTCGGGCTGTCCACCAGCGGTGCCGGTGCCGAGTCAGCGGCAGCTACTTCCCACAACTGGCGTAGCGTCTCCGTGGTGTCGCTGATAGCTGCCCGGTCAGCATCGACCCTCACCCGGCGCCGGACCTCGTCGTACCAGATTTCGGCATGGTTGACGCGATAACCGGACTCACGCAGCAGCATCACCTGGATGAGCGACTGCACACGATCGCTCGGCCAGGGATGTCCCTGCGGATCCGGATGACCCTTCTTGTAGTCGACCGGAACCACGGTGCCGTCCTCGGCGCTCTCGACCAGATCCAGTCGGCCAGCGATGCCTAGCCGAGACGAACTGAGCCAAACGGAGGTCGCCCTCCGCCCGGCCAGCGCCGCGCTTCTGCCGTCATCCCCAGCCTCAATGTCGCCCGTCTGCTTGTCCACGACGCGATGAACATAAAGCCCCTCCTCCACGTCGTCGCTGGTAGCAAACCGAGCCTGCACCCACTCCAGGTAGAACAGCCGCCGACAGTAGACGAACTCGTTGACCATCCGAGCCGGTACGGTTTCGGGTAGCCCCGGGAGGTCGGGTCGTACGACGGTCATGAGGTCACGGTGGTCAGGACGCCAGCCGACTTACTACCGGGCGGCCTGCGCCTCCGCGCACGGCAGATGTGGATCACCCCCAGCGCCCGCCGATCTCGTTCGTGATCGCGCTCCGGTGACGTCGATGCCCCGAACTGCGGGCGAACCGGCAGCAATGCCGGGTGCTCGATGAGGGCGACGACACCTGCCATTCCGAGTGGTTGCTCCCACACGGGCAGACGGAGCTCATCAGAGCGACGACGACCGTTAGTCACTGTGTGCCATCCGCTGCTGATGGGCCGCCCTTTGCCCGAGGCCGTGGTTCGCAGCATCGGGAAGGACATCAGCGCAAGCCAGGTGGCACCCGGCACGCCCCGCATGCTGCCCGTCGCGCCACCCCCGTCTTCGGTGGCGTCCCACATCGCGCGATGATCGAGGTACTCACCGGTCACGCCCGCGACGCGTCGCCAGCCCTCCAAAGCCTGTTTGAGATAGACAGGTTCCTTCCTTACCTGCTCTAACGGCTTTGCCAGCATGGTCGCCATCGACTGCTTGCCAGACGGAGCCGTGAAGAGGCTGATCGCAACTCGCCCCTGCTGCGAGTCAGCTGCCAGATCGGTGACCAGGCTCGCCAGCCATAAACGCAGCTGCCTCTGCTCTCTCGCATCTAGGGAGCCCAGCCATTCAGCAGCGTAGGCCGGCAAATGCTCCTGCGGCACTCGCAGCTTGTCCGGAGCTGCTCCAGATGGTGGAAAATCTGCTGGCAGCCCGGGCAAAACTGACCCCTCCGGAATCTCGTTGACGATCCGCCGCAGATCCTCGACCACATGGTCGATGTGAGCGCGTCGGCTACACAGCACCGCGGTCAACCCGACGCGGTCCCACCTCAGCCGTGGCGGATCCCCGGAGAACTCGGACAACAGCCGCAGCACACCCATGGCCGCCAGGATTCCCAGCGGCGATGTCCCGGTCAACGCCGGCAGTCTGACCTCGTTCACGATCCCTCCGCCGAAACTGTCATGTCCGCGCTCCGCACAATCGTCTCCAACATGGCGAGGCCCCATCGCCCGTAGCGCCGGTTCAGAGCCTCGAATCTCTCCGCCGCCGACAGGTCCACCACCCGCGGGAGGACAGCCGAAACTCGGAGGCCGTCAACCTCGGTCACCAACTCATGCTGGCCGTTATCTACGACGATCGGCAACAGTGGGCGGGCGTGACCGTGGTGGCTGGCAACCAGGTGAACCAGCAACTCGGGATCCCCGGCATACGATGTCTCGCGAGCGTCGACATACGCCTCGACCAATGCGGCCGACCACGCTTCATGCCGAGCCCCTTGAGGCATGCCGCTGCGTCGATGTGCCTCCCGGTGCGCGCGCCGGTCACCAGCTGCCATTCCCGACTTGGCGCGCGGTTCCTCCGCGAGAGACGCCAAGATCTCGTCGCCACCGAACAACATCGCCTGAAAGCGTTCATCCACCTTGCCGAGGTCGTGCCACTTCGCGGCATCCTCGACCGCGTCGGCCAGATGCTCGGGCAGGTTCAGAACCTGCGCTATCAAGCGAGCCCTCGCGCCCACTGCCGCGTGGTGTTCACGCAGCGTAACCGGATGATTGAAGTGCGCTGTGCCGCTGTCGGCTTCCTCGTGCACGTCCCGCCACTCGTTTCGCTCAAGCTGAGGACACATGAGCGCAGGCGGCACCAACATGAGCTGCTCGTGGGTCGACCGGGCGGTGGCTTTGGTAGCTGGCCGACGCAAACTGGCATGACCCATCACCGCTGCCAGTCCGCTGAGGCGATCAGCGCGCGCCCAGGCACTGGACCGCACCCATTCCGGCTCAGTCAACCAGACGCAAATCCGCCTTTCGATCTTCCCGGCCAGTTCGGCATCGTCAGTGGTGCGCCACCGCCACACGTCATCCCACAGCCCACCACCTGGCGGAGCCAGCCCAAGACGAGCCGGCAACCCATCGTCGAGGCGCAGGACCGGGCGGGCCCGAACGTAGGCGGCCAGCTCTGAAACATCGATCACCTTGTCCTTGCTGTCTGGTGCCCAGCCGAAGGCATCGAGCCCACCCAGCTCGGCTGGCACCACGATCGAGTCTCCGGGTCGTAGCTCGCGAGCGTCGGCCCATCGCCAACGCTCCGAACCATCGCTTTCGGTCGCACGCCGCAAAACGCGTTGTGCGACATTGGTTCCGAAAGGCACGTCCCAGTCGTCCTCGTCGTCCCACTCGCCAAGTGGCTGCGCCTTCTCGTGCGACAGCCACCGCCGCACCGCGCCTACCGGCACCTCGACGGCTTCTTCCATGCGGATCGGAAGGGCATCGACCGACAATGCTGCTTCCGTCTCCGACAACTCCTCACCATGCGCATCCCACAACCCGTCTCGCCAGGTGAGTGTGACCGCGGCCACGCCGGAGTCGATCCCGTGAAGGTAGGCATCCAGTGGCGCGTCATTGCTGGGCGCGGGGGCCGTCCGTGCCCAGGCATCCAGATGTGCCGGAAGCAGCAACGGCACAGCTGTCGGCGCGCGTACAAGACTTTCTGCCTGCTTCTCGGCCCGCGCGATCCGTCGCAGGGCTAAGGGTGATATGTCGAGCGAGCCCTCACTTTCATCGAGTAGCGCACGTAGAAAACCCACGGTGCGGTCTCTAACCTCGCCGTACACAGGGTTCTTCGGGTCTTGGTCATGCACGACGACGCAGGACGCGCGTTCCCGCACCCCTCGTCGATTCACCCGACCGATGCGTTGGACGAGTGCGTCCCACGATGAGCTCTCCGTCACCAAGTCGGTAGCGTCGATGTCGATTCCGACCTCGACTGTCTGCGTTGCGACAAGGACCGCAGGTGCCGAACCCTGGGCATCGCGGTCGGCTCGGAACCGCTCCAGGACATCCTGGACTACTCTCTCGCGATCGAACTCCCGGCTCCGACCGAAGAGCAGCGACAGGTGGCAACCCTGAGGTAGTTTCCGCGCCAGCTCGCCATGGACAGCGCGAGCCCGATCGATGGTGTTGCACACCACCAACACCCGAGCGGCCCCAGTGCTGGTCGCGGAGTTGGTCGCCGTGTCAGTCGCCGCGAGGGCCAGCGAGGCGATTGTCTTCACGGCAGCGGGCTTGGCCACGGTCTCGACCCGCAACGTCTTGGTGGCACGCAACCGCCGAGCAGCTTCCGGATCCGCGAGGTGCGCGTCCACGTCGAAGCCCGCCGCCCAACCCGACGTCGGTACCGAAACCGTGGCGGAAAGCTGAACCACTACCGGTGGCGGCAGCGTGAACGGCTCGGTCGGCGCATCACAAGACAGGGCGGAGTCGAGCGTCGTGGTCAGCGCGGTCGCCAGGTGCGCTTCGTCGACCAAGATCAGCGAGTCGGTACCCACAAGCGCCGCATCGATCGGCCAGCGACGCCGGCTGACGCCGTACCCACGAAACAGCAACCTACTTCCCACCTGGTCTACGGTGCCGGTCACGATCCCGGGCAAGTCCGGTCGGGGAAGCCACGCCGCGTCCCAGGTCGCTCCGCCGCGCATCTTGACCACGGGCAACGGGTCGGTGTCGGCGGCACCGAGGACTCGCAGCCGCGCCGCCACCTCCGCTACTACCCCACCTTCCGCTGCGGAACCCAGAGCGTGGGCAACCTTTCGCGCATGCGCCTCTGCTTGATCCACCACGATCCGCCGGTCCACGACGAAGAAGATTCGCCGCCGCCCGACCCGGGCGTCCGGGATGGCATCGGCATCGAGTGCGGCTAGGAACACAGCGATGTCGATCATTGCCGTCTTGCCCAACCCGGTCGGCACGTTGACCACGCTTGGCCATGAATGGCGAGCCACGACCTGTTGCACGAGATCTCGCTGCCAAGGAAAGGGCTGGTGAGCGTGGACCTCGTGGTAGAAGTCCGCGAAGTCCTCAGGACGCATTCGCCACTCCGTCTCGGCTGGGGAACTCGGGAGAAAACAGTCCGACACCGAAATAGCGCCCGGCACCAACCAGGACCGGACCGACGACCTCTCGGTCGAACCACACGCGCGCGTGGCAGTACAAGCGCCCGCGGCTGCGCTTCGGCAGCTCTTGAGGCCTCAGATGCACGCCGCCGGTGGCCAGTGCCGACTTGCTCACCTGAACGCGAACGGGTTCAGGCAAGCCAGCGAGCGTGAAGCTGTGCGCGACGGCCGCGCCGAGATCTCCGTCCTTCGGAAACCGATCGACGACGACCGGGGTAGCGGACACCCACTGCCTGGACGGGCCTTGCCAGGTAGCGGCCAGCGCGGCCCGAGGCCGCAACGAATCGGGCTCGTAGACCAGCGAGATGGTGGGGATCCGGGGCCCGTCGATCTCGATCTTCGCCCCCTTTGCGGACCCGAGGATTCCCCTCAGCACCCGCGCCCGCTCATCCGGAGCCATTCCGGGTATCGCCACTGCCATTGCCACGAGATGGCCATCCGCGTGGGGGTTACCGCAGACCGGGAGCCCGAGATAGGCCACGTGTGGCGTCCCCTGAAGTCCGTGACCGTGCACGGCTGGCGGCAGGGGCTCTGCGGTTCGGCTCATCACCCTGGACCTCAGCGCTGCGGCCAAGACCGGCGTCAGGCGGCCAGCTGGCCGGTGATCGATGAAACGCAACACGACCAGATCTCGATACGGCGAAGCATGAGGGGGGCCGTCCATCTTGTCGGTCCCGCTGCTTGCATCCCCGTCACTGGGTATCAGCCGGTAAGGATGAGCGGCTCGCCCGTCGTCGCTGGCCTGCCACGCCGGGGACGCATCGTGGTGCAGCGCCTCAAGCGCGTCCACATAGCCGCGATACGGCACCCGGAGTGAGACGTCGACCGGTTCGTCACCGGCCGGCTCGTAGGCGTCCATCGCAGCCGGGACCTCGACCTGCGCCACCCGCCGTGCGCTCATCATCACCAGCGATGTCGAACGTCCCAGATAAGGAACGCGCCGAGCGAGCTCGTCGAGCTGTGCCACGCCAGTATCTGAAACATCCCCGTCCTCAGTCCAGACCATCTGGACACGCGGCGAAACCGGAAACACAGACCGGCGCTGGCGCAAACCGCTCGTCCGACCGAGGTGGGTGAGATTGCCGCCCTTGGCGGCAAGGGTGTTGGTCACCACATAAGCCCGAGTCCCGGTCTCGGACAACACACCTGAGGCATGAACTAGCGGTGGCGCGAGACGCTCCAGATCCCGTAGCACCGCGACCTCGTCATCGGTGGCGACGGAGCGGAAAGCGGAAAACACTCGGGCCGGGTGTGGCGGCCACTCGACCTCACGTGGATCTTGGCCACCACCTGCGTCGTAGCGGCCGGACATCAACAACATGTCGATGACAAGCGCCACCTCAGTCCTCCACGGCCTCGGCCTTGGTCACGCTGTACTCGATGGCGCTGGCCAAAGCCGGCGACGGCGTGAGCTCGATCGGTTCAAGCGCAAGCTCAACCCCAGCGCCAGCCGCCACGGAGCGGGACTCTTCGAACAGAGCCAGGGCTTCGGCGCGACTCAACATGAACGGTTCGACAACACCGCCGCGACCAACCCACTCCAATGTCTCGTCCTGCACCAGCAGATCACAACCGCTACGCAGCCAGAGACCAGCGCCGCCGAACGCCAACCGATCGCCGAGCAGCGCGTATGCCGCCAACAGCACGCGGGCCGCCTTCTGTCCTGCGTGATGCATCTCGCCGAAATGCACGCGCTCCAATGCGGTCAGACTCAACGTCGCGAATCGGCTGGCGCCGGTGATGGTCACTCCGCCATGGGCAGAGTTGGGCGCGATGTTGCCATGGCCGATCTCGCTGAGCCTGCCTTTGGCGACCTTCGCTCCGGTGGCTGAGTAGGTCCACTCGTCACCATCCCCAGAACGGGTTCCCGTCAGGTTCATCGGGTCCATTCGGCCGGCCTTACGAGCACCCTCGATGGGGTGCCAGCCCACAATTTCACTGGCGTAAAGGCGAGGGAACTTTGCCTGCCGCCCCTTCCGGTGCGAGTTCCAACTGCCGTACACCAGACTGCCGGGGTCATGTTTCAACAGCGCCGTCGCGTCCGCGAGACTGGAACCGAGCAGGGCCTGTCCCACATCAGTCTTGTCGAACTTCACTCCGTCGAGGAGCGAATCGCGCCAATAGGCGTCGAAGGCCCGATGCGGGGCATCCAGCCCTGTAATGACGGCCTCCGCGGTTCCGCGGTGAGTCAGGCGGAGCATCGGCAGCTTCACCTCACCGGATGCCAGGGCGTGAGCCATCGCCTCCTCGGCGCGATTGGCTTGCGACGGGACTTGGTCCAAGACCACCGCCTCGGCGGGCTCGCCGTCCTTCATTCGTTTCTCGATCAAGTACGGCGACTGGTCCGGGCGTGATGTCGGATAGGTCGGCGGAAACACTCGACTTCCGTCACCACCGCCGGGTTCATATCGCGCAACGATCCGCGCAAGAGCGACCTCCGCGTCGCCCACCTTCTTCTGTAAAGCTTCGAACGTGAGGGACACGGTGAAACACCTTCCGAGAGTTGGCTCGCCCGTCGCAGGCCGGCGTACATGTATGCAACCAGACGGCACCGACAGCTGATGGAGTTCTCGTAAATCAATTGCGCCAATCGAACCTGCCGACGCCGCTGGCGACCTGGACACGTCGGGGAGTAACGCGACGACCTCGCGCTTATGCCTCGATCACCGTCTGAACGACGGGTTCGGCATGACGTCAGCCTGACCACGAACTGCAACACTCGGCGGCCGCACGGGCAGTTGCGCTGGATCGAACAGCGCCCGATCCAGCCGCGCGGCTACAACAGTCGCATACTCCGCAACCTCAACGACCTCACGGCGGTACCCCGCGGCAAACCTCTTGGTCCCCATCTCGACCTGAGCCGCATCCGCACCCTCCATCACCAACGAATGAATCGCGTACTCCCGCACATCGTCATCACTCATCCGAGTGAACTCCTTCGTGCGCACCGAAACGCGTTTTCAACGCCGGTCCCGAGGGCGATACAGTGCCGCTCGGGCGCGTCCCGGACTGCTCAACGACACATTCCGGCATCAGATAGTCGCAGCCGGTGAAGCCACCGTGCCAGGCCACATAGCACCCTTCATGGAACTCGATACCGACGAGACGATCGTCGTGCGACGCCGACACCTCTACGACGAGCACGACCACCTCCAGGAGATCGGTGCGAGCTACCTCCCACTCGCGATCGCTCAGGGGACGTACCTGGCAGAACCCCAGGTCGTACCCCAAGCGCTCTTTCGCTGCATCGAAGAACTGACCGGGCGGCCGTACAGGCACGCGACCGATCAGTGGATCGCACGACCCGCCACTGTCGAGGAGATCGACAGCTTCGACACGGCGATCGGAGCCCACGTACTCCACGTAATCCATGTGGCTCGCGACGAATCCAACGCAGTCCTGGAAGTCTCCGAATCCATCTGGCCCGCCGACCGAATCACCCTCATCGACGATTACGACATCCCCAGCGAGCCGGAAGCCACCCCCACCAAGTCCGACATCTGAAGGGTCTGAACAACACGAACCCGTCGGCTCACACGTTGAAACGGAACTCGACGACATCGCCGTCGTGCATCACATAGTCCTTGCCCTCGATCCGGACTCGGCCGGCCTCGCGGGCCTTGAGCAGGGACCCATGCGTCATCAGGTCGTCGAACGAGACGACCTCGGCCTTGATGAACCCGCGCTGGAAGTCGGTATGGATGACGCCGGCGGCCTCGGGGGCGGTGGCGCCGCGCCGGATCGTCCAGGCCCGGGACTCCTTCGGTCCGGCGGTCAGGTAGGTCTGCAGGCCGAGAGTCTCGAAGCCCACCCTGGCCAGGGTGGCCAGGCCGGGTTCGATGACGCCGAGCTCCGCGAGCATCTCCCGCGCTTCGTCCTCGTCGTCGAGCTCGACCAGCTCCGCCTCGAACTTGGCGTCCAGGAAGATCGCCTCCGCGGGCGCGACCAGGTCTCGCATCTTCTGCAACAGCGGCTCGTCGGCCAGTTCGTCGGCGTCGCAGTTGAAGACGTAGATGAACGGCTTCGCCGTCAGCAGCCACAGGTCGCGGATCAGCGACACGTCCACGCCTCCGGCGGCGGCGAGCGAGATGATCGGCGTCCCCTCCTCCAGCGCCGCCTTCGCCGCCTGGGTCGCCGCCAGCACGGGCACCTGGTCCTTCTTGATCCGGGCTTCCTTCTCCAGCCTCGGCAACGCCTTCTCGACGGTCTGCAGGTCCGCCAGGATCAGCTCCGTCGAGATCGTCGACAGATCCGAGGCCGGGTTCACCGCGCCGTCGACGTGGGTCACGTCGGCGTCGGTGAAGACCCGGGTCACCTGACAGATCGCCGAGCACTCCCGGATGTGCGCGAGGAACTGATTGCCCAGCCCTTCGCCCTCCGACGCGCCGCGCACGATGCCCGCGATGTCGACGAACTCCACCGTCGCCGGCACCACCCGGGCCGAGGAGAACAGCTCGGCCAGCTTGCCGAGCCGGCCGTCCGGTACGCCGACCACGCCGACATTGGGCTCGATCGTTGCGAACGGGTAGTTCGCCGCCAGCACGTCGTTCTTGGTCAGCGCGTTGAACAGGGTCGACTTGCCGGCGTTGGGGAGTCCGACGATTCCGATGGTGAGTGCCACGGGCCGCGAGTTTACGGCGACGCTTCTCCCTCTGTGAAACGCTGGTCTCATGAGGACTCCGGAGTCGGACGAGGTTCCGGTCGCCCTGCGCGAACCGGCCCATCAGGTGAGCCCGCGAGCGGTCGGCTACTGGCGCACGTCCGAGGCGATCTCCACCGCCGCCGTGGTGGTGTTCCTGAGCGGGGTGATCGCGGCCACCTTCGCCATCGGCGCGCTCGAGCGATTCCGGCCTTGGGTGCTCCTTGGATCCGGCTTGCTGCTGGTCTTCCAGATCGCCGAGCTGATCTGGATGCCGCAGATCCGGTTCCGGATTCACCGCTGGGAGATCACGCCGACCGCGATCCACACCCGGTCCGGCTGGCTCGGGCGCGAAGAACGAATCGCGCCGCTGTCTCGGGTTCAGACCGTTGATTCGGCCCAGGGCATCCTGATGCGGCAGTTCAGGCTCGCCACCATCACGGTCACCACGGCCTCGGCCGCGGGGCCGATCGAGATCGCGTGCCTGGATGAGGAAACCGCGCGCCGTACCGTGGCCGACCTGACGGAGTACGTCGGCCGGGCCACCGGAGACGCCACGTGAGCGACGCGAGAGGGCGGATCAGCCCGCCCGAAACCCCGGACCGCGACCAACCGCTCGAACCGCTCGAACCGCATCACCGGACCGCACCGAGCGATACGGAACAGCAGACCGCCCCACAGAGCGAGACGGAGCCGGCGGAGCGCCCGTGGCGACGCCTCGACTCCCGGATGTTGCTCATCGGGCCGGTCAGGTCCCTCAAGGAGCTCGCCCTCCCCGCCGTGGTCGCGGTCATCGGGTTGAGCGCCAGCAACTCCTACGAGGCGACCTGGGTGATCCCGGCCCTTGTCGGCTTGCTGGCGCTGGGCCTGATTCCGTGGTTCACGACCAGCTACCGGACGACCGGCACTCAGTTCGAACTCCGGCAAGGCCTGATCAACAAGGAACACCTCACCGCTCCCCTGGACCGGATCCGCAGCGTCGACCTCGAGTCGTCGGTGCTGCTGAGGCTCCTCCGGTTGACGAAGGTACAGATCGGCACCGGCGTCGACGCCACTCGCATCACCCTGAACGCGATCTCGAACGCCGACGCGATCGAGTTGCGACGACGACTACTGGCCCGGGCCGGCCCGCCGATCGCCCCGCCGACCACGGAGTCGATCACGGGGCCGATCACGGGGCCGACGACGGGGCGGCCGGGCATCGAGGAGGACTGGTTCGAGTCCCGGTCCGAAGCGGTGCCGCTCGCCGTCATCGATTGGTCCTGGCTGCGCTTCGCGCCGTTCAGCCTGGCTCGGCTGGTGGTGGTCGGCGGCCTGTTCGGGGCGCTCTCCCAGCTCGGCAACGACCTCCCGCTCATGGACGTCCTCGACGCCGAGTGGCGCCGGATGAGCGCCATGGCCGTCCCGGTGATCGTCGCCGTGACGCTGCTCGGAGCGCTCACCGGGTGGGTGCTGTTGTCGATGGGCGGCTATGTCGTCCAGTGGTGGAACCTGCGGCTGGTCCGGGCGGACGGCGCTATCCGGCTGATCGCCGGCTTGCTGACCACACGGTCCACCACCGTCGAGGAGGACCGTATCCGCGGGGTGGAGGTCAGCGAGCCGGTGCTGCTGCGGGTGGTCGGCGGGGCGGAGCTGGCAGCCCTGGCCACCGGCGTGGGCAGCGGCGGCAAGGTCTCGATCCTGCCACCCTGCCCGCAGTCCGTGGCCCTCGACGTGGGTGAGAGGATCCTGGACCTCCGCGATCCCGACGAGTCACGGCCGCTGTCGGCGCCGCTGGCTCCGCACGGCGCGGCCGCGCGCCGCCGGAGCTACCTGCGCGCACAGGTGGTGAGCGCGCTCTGGCTGGTCGCGGCGACCGTGCTGGTGTGGACGACTGCCCTGCCGTGGTGGCCCGCCGCGGTCGTGCTGCTCGTCCTGGTCGGCGGCGGTCTGGGCGCCGGCCACTCCGCCTACCGCAATCTCGGTCACCTGCTGACGCCGGAACACCTCGTCTCGGGATCGGGCATCGTCGAACGACGCCGCACCGCCCTGGAGGTCGACGGCGTGATCGGATGGGTGATCCGGCAGAGCTGGTTCCAGCGGCGTGCCGGGCTGGCCACGCTGGTGGCGACGACCGCGGCCGGGAGCGAGCAGGTCGCCATCCGGGACCTCCCCCTTGCCACTGCCATCGCGCTTGCCCGGCGAGCGACGCCGGGCGCCCTCGCGCCCTTCCTCGCCACCGTTCCGGCCCCTGCCGCTGTTGCCTAGCGTGGACCAGGCCTAGGCTGGCCGAGTGCGGATCGCCACCTGGAACGTCAACTCGCTGCGGGCCCGAATCGATCGGGTCGAAGCCTTCGTCGAACGGCACGAGATCGACGTGCTCGCGATCCAGGAGACCAAGGCGACCGAGGACCAGGTGCCCGGGATGGGACTGCAGGCCATGGGGTATGACGTAGCGGCCGCCGGTTTCAACCAGTGGAACGGCGTGGCGATCGTCAGCCGGGTCGGGCTCGACGACGTCGCCGTGGGGTTCCCGGCTATGCCCGGCTTCGGCGACCCGCCCGCCGCCGAGGCCCGCGCAATCGGGGCAGTGTGCGGCGGCGTACGCATCTGGTCCTTGTACGTTCCCAACGGCCGCAAGCCCGGCGACCCGCACTACGCCTACAAGCTGGCGTGGCTGGCCGCGCTTCGCGACGCGGCCACCGAGTGGCTGAGCGAGCCCAGCGTGCTCGCGGGCGACTGGAACATCGCACCGCGGGACGAGGACGTCTACGACATCGCGGCGTACGCCGACGCCACCCACATCACGCCACCGGAACGCGCCGCGTTCGAAGCCTTCGTCGATGACGGGTACGCCGATCTCGCGCGGCCGCACACCGCCGGCCCGGAGGTCTTCACCTACTGGGACTACTACCGGCAGCGATTCGAGCGCAATCGTGGGATGCGGATCGATTTCCTGCTCGGCTCGCCCGCGCTGGCCGAGCGGGTCACCGGCGCGTTCGTCGATGTGGAGGAGCGCGGCGGCACCGACGGCAAGGGCGCCGGTGCCTCCGATCATGCCCCGGTGATCGTCGACCTGAAGTAGCGGACCGGGCACCGTGTCGGTGGCCGGGTGCATGATCTGCGGGCATGGACGTCACGACGCTGACCGTTGCCGTGCTGATCGCCGTGGTCTCCGGGTTGGCGGGGGTGCTGATCGGACTCCGCCTGGGGTGGACCTGGTCGTCCCGGCTCGCCGCGAGCTCGCCGGGGCCGGCCGCCGCGGCTTCCGCCGGCGAGGCGGCCGGGCGTGTGCACGAGGGCCTGCAACGCCTGCACGATCAGCTTCGTGACATGGAGCACGCCAGGTCGAGCTGGCAGGGGCAGCTCAACCAACAGGTGCTCGACATGCGGTTGTCCACCGAGTCACTGCGGCGGGAGACTCAGTCGCTGACCACCGCACTCCGCAAGCCTCAGGTGCGCGGACACTGGGGCGAACTCCACCTACGGCGAGCGGTCGAGCTCGCCGGCATGGTGGAGCACTGCGACTTCACCGAGCAACATCAGCTCGCGCGCGGTGCCGACGAGTCTCGTCAGCGTCCGGACCTGGTGGTGCGACTGGCGGGCGGACGGCAGCTCGTCGTCGATGCCAAGGTTCCGCTCGACGCGTTCCTGGACGCCACCTCGACCGACGACGACGAGGATGCCCGTGCAGCGCTGACGCGACATGCGGAGCAGGTCCGGCGGCACGTCGACGGGTTGTCCGGCAAGAGGTACTGGCGGGCGCTGGGACGAAGCCCGGAGTTCGTGGTCCTGTTCATGCCTTCCGACTCGTTCCTCGCCGCGGCCCTGGGCGCCGACCACCGGCTGGTGGAGTACGCGGCGGCACGCCACGTCGTGCTGGCATCGCCCACCACCTTGATCGCGCTGCTGCGGACCGTGGCGCACGGCTGGCGACACGAGGCCCTCAGCGATCAGGCCGACGAGATCCATCGGCTGGGCCGCGAGCTGCACGAACGCCTGACCAGGATGAGCCAGCACGTCGACAATCTCGGCCGCTCGCTCAACGCCGCCGTCGGGCATTACAACCAGGCCGTCGGCGCCTTCGAATCGCGGGTGTTGGTCTCGGCCCGCCGTTTCACCGATCTGGGTGTGGTCGATTCGTCGGCGGCCGGCCAGGAGCTATCCGCGCCGCGGCAGATCGACGCCGCGGCGAGGTCCCTCGGCGATCCGCCGCTTCCGGGTCATTCGAACCGCGATGGGTCGCCGGCACCACGCCGGAGTACGACCGGCGACTCCTCGGACCAGTCGATGACCGTGGTCGGCTGAGCGGGTGTCTCCCCGCTGTCGATCACGACGTCCACCATGTGGTCGAGCTCTTCCTTGACGTCCCAGCCGAACGCTCGTGGCTCCTGCTCACCGGGCAGGATCAGTGAGCTGGTGAGCAGAGCCTCACCGTGCACGTCGAGCAAGTCGCGCACGAGGCGGTGGTCCGGAATCCGCACCCCGACGGTGCGCTTCTTCGGGTGCAGCAGTCGGCGCGGGACCTCCCGGGTCGCCGGCAGGATGAACGTGTACGGTCCGGGCGTCACCGAACTGATGGACCGGAACGCGGCGTTGTTGACGGTCACCAGCTGACCGAGCTGAGCGAAATCCCGGCACATCAGCGTGAAATGGTGGCGTTCGTCGAGTTCGCGGATCGCGAGGATCCGATCCCGCCCGTCCCGGTTGCCCATCCGGGCACCGAGCGCGTAGCCGGAGTCGGTGGGGTAGGCGATCAGGGCGTCGTCTCGCAGCCGGGCCGCGACCTGCTCCAGGAGCCGATGCTGTGGATTGTCCGGATGGACGTCGAGATACGTGGCCATCGTGAGGGCCGCTCAGGTGCGACCCGGCGTCGCCGACTCCGCCTGGCGTAGGTCCTTGCGCAGCTCCGGCGGCAGAGCGAAGATCAGCGACTCGTCGGCCGCCCGGACGGACCGGGCGTCGGGATAGCCGCGCTCGGCCAGGAAACGGAGCACCCCCTGCACGAGTTCTTCGGGTACCGATGCTCCCGAGGTCACGCTGACGGTATGGACTCCGGCCAGCCAGGACTCGTCGATCTCCGTCGAGTCGTCCACGCGGTATGCCGCGCCGGCACCGGAGTCCAACGCGACCTCGACCAGGCGCACGGAGTTCGACGAATTCCCCGACCCGACCACGATGACCAGATCCGACTCGCCCGCGATCTCCTTGACCGCCTGCTGACGGTTCTGCGTCGCGTAGCAGATGTCGTCGCTCGGCGGGTCGACCAGGAGCGGGAAGCGAGCCCGGATCGCGGCCACGGTCTCCATGGTCTCGTCGACCGAGAGCGTGGTCTGCGACAGCCAGGCGACCTTGGCCGGATCACGCACGGTGATGCCGTCGACGTCATCGGGACTCTGCACCAGCTGGATGTGTTCGGGAGCTTCGCCCGCGGTGCCCTCGACCTCTTCGTGTCCCGCGTGCCCGATCAGCAAGATGTCGTAGTCGTCGGCCGCGAAGCGGTTGGCTTCGTGGTGCACCTTCGTCACCAGCGGGCAGGTGGCGTCGATGGTCTTCAGCGAGCGTTCGGCGGCCTGCTCGTGCACCGCCGGCGCGACGCCGTGCGCGGAGAACACCACCGTCGCGCGATGCGGGACCTCATCCAGTTCGTCCACGAAGACGGCCCCGCGAGCCTCCAGGTCGGCCACCACATGCCGGTTGTGCACGATCTGTTTGCGCACGTACACGGGAGCCCCGTACAGCTCCAGCGCCTTCTCCACGGTGATCACCGCGCGGTCGACTCCGGCGCAGTACCCGCGGGGCGCCGCCAGCAGGACCCGGCGTTCGGAGTCGTCGGCGGGCAACACCCGGGGATGGGAGAGATCGATGCTCACGGTATCGAGTCTAAGCTCCCTGTATGGCTCTGCAGACTTCGCCGGCCGCACCGGCACCGGTCCGACAGATCGCGACCGCCGTCTCCGGCTGGATCGACCGGCTCGGCACGGTGTGGGTCGAGGGCCAGATCGCGCAGATCAATCGCCGGCCCGGCGTGAACACCGTCTTCATGACGCTCAGAGACACCGTCGCCGACGTCTCGGTCTCCCTCACCTGCTCGCGGCTGCTGACGGATTCGCTCAGCCCGCCGTTGGTAGAAGGGGCCAGCGTCGTCGTCCATGCGAAGCCCTCGTACTATCCGAACCGCGGGACGTTCTCACTGTTCGCCCGAGAGATCCGGATGGTGGGCATCGGCGAGTTGCTCGCCCAGCTCGAACGACGCCGGCAATTGCTGGCCGCGGAGGGCCTGTTCGCCGCCAAGCTCAAGCACCCGCTCCCGTTCCTGCCGGGCACGGTCGGGCTCGTCACCGCGCCGAACTCGGCGGCCGAGCGCGATGTCGTCGAGAATGCCGGTCGCCGTTGGCCGACCGTGCGCTTCACCACGGCGTACGCCGCCATGCAGGGCCCACGAGCCGCTGCCGAGGTGATCGACGCCCTCCGCCGGTTGGACCGGGACGAGGAGGTAGCCGTCATCGTCGTAGCCCGCGGCGGTGGCAGCACCGAGGATCTGCTGCCGTTCTCCGACGAGGCGCTGGTGCGTGCGGTGTCCGCGACGCGGACGCCGGTCGTCTCGGCGATCGGCCACGAGTCCGACAGCCCGCTGCTGGACCTGGTCGCCGATGCCCGGGCGTCCACGCCGACGGATGCCGCGAAGATGATCGTCCCGGATGCCGAGCACGAACTCCGCCAGATCCGCGCCGCCCGGGACCGACTGAACGCGCTGATCGACGCCGTTCTCCGGCGGGAGAGCGAACTGCTCCGCGGCCTGCGCTCGCGGCCGGTCCTGGTCGATCCATCCTCGATCCTGCGCGACCGGAGAGCCGAGGCGACGGCATTGCGCGACCGCGCCGAGAGATCGATGGAACATCTCCTGGACCGGGCCGGCGACTCGATCGTCCAGCACCGGGCGCGACTGCGAGCGCTGAGTCCGCTGGCCACCTTGGAGCGCGGCTATGCCGTCATCGGCGACTCCGACGGGCAGGTAGTGCATTCGGTGGGCGCCGTACGAGCGGGGATGCCGGTGACGATCCGGCTCGCGGATGGTCGCCTGGGAGCCACCGTCGAGGATGTCCGCCCGAACCACGCCGACCGATCGCGGCCCGTCCCGGACCGCGGCACGAGATCGAAGGGCGGAGGCAGGCGATGAGCGCGAAGAAGTCCGCTGAGCGAATCGAACCGACGGACCAGCCGGAGCCGCCGTCGGTGGCCGAGTTGAGCTACGAGGAGGCTCGCGCGGAGTTGATCGAGGTGGTGCGCAAGCTCGAGACGGGCGGCACCACCCTGGAGGATTCGCTGGCGTTGTGGGAGCGCGGCGAGGACCTCGCGCGAGCCTGCCAGGAGCTGATCGACGGCGCCCGCGAGCGACTCGACGCGGCCCGCGATCCGGAGTCATCTCCCCCCTCCGGATAGTCCGCCACTTGAGGCACCAACTCCGGCAGGCTTCGGTGCTTGAGGTGGCGGAGTATCGGGGGGACTAGCCTTGCCGACATGCCATCACACGTACCTGCCGAGCCACCGGACCGCAATCTGGCGCTGGAGTTGGTCCGGGTCACCGAAGCGGCGGCGATGGCCGCCGGACGTTGGGTCGGACGGGGCGCCAAGAACGAAGCGGACGAACGCGCCGTCAACGCCATGCGGGTGTTGATCTCCGCGGTCAGCATGGACGGGATCGTGGTCATCGGCGAGGGTGAGAAGGACAACGCTCCGATGTTGTTCAACGGCGAGCGGGTGGGCGACGGTACCGGGCCGGAGTGCGATGTCGCGGTCGACCCGATCGACGGGACGACCCTGACCGCCAAGGGCATGGCCAACGCGATCTCGGTGCTGGCGGTCGCGCCGCGCGGAGCCATGTTCGACCCCTCCGCGGTCTTCTACATGGAGAAGCTGGTCACGGGACCCGAGGCCGCCGACCTGGTGGACATCCGCCTGCCGGTGGCGCAGAACGTCCGGCTGGTGGCCAAGGCCAAGGGGTCCAGCCCCGAAGACGTGACCGTGGTGTTGCTGGACCGGCCCCGCCACGCTCAGATCGTGGAGGAGATCCGGGCCACCGGAGCCCGCATCAAATTCATCCTGGACGGTGATGTCGCCGGCGCGATCATGGCCGCTCGGCCGAACACCGGCGTGGACCTGTTGTTGGGCACCGGTGGCACACCCGAGGGGATCATCGCGGCCTGCGCGCTGAAGTGCATCGACGGGGTCATCCAGGGCCGCCTGGCACCCAAGGACGACGACGAGCGGCAGCGGGCCATCGATGCCGGACACGACCTCGACTCGGATCACGTGCTGTCGACCGACGACCTGGTGACCAGCGAGGACTGTTTCTTCGTGGCCACCGGCATCACCGACGGAGAGCTCATGCGCGGGGTGCGCTACCGCGGCGGCGGGGCGACCACCCACTCGCTGGTCATGCGAGGACGTAGCGGCACCGTTCGGCTCATCGAGTCCGAGCATCACCTCCGCAAACTGGCTGCCTACGCCTCGGTGGAGTTCGCCGGACAGTGACGTCGGAGTACGTCGCGTCGATCGCTTTGGGGATCGAGCTCTGCTACCAGACCGCCGGCGACCCGGCCGGCGAGCCGTTGTTGTTGCTGATGGGCCTCGGCGGGCCGATGACCTGGTGGGATCCGCGATTCTGTGATCGGCTGGTCGATCACGGCTTCTACGTCATCCGCTTCGACAATCGAGATGTCGGCCGCTCTACCAAGGTCGACCACCTGGTACGGCGATCCGAGGTGTTGCGCGGCTATCTCGGCCTGAGCGTGGAGAGTCCGTACACCCTCACCGACATGGCGTACGACGCTTTCGCGCTCCTCGACTTCCTCGGCCTCACCGACGCGCACCTGGCCGGACTTTCGATGGGCGGCATGATCGCCCAAACTATGGCGATCACCGAACCCAACCGGGTCAGGTCGCTGACCTCGATGATGTCGACCACGGGGCGGCGTACGGTCGGCTGGCAGGACCCTCGCCTGGGGCCGACCCTGCTCGCACCTCGTGGCGCCGGCCGGGACGCCTATGTCGAGGCATCCAGCGCCCTGTGGCGACGGATCGGATCACCCGCATTCCCGACCGCGGACGGAGCGATCCGCCAGCGCGCCGAGGAGACTCACGATCGCGGCTTCAGCGCCGCGGGCGTGACGCGCCAGATGCTCGCCATCGTGACCCAGCCGGATCGAACCGACGCACTTCGCGAACTCCGAGTTCCGGCGCTGATCGTGCACGGAACCGCGGACCGGATGATTCATCTCTCGGGCGGCCGAGCGACCGCGGCGGCGATCGCGAACGCCGATCTCATGCTCGTCGACGGC
>JBOFLE010000005.1:0-10735 GCA_051657705.1 Nocardioides sp. | reverse complement strand
CCCGTCCTTTGGTAGCTACCAAAGGACGGGTCGACCGCTATTTGGGGACGGGTCAGCGCGGGTGGGTGGGTCTGCTGGGTGACGGACTGTCGGGCTGGCAGGATCGTGGGTTGCCGACTGCCGGACCTAACCTCATGTCCATGAGTACCCCACCTTTGTCACCGGCCTCCGTGGCCTGGCGGTGGCTCGCGCCCTGGGGGCGCGCGCTGTGGCTGAACAGCCTGTACAACCTCGGGTCCCTGCCGTTGGGAGTGGCGGGCTTCACGGTGATGGTCACGGGGCTGTCGCTCGGGTTGGGGTTGTTGATCACATTGATCGGCGTACCGGTGCTGGCGCTCACGGTGTACGCCGCGCGGGCGTTCGCCCACCTGGAGCGAGCGCGGATCCGCGGTCTGCTCCGGATCGATACGCCGACTCCTCGATACGCCCCGCGGGACCGGGAGGCGTCATGGCTGAGCCAGGTGACCAGGCCGCTGCGCGACCCGCAGTCCTGGCTCGATGTGGTGTGGTCGTTGGCGTCGATCGTCACCGGTGTCGCGGTCTTCGTGGTCACGGTGACGTGGTGGGCGGTGGTGGGTGCCGGACTGACCTACTGGATCTGGGCTCGCTATCTCCCTGACAGCCCCGACGACGTCACGCTGTCCGAGATCCTCGGCCTCGGGGAAGGGCCGATGGCGGAGTCGCTGACGAGTCTGGCTTGCGGACTACTGGCCCTGCTCACGTTGCCGGCGGCCATGCGGGCATGCGCGGTGGGGGAGGCCAGTCTTGCCCGGGTACTGCTGTCGAGCCGCGCCGAACTCCAAGACCAGATCGTGCGGGTGGCCGGCAGCCGGGACGCTGCCCGGGCATCGGAAGCCCACTCACTACGCCGACTCGAGCGCGACATCCACGACGGCCCGCAGCAACGCCTGGTCCGAGTGTCGATGGACCTGGGCCGGGCGAGGAAGCAACTGGACGACGACCCGGAGGCGGCCCGGCAGACCCTCGACGCCGCGCTCGGCCAGACCCGGGAGACCGTGCATGAACTCCGCTCGCTCTCGCGCGGCATCGCCCCACCGATCCTGGTGGACCGTGGGCTGGCTGCTGCCCTGGAGGATGCGGGCACCCGAGCGACGTTACCGGTCACCATGCGGCTCGACGTACCGGCTCAGATGGCGCCCCATGTCGAGACCGCGGTCTACTTCCTGGTCTCGGAGGCCTTGGCCAACGTCGCCAAACACAGTTTCGCCAGCGCGGCAGAGGTGTCGGTCGGGCCGTCCGGCTCGCAACTCGTGGTCGAGGTGCGTGACAACGGTCAAGGTGGGGCCGCCGTCAGCAAGGGGCACGGGTTGGCCGGACTGGCACAGCGGCTCCAGGCCGCCGACGGCCGGCTCACCGTCGATTCGCCCGAGGGCGGGCCAACCCTGATCAGGGCGGAGTTGCCATGCGCATAGTCATCGCCGACGACTCTCTGCTGCTGCGCGAAGGTTTGCAGCTGATCCTTGCCGAGGCCGGTCATCAGGTCGTCGACTCGGTCGGTGACGGTCCGGCCTTCGTCGAGGCCGCGCTCCGGGAGCGGCCGGACGTCTGTGTCGTCGACGTTCGGATGCCTCCCAGTCATACCGACGAAGGTTTGCGCGCGGCCGTCGAGTTGCGGAGTTCCTGGCCGGATGCGGCCGTGCTCGTGTTGTCCCAGTACGTCGAGATGTCCTATGCGGCCGAGCTGATCGAGGCCGGGCACGGCGGCGTCGGCTACCTGCTCAAGGACCGGGTCAGCGACATCGACGACTTTCTCGCGGCACTGGAGCGGGTAGCCGGTGGAGGCACGGCGATGGACCCGTTGGTGATCGGTCAGTTGATGCGCCGGCGCTCCGACCCGCTGGACTCGCTCACCCCGCGAGAGCGGGAGGTGCTGGAGTTGATGGCCCAGGGGCAGTCCAACACCGGGATCGCCGAGGTGATGGTGGTCAGCGTGGGAGCGGTGGAGAAGCACATCCAGCGGGTCTTCGCCAAGCTCGGGTTGATGCCGCACGATTCCGCCCATCGCCGGGTTCAGGCCGTCCTGCGGTTCCTGCGCGGACCGGTGGCCTGACCACGCGGGCGAGGGTGGCGCCCGATGGAACGTGCCGTACCGTGGTCTGGTCTTCGCCGCCTTGATCGGCTCGCGGTGGAACCGAGTCCGGGATCGCCGCGTCTCATCGTCGACGAACGGATCGAGTTGGGAGGAACCATGCATCACCGGCGCCGTCGGTTGCGAGCCGGTCTCCGGGCAAATGGCGCGGTGACCGCCGTTCTGATGTGCTCATTGCTCCTGACTGCTTGCGAAACCGCCCCGGATTCCGCGACGGACTCTTCCGGCGGCAATGACCGGCCCGCCGCCCCGGAAACCACCTCCGTCGGGTCCCCGGGTCCGTCGGCCGAGGCACTCGAGTTGAAGCTAGGAGATGCCCGGTTGATCAAGTGCGCGGTGCCCACCGTCGCGATACTCGAGCAACAAGAACTCGCCTTCGAGGGCACGGTCATCTCCATCGACCGGCCGGAGGTCACCCTCGAGGTGAAGACCTGGTTCCGCGGCTCGGGCGCCGACACGGCGGTCATCCGCACGGCGTCCGAACAGCTCCGGCTGGCGCTGAGTGGTGTCGAACTCGAAAGGGGCTCGCGCTATCTGATCGTGGCCACCGACGGCCAGGTCGCGCTGTGCGGTCTGAGCGATCGGCGCACCTCTGACTTGGCGGCGCTCTACGAGCAAGCGTTCGCCGGCTGAAACTGCCAGACTGCGGTGTGGCTACTCTGCCGAGCGAGTCGACGTCCGGCATCGTGCTCGCCGCGGGAGCTGGATCTCGCATGGGGATGCCAAAAGCGCTGATGCACGATGCCGACGGAACATCATGGCTGCGTCGGGCGGTCGAGGTACTCCGTGACGGAGGCTGCTCACCGGTGTACGCCGTACTCGGTGCCGAGGCGGAGCGTGCCGTGGGGTTGCTGTCCGACATCGAGGTCGAGGTGGTCGTCGCCGCCGACTGGGCGACCGGTATCAGCGCATCGTTGCGAGCGGGCCTCGCCGCGGTCCGTGCCACCTCGGCCACCTCGGTCGTCGTGCTGCTGGTCGACACCCCCGACGTGGGCGCGGACGTGGTTGCCAGGGTACTTCGCTTGGCCGGTGCGGACTCCCGAGCCGGTGCTGATTCCTTGGTCCGGGCGGTGTACGCCGGCACCCCCGGGCATCCGGCCCTGATCGGACGCGATCACTGGTCGAGCCTTGCTGCGACCGCGACCGGTGACAACGGTGCCCAGGGCTACTTTCAGGGGCGCCCCCATCAACGAGTGGAGTGCGGAGATCTCGCCAGCGGCCGCGACCGGGACCGTCCGTCCCGGTGAGTCGGCATCGGGAATTCTCACGACGCGATGTCACGCCGACCCGTGGACCGGACATGGTGCTAGCAGGAAGTGACCTTTCTCAGCTCGTGGAAGAGAGTCCATGCTCGAATTCGAAGCCCGGTTCCGGCGCCTCTATGCCGCTCACTTCGACGACATCTTGGCGTACGCAGTTCGCCGGACACCGTCCCCCGAGGATGCTTCCGAGGTCGTTGCCGAGACCTTTCTGGTGGCTTGGCGGCGGCACGAGGACCTTCCCGGCGACGATGAATGCCGACTATGGCTCTTCGGAGTCGCCCGCAAAGTCGTGGCCAACCAGGTACGCGGTCAGCGACGTCGGCAGCGGCTGGGGGCACGACTCGCCGCGCAGTTGCGCTGTGCGCCTGCGTCGTACGTGGCCAAGGACCCGGCCGATGAAGTGGCCGGGCACGACGTCATCCAGCGCGCCCTGGCAGCGCTCCCGCCTATGGAGCGAGAAGCTCTGACGCTGGAGATCTGGGACGGGCTCACGCCTGCGGACATCGCTCAGGTGACCGGGTGTGAGCCCGCGGCCGCCCGGGCCCGGTTGTCTCGAGCACGGCGACGGTTTCGGGAGGCGGCGGGTCACGATCTTGTAGGTGACGGACAGGTAGTAGTCGTCCGCACAGAATCAGTCTCGAGGGAGGTGGGCCGTTGTGAATGAACAGTGGAATGACCGAATTGTGGACGCCTGGATACGGGACATCGATCCCGCCCGTGAGTTGGCGGCTCCAGAAATTCGCGAGGCGCAACGTGATCTCTTGGAGGAGATTGTGTCTACTCGCAACGTCAGTCAACTCACACCGCGGTCGGTGCGCAAGAAGGTGGCCGTCTCACTGGCGGCCGTCGGCGTGGTAGCCGCCGGATTCGCGGTTCCGGTGGTGCTGAACAGCAGCACCGGCACCGGAGTCGGGTCAGGATCTGATCGGGTCAGTGTGGGCCCGGGGAACCAGGCTGCGGGTCCGGTGTTCACCGCCGAGGCGATCAAGGTCGCCGAGAAGGCCCCTCGCCTCGTGGTCGGAGAGGACGGCTGGACGATCGACGATGTCAACGGTTTCGACGGGGACGGCCTCACCGGCACGGTCGGCTACTTCAAGGACGCCGCGACGCTCGAGATCAACTGGTTTCCCGCCAAGATGCGCGCGGACTACCTCGACGCGCAGCTCGATGTGGACGCCAGTCCCGACTCGGTGACGGTTGCCGGTCTAGCCGGTCAGTCGGTCGAGTCCGGTGGTGGTCGAATCGAGGTGATCCTCGACGCAGACCGCGATTCCTTCGCGATGATCGATATCAACGGTCTGCCGGTGGCCGAAGCGGAGGCCGTCCTGGCCACCATCGAGGCGACCGATGTTGACACCTGGCTGTCGACCATGCCTGCTCAGGTGGTGCAGCCCGACGGCGCGGAGAAGGCGCTGGCCGAGGCGATCGAAGGCATTACGCTGCCGCCCGGCTTCGAGGAGGAGAACGTCCTCGACGCAGGAGTCAACAGTGAGTATCACTTCGGGGCCAGGGTCGCGGGTGAGCTGACCTGCGGCTGGGTCGCAGAGTGGCGAGATGCGCGCAACGCGAACGACCAGACCGCTGTCGACAATGCGGCCGCCGAGCTGGCCGCGAGCCGGCAGTGGCCGTTCCTGGTCGCTATGGACGAGCAAGGGGACTTCCCCGAACTGGTGTGGCAGATCGCCGATGAGGTCGGCGACGGTCAGGACCCGGTGGGGGCCGAGGGTGCGCTCGGGTGCGAGCAGCTACCCGCGGAGTCCGGAACCAACGACGGAGGCGCCCAGACTGACGACGGAGGTATCCAGACCGACGACGAGTTGCCGGCTCCCCCGCCGCCACCGTCGCCGACCGAGCAGGACTGAGACCGCGCCGAAGAACGGAGGGCAAGGCTCTCTCCCGACCGTAGTGGGCGCGCCGTCACGGGGGCGGCGCGCCCACTACGCACTACCGGGGTCGCACGCTCGGGCGCCGCCTTCTCATCATCGGTTGTCGCGGGCGCTTCGTTGCCAACCTCGGGGCAACCTGTCCGACGTAGCATCGAACGCGTGTCCACCTCCTCACCTGTCCTGTCTTCTTCTCCGGGTGAGTTGGCCGAGCGCCTGACCGGCACGGGATATGTCGGAGACGTCCCCCTCGCCACGGTCACGCACCTGGCGCTCGCCATGCAGCGGCCGCTGCTGCTGGAAGGCGAGCCCGGCACGGGGAAGACCGCTCTCGCCGAGGCGATCGCCGAAGCCCTGGGGCTGCCGCTGATCAGGCTGCAGTGCTACGAGGGCATCGACGCCAGTCAGGCGTTGTACGACTGGGACTTCCCGCGCCAGATCCTGCATCTGCGGGCGTTGGAGGCGGCGGGTGCCCACGACGCGGCCGAGGCCGAGAAGTCGCTGTACGACGAGCGGTTCCTGCTCGCCCGTCCGGTGCTGGCCGCGCTGCGCGAGAGCCCCGCCGTACTTCTGGTCGACGAGGTGGATCGGGCCGACGACGAGTTCGAGGCGTTTCTGCTGGAAGTGCTGTCCACCTATCAGGTGACCATTCCCGAACTCGGCACGATCAAGGCGGCCACGCCGCCGATTGTGATCCTGACCTCCAACCGCACTCGCGAACTGCACGACGCGTTGAAGCGGCGTTGCCTCTACCACTGGATCGATCACCCGGGGTTGGACCGTGAGGTCGCGATCGTGCGCTCGCGAGCGCCCGAGGTGTCCGAGCGACTCGCGCGCCAAGTGACCACGCTGGTGCAGCAACTGAGGCATCGAGGGGACCTGTTGAAGCCGCCCGGGGTGGCGGAGACCCTGGACTGGGCCCGGGCACTCGACCGGCTCGGTGCCAGGGAACTCGACTTGGAGTCCGCGTCGCTGACGCTCGGGGCGGTCGTGAAGTATCGCGAGGACTCCGACCGGGTGAGGCAGGCGCTCGATCGAATCCTGGCCGTGTGATGCGGGACGCAGGGAGCCGGGTGGTCCCGAGCGGACATCAGGCCGACGAGATCCTGGTGGCGTTCGCGGGCGCGGTCCGGGCCGCAGGCATCGGCGTCACCATGGACCGGACTCGTGCGTTCCTGGATGCCGCCTCGTTGCTCGGCGTGGATGATCGCGAACTCACCTACCTCGCCGGCCGGGCGACCCTGTGCGGCGGACCGAGTGATCTGGATCGCTACGAGCAGGTCTTCGCGATCTGGTTCGGTGGCGAGGAGCCACTGCCCGCCTCCGTCGTCACCGAACGCGACCCGGTGCGGTCGATGCCCCTCGACGACTCCGGTGCCGGCGGAACCGGCAAGCCCGCCGAGGAGACGATGAATGTCGCCGCCAGCGACACCGAGGTACTACGGCAGCGCGACGTAGCCACCATGACGCCGGCCGAGAAGGCGCTCCTTGCCCGGATGTTCGACGCGCTGGATCCGCGCCCGCCACGACGCCCCGCGCATCGGCGTACCCCGTGGCGCCGTGGTGACGTGGACCCGCAGCGCACCCTGAGGCGGATGCTTCGGCAATTCGGCGAGCCGGGGCGGGTCGAGTGGCGGCGCTCGGGAACTAGGCCGCGCCGGGTGGTCCTGCTGATCGACGTATCCGGCTCGATGAGCGGGTACGCCGACGCGTTGTTGCGCCTTGCCCACCGGTTCGCGAACGCCCCCGGTCGGCGCACGCCGGTCGAGGTGTTCAGCGTCGGGACGCGGTTGACCCAGCTGACCCGGGCCATGCGGCACCGCGACGCCGAGCGCGCGATGATCGCGGCCGGGCGGACCGTCCCGGACTGGTCGGGTGGAACCCGTCTGGGCGAGACGCTGAAGCTGTTCCTCGATCGCTGGGGCCAGCGGGGGATGGCCAGAGGCGCGGTTGTCGTCGTGTTCAGCGACGGTTGGGAGCGAGGCGACTGCGCCGAGCTCGCCGAGCAGATGGCCCGGCTGCACCGGCTCGCGCACCGGGTGATCTGGGTGAACCCGCATCGCGGACGCGAGGGCTATCAGCCGGTACAGCAGGGAATCAAGGCCGTGCTCGGGCACGTTGATCATTTCGTCGCCGGCCACTCGTTGGCGGCGTACGCCGAACTGACCGAGGTGGTTGCCGATGCGTGAAGTGCTCCCCGAGCTCCTCGGCTGGTGGCGATCCGGGCAGGCGGTCGGCCTGGGTACCGTGGTGGCCACCTTCGAGTCCGCCCCCCGACCACCCGGTGCTTCAATGATCGTCGGCCCCGGGGGCGAGGCCGTCGGCTCGGTCTCCGGGGGGTGCGTCGAGGGTGCGGTGTACCAGCTCGGGGAGTCCGTGATCGACTCGGCGGTGCCGGTCCTGGAGCGGTACGGCGTCTCCGACGACGACGCCTTCGCGGTCGGGTTGACGTGCGGGGGCATCCTCGACATCTACGTCGAGAGGGTCGACCAGGTCAGTTTTCCGGAGCTCGGCGCCATCGCCGATGACATCGCCGCCGGACGCCCGGTCGCCGTCGCCACCGTGGTCGACCATCCGGAGCCCTCGTGGATCGGACGCCGGCTGGTGATCCGTCCGGACCGGACCCTCCGCCGCGTTCGGCCCCGGCTCGAGGCCGAAAGCGGGCCCGAAGGTGGCGGACTATCCGAGGTCGAGGTCGCCGGTTCACTGGGCAGCGAACGCGCCGACGACGCGGTGCGCGACGACGCCGTCGGCCTGCTGGCCGCCGGTCATCATGCGACCTTGACCTACGGACCGGACGGCGAACGCCGAGGTGAGGGGATGCGGGTGTTCGTATGGGCGTTCGCCCCGCCGCCGCGGATGCTGGTGTTCGGGGCCATCGATTTCGCGGCCGCGGTGGCCAGGGTCGGGGAGTTCCTGGGCTACCGGGTCACCGTGTGCGATGCGCGGCCCGTGTTCGCCACCGCGACGAGGTTTCCCGCCGCCGACGAGGTGGTGGTCGACTGGCCGCACCGATATCTCGCAACCGAGGCGGCGGCCGGGCGGATCGACTCCCGCACGGTGGTGTGCGTGCTGACTCATGACCCCAAGTTCGACGTGCCGCTGCTGGAGGTGGCGTTGCGGCTGCCGAAGGTGGCCTACATCGGTGCGATGGGTTCGCGGCGCACCCACGACGAGCGGTTGGCCCGGCTACGCGAGGCGGGCGTCAGCGAGCAGGAGGTCGCCAGGCTGTCGTCACCGATCGGGCTTGACCTGGGGGCGCGCACGCCAGAGGAGACCGCGATCTCGATCGCGGCCGAGATCGTCGCGCTCCAGTGGGGTGGTTCCGGAGAGCGACTGGGCGGCACCAAGGGCCGGATCCACCATCTCGACGGAGCTTCGCTGTTGTCACGATAGCCGTGTTATCGCAGGTCAACCGCGCATTTGACTCCCCTCGCCGGTCGGGCTGAGTTACCGTGTGCCGCAACGACCGAATGCCCTCGGTCGTACCGATCGTGGAGATAGTCGATGAGCCCCAACCCCCGGCTGCAGGCACGTCGCATCGAGGTGGTTCGGGCCTGGACGGCGTTCGTCGAGCAGGGTGACGACTCCGGCGATCTGGTCCGGCCGGAGATTCTGCGGTCCTGGCGGCGCTCGGGGGCCGCGATCACGCCGAACGTCACCGAGGCGCCGCTTGCCGATGAGTCGGAGACCGCTTCGGTCTTCAAGGGTTCGCCGTTGCAGATCGCGGTGTCCCGGGTCGAGGACGAGCTGCGGCGTACCGCCGAGGACGGCGACCTGGTCCTGGCTGTCACGGACTCGCAGACCCGGATCCTGTGGACCTACGGAGGCCGGGTGATGCGCCGCAAGGCGGAGAGCGTCAATTTCGTGGCGGCCAGCCGGTGGGACGAGGCGAGCATCGGGACGAACGCCCTCGCACTGGCGGTCCGGGACGGCGTGCCGTCGATGGTCTTCTCGGCCGAGCACTTCGCGCCGGTCGTCCACAACTGGGTGTGCTGGGCGGCGCCGCTTCGCAACCCGACGACGGGGGAGCAGATCGGCGTGATCGATCTGTCGACGACCTGGGATCGCACCCACCCGATCGGGCTGGCCACGGCTCGGATGATGGCCCGGATGATCGAGACCGCGATGCCGCACAGTGACTGGTGGTCGCCGTCCGCCGACGGAGTGGCGGCGCCGACGCCCGGTCTGGTGCTGACCTTGCTCGGTACCGCCGAGGCGCGCCTGGACGGCGAGCGGCTGTTGTTGAATCGCCGGCAGACGGAGATTCTCGCGCTGCTGGCGCTGCGTCCGGAGGGCTTGTCCTTGGAGCAACTGCACGCGCTGCTGTACGGCGACGCGGTGGTGACGTTGTCGACGCTCAAGGCCGAGGTGTCGCATCTGCGGCGGTCGCTGGGCGGGGCGCTGGCGTCACGACCCTACCGATTGTCGATGCCGGTAGACACCGACGTGGATCGGGTGCTCACGCTCATCCGGCAGGGACATACCCAGGCCGCGATCGCGGCGTACGGCGGTGACCTGTTGCCGGGCACGAACTCTCCGGCGTTGTGCGAGCTCGCGGACTTCGTCGCGGTCGCCGTTCGTGAGGCGCTACTGGCCGACCCGCAACCCAGCGCCGTACTCCGCTACATCGAGCTCGCGCCGTACGACACCGAAGTCGTCGAGGTCGCCCTCGCCGCGATGGGGGATCGCGCGCATCCGGAGAAGCCCTTGCTCAAGGCGCGCCTCGCCGCCGCCCAACGCTAGATCGATCCGGTCATCCGTGGTGTGGTCGCCGGACGGGTGGCGCGAATCAGCCACCCGCTTACCGCGACGCAGACGACGGCCAACACCAGGAGTAGCAGCGGCACCGCTCGGACGTCCGACACTTCGATCGACTTGCCGAGCAACGGAGGAAAGGCGACCCCGCCGATCATCGATGCCGCAATGACGTATGCGCCGGCCCCGCTAATGCTCGGGACTGTCCTGTTCAGCCAGGGAAGGGCTGTGGGAAAGATGGGTGCAATGAAGAGGCCGACCCCGACGTAGGCATACGGTGCGGCCACCGGGATGGCCGCCAGCGCCAGGCAGACTGCCATCCCGATACAGCATCCGATGACGATCACTGGTCCAGATACGCGCAGGCTGATCGGCACGACGAGAAATCGACCGATCGTCAGCGCGAGCCAGAATGCTGACGTAGCAGTAGCGGCTGCCGTCACACTAAAGCCGATAGCGGCCAAGTGAGTGGGTTCCCAGCCGCCGACACCAGTCTCGATCCCGACATGAAAAACGTAGATCACCACGAAAGCACCCACCAGCACCCAGGCTCGGCGACTGCTCGGAGCTCCATCATGGCGGAGCTCTGTCTCGGGGAGATCCTGGCGAACCCCGCTCAGCGTGGTGAGTAGTAGCATGCTGACGACGGCGAATCCGCCGAAGATCCATGGATAGTTCTGCGGTCCGAGCCAACCGATGAGGGCTGGGCCCGCGACCGCGCC
>JBOFLE010000004.1:0-1654 GCA_051657705.1 Nocardioides sp. | reverse complement strand
GTCCGACAACACCACGCCGGGCGCGTCGGCCAGCAACTCACGCGCCCGATCCGGCGTGAGCGCCCGGGAGAACTCGGCGTTGATCGCCAGGGAGTGGCCGGTGAACACCGGCACCCGGACGCAGATCCCGGACACCAGGAGGTCGCCGATGCCGAGGATCTTGCGGGACTCGTTGCGCAGCTTCTGTTCCTCGTCGGTCTCGCCTCGCCCGTCGTCCACGATCGAACCGGCCAGCGGGATCACGTTGTAGGCGATGGTGCGGGCGTACTTCACCGGGTCCGGGAAACTCACCGCTTCGCCGTCGTAGGCCAACTCGCTCGCCTTGTCCCCGGCCGCCGCGATCTGGGAGGACAACTCCTCCACCCCGGCGACGCCGGAGCCGGACACCGCCTGATAGGTGGCCGCGACCAGGCGGACCAGACCCGCCTCGTCGTGCAACGGCTTGAGCACCGGCATGGCCGCCATCGTCGTGCAGTTGGGGTTGGCGACGATGCCCTTGCGGGTCCCCGTCATGGCAAGGGCGATCGCCTCCGGGTTGACTTCGGAGACCACCAGGGGCACGTCGGGATCCATCCGGAACGCCGACGAATTGTCCACCACCACGACGCCGGCCGCCGCGAACACCGGCGCCAGGGCGCGGGAGGTGGTCGCGCCGGCGGAGAACAACGCCACGTCGAGACCGGCCGGGTCGGCGGTCGAGGCATCCTCGACCACCACCTCGCGGTCACCGAACGGCACCACGGTGCCGGCCGAGCGGGCGGACGCGAAGAACCGGAGGTCCCCGACGGGGAAGTCCCGCTCAGCAAGGATCTGCCGCATCGCGACCCCGACCTGGCCGGTCGCGCCGACGATCCCGACGTTCAGTCGTCGCGGTGCCTTCTGATGAGCTCGCAGTTCGAGCGCATCCTCACCGACCGACGCCAGGTCCGAACCGACGCGCTCTCTCGCTTCGCTCATGCCCTTCTGATGAGCTCGCAGTTCGAGCGCATCCTCACCGACCGACGCCAGGTCCGAACCGACGCGCTCTCTCGCTTCGCTCATCGCCCAGTCCCGCCGTACACAACCGCTTCGACATCGGCCGCGTCGAGCTCGAACGCGGTATGCGTCGCGCGCACCGCGGGGTCGACCTGGGCCTCGTCGACGATCACCGAGATCCGGATCTCCGAGGTCGAGATCATCTCGATGTTGACGCCGGCGGAGGCGAGCGCGCCGAAGAACTTCGCGGTGATGCCCGGGTGGGACTTCATCCCGGCGCCGATCAGCGACACCTTGCCGACCTGGTCGTCGTACAGCAGTTTGTCGTAACCGACCTCGGCCTGGATCTTCGACAGCGCGGTCATCGCGGACTGCCCGTCGGCGCGCGGCAGGGTGAACGAGATGTCGGTCAGCCCGGTCGCGGCGGCGGAGACGTTCTGCACCACCATGTCGACGTTGGCCCCGACCGCGGCGACCGTCTCGAAGATCCGCGCCGCCTCGCCCACCTTGTCCGGCACCCCGACCACGGTGATCTTGGCTTCGCTGCGGTCGTGGGCGACTCCCGCGATGATCGGCTGTTCCATCGATGGTTCCTCTCGGATCTGTGGCACGATCCAGGTGCCCTCCTTCTGGGAGAACGACGACCGGACGTGCACGGGCATGTGATAGCGCCGGGCGT
>JBOFLE010000003.1:0-5822 GCA_051657705.1 Nocardioides sp. | reverse complement strand
CAGCAGAACATGAACGACCTGGTCGGCATCATCCGTGAGGGCTTCGAGCTGCTCCGTTCGCTGGCGCGCATCGAGGAGTTCAAGAACCGGGCCGCGAAGCTGTCGGTCGAAGGGCATCGGCAGTTCAATCCCGGGTGGCACCTGGCCCTGGACCTGCGCAACATGTTGCTGGTCTCCGAGTGCATCGCCCGCGCGGCGTTGGAGCGTGAGGAATCGCGGGGCGGTCACACCCGCAACGACTTCCCGGCCACCAGTGTCGAGTGGGGCGCGGTCAATCTCATGGTGACGATCAACAAGGCCGGCGACGGCGTGGATCTGGAGCGGCAGGCCCTCCCGGTGATGCCCGATGACCTCAAGGGCCTGTTCGAGATCCAAGGAGTCGACACGACGGGAGCGGCGAAGTGAGTTACCGGCTGAAGATGCGGCTGTGGCGGGGAGACTCCTCCGGCGGCGCGCTCCAGGACTATCAGGTCGAGGTCTCGGAGGGTGAGGTGGTGCTCGACGCCATCCACCGTGTCCAGGCAACCGAGGCGGGCGACCTGGCGGTGCGCTGGAACTGCAAGGCCGGCAAGTGTGGCTCGTGCAGCGCCGAGATCAACGGCAAGCCGCGGTTGCTGTGCATGACCCGGCTCTCCGACTTCGACCAGACCGAGACCATCACAGTCACTCCGATGCGGACCTTCCCGGTGATCCGGGACCTGGTCACCGACGTGTCCTTCAACTACGAGAAGGCCAAGCAGCTCCCGTCGTTCAAGCCCGGCCCCCGCGACGCGGACGGCAAGCGGCGGATGGCGCAGATCGATGTCGAGCGCGGCCAGGAGTTCCGCAAGTGCATCGAGTGCTTCCTGTGCCAGAACACCTGTCACGTGGTGCGCGATCACGAGGAGAACAAGGAAGCCTTCGCGGGTCCGCGGATGTTCCTGCGCTACGCCGAGCTGGACATGCATCCGTTGGACACCAACGACCGGCGCGAGCTCGCCCAGGGTGCGGCCGGACTCGGCTACTGCAACATCACCAAGTGCTGCACCGAAGTGTGCCCGGAGCACATCAAGATCACCGACAACGCGATCATCCCGCTCAAGGAGCGCGTGGTGGACAAGAAGTACGACCCGTTGATCTGGCTGGGCAACAAGATCGGTCTCCGGAACAAGGACAACGACGGCCGCACCGAGGTGTGAGCCCAGCTCCTCGGAGCGGGTGGGATACGGCGTACCTGGTGCGCCGTATCCCACCCGATGAGTCTCGACGGCGGTGCGTCCCTACCAGAGAGCGAGAGGTGTGCGTTTCAGTAGCGTGTCGTCCTTGGTGAGCAACGGGGTATTGGCGGCGAGGGCATCGCCGAGGATCATCCGGTCGAAAGGATCCCGGGTCCAGGTGAGCCCGGCCGCGGCATGCACCACGGAGCTGAACGGAACATCGGACACGGCGAGCGGGAGGCGCGTCCTCAGATCCGCCACCACGTCGGCACCGCCAAGGGCGATGCGCCCGATCTCGTGCAGGTAGGTCAACTCCAACTCGACCATCGGAGAGATCGTCAACACGGCCGACTCGACGGCCTCGATCGCGGCCGGGCTGAGCTTGTCCGTGCTGCCGGCGTAGAGCCACGCCACGACGTGGGTGTCGAGGCGAACCGCATGGGTCACTCTCGGCCACCTGGTGTGGTCGGACCGTCGTCGCCCCTCGGCTGCCACTCGCCCGACCAGTCGAGGTGGATCAGTTCGTCGCTGTCGCCGAGGACGAAGTCCGGGCGGCTGGGCAGCCGGGCCAATCGACTCCTTGGCTGATCTGGGACGATACGCAACCGCCGACCGTGGCGCTCGATCTCTACGGGCTCACCGCTGGCGAGGATCTCGTCGAGTATCCGGTAGATGTCCTGGCGCAACTTGGACGCGGTCAAGCTCATATAGCCAAGACTAACGTACGGTCTTTATCACTTCGTACGTACGCCTCTTGGAACTTGAAATATACAACTAAATGGTTGTAGGTTGAGTGGAGTGGAGAACGGAGCGGAACAGCGGGCGGATGCCTTGTTCCATGCGCTTGCCGATCGGACGCGTCGCGACATCATGCGCCGGGTACTGGCCGGGGAGTGCTCGGTCTCCGCGCTGGCGGCGAAGTACGACATGAGCTTCGCCGCCGTACAGAAGCACGTGGCCGTGCTCGAACGAGCCGGCCTGATCACCAAGCGGCGGGTCGGCCGGGAGGCGCTTGCCAGCGGCGAGGTCGAGGCGGTGCGCTCGGTGACCTCGATGCTCGCCGAGTTGGAGTCTGTCTGGCGGGGCCGGATCGCCCGCATGGACGCCCTGCTGGACGGGAAAGGGTCCGCGGAGACCGAACGAGAACGAGATCAGTGAAGGAGTCAGGCAATGCCAGTGACCGACGTGAGGGCCGATATCGACAACCGGAGACTGACCATCGTGGCCGACTTCGCGGCTCCGGTGGAGCGGGTGTGGCAGGTGTACGCCGACCCGCGCCAGCTCGAGCGGATCTGGGGTCCGCCCACCTATCCGGCGACCGTGGTCGATCACGACCTGCGTCCGAGTGGCCGGGTCACGTACTACATGACCGGTCCCGAGGGTGAGAAATTCTACGGATACTGGAACGTCACGGCGGTCGACGAGCCGCGGTCGTTCGAATTCGACGACGGCTTCGCGAACGAGGACTTCTCGCCCAACACCGATTTGCCCGAGTCGCGCAACAGCTACTCCTTCACCGAGTACGACGGCGGCACGCGCGCCACGTTCGTCGCGACCTACGCCACCGCCGAGGCGTTGCAGATGGTGCTGGACATGGGGATGATCGAAGGCGCGAAGGCGGCGATGAGCCAGATCGACGACCTTTTGGCGAACTGACTGGGTACACCCGGACCAGTCTCGTGGTCGAGGAGGCGCTGCGCGCACTGATTGCGCGAGAAGCCGGGAAGCAACCGGCGCTCCTCGGTGCTACGGCGCGGCAAGCGAACGGCTCCGCCTGAAGTGGTTCAGCGTGGTCACTCCTTGACTGTCATCAGCTTGAGGCCGAGCGCCAGATAGCCGATCGAGAACACGCGCTGGATTCGGCGGACGACGGCGGGCCGTCCGACCAGATGGTCGCGCATCGCCGATGCGAACCACCCGTAGCCAGCGAAGACCAGCAGGGTCATCGCCATGAACACCCCGCTCAGGGTGAGCATCTGGGCCAGTGCGCCGCTGCCCGAAGTGACGAACTGGGGAAGGAAGGCGAAGAAGAACAACGTCAGCTTGGGATTGAGCAGGTTGGCCAACACGGCATTCGCGATGGTTCGCATCGTCGAGGCCGGCGCCGTGTCGTCATCGACGGTCAGGATGCCGCTGTCGCGCCAGGTGACCCAGGCCAAGTAGCACAGATAGGCCACGCCGGCGATCTTGAGGATCTCGAACGCGGTCCCTCCCGCCCGCAGCAACGCGGCGGTGCCGGTGACTGCCGCCGCCAAGTGCGGAACGATCCCGAGCGTGCAGCCGAACGCGGTGACCAGGGCCGCGCGGCGTCCGCCTCTGAGTCCCGCCGCGATGGTCAGAATGGCCCCGGTGCCCGGGGTGGCAACGATGGCCAGCGACGTGATCAGAAAGGCCAAGCCCATCGGAACCTCCTTGGGGTTCGAACTCCTGCCGGTTCGAGACTCTAGTCGGCTTCGTGGGGTCACCGTAGGCTCGGGTGCCTCGCCGGGCGCGGCCCAGGGGGCATGGACGCGACCGAGGGGTGCCCCTGGCGGGACACCCCTCGGTCGGCGGGTCGTCAAGCAGATCAGGAACCGACCGTGGGCTTGACCCCCGTGGGCAATGGCTCGGTGTCACACTCGCCGCTGAGCGGCCCGCAGATCTTGATCTCGTCGCGGGTGAGATAGAGCAGGTTGCCGTCGGGCGTCCAGCTGAAATCACTCTCGACAGTTGCCCTCCGCCCGGTATCCAGATCGACGATGGTGCCGGTGTCCTCGGAGACCCACTGCCCCTCGTAGTCCTTGTCGGGTGTGCTCCCTTCGAGGAAGGCATAGCGACCGTCGAGGGAGAGGTAGGCGGACACGAAACCGCCGTCCGCCGGTGCCGGTATCGTGACCAGGTCCCGGCCGGTGGCGATGTCGCGCACCGCGCCATCCTCACCGAACGCGGGCTCGATGGCCGCCCGGCCGGCAGCGATGTGCCACACTCGCTCCCTGGTCAACGAGTCGGCCGGAACAACCTTGCCGGCCCGCCAGTCGATCGCCAACTGCAGCATGTCCCCGTTGTCGGGGTCGGTCGCACCGAGGTAGACGATGTCGTCGCTGAGCTGTGCCGTCACGTCGCCGGAGATGAAGGCGTATTCGTCGCCGAACGCGACCCGGGCCACCTCTTTGCCGGCTTCGGCGTCGACCACGACCGCCTCCCATTCACCCTCGGACACCTGGTCGGCGTAGGCCACGTTCGAACTCCCGACATCGGTACTGACCGACCGCTGATCCTCGATGTCCAGCGCGGTGATCTTGCCCGCGGTGGTCACCAGCGAGAACGTGCTCGGGCCGTCGCCGTCCCACCACTTGTCCTTGCCGGTGCCGACCACGACCCCGGCCTCGACGTAGTTGATCGAGCGGATCGGTCGCCCCATCTCCACGGCGTACTCCTGGCTGTTGCCGAAGTACAGCGTGGAGCCGAGCGCGAAGGCGCCGCCGGCTCGGTAGGCCGCGGTGGCTGCCGCGGCGGCGAACCGCGGGTCTCCCGGCCTGCTCAGGTCGGGCAGGGTGGCCGCGCCGGCCGCGGCCATGCCGACCACCGCCGCGGCGGCGACGCCCCGGCGGACCCGATGCCGGGCGCGCTGGTGGCGGACGTTGCGCAGGGTCGCCGCGAGGTCGGGCTGCGGAACCTCGACATCGGCGAGGTGGTTCTTCAACAGGGTGGACATGTGATCACTCATGATGCTCCTCCTACGGTCAATGGGGTGGCGTCGCCCAGGAGGGCGCGCATCTTCTTCAGGGCGTCGCTGGTCTGGCTCTTGACGGTGCCGACACTGCACCCGAGTTCGGTTGCGGTGTCTTCGACCGAGAGATCGCGGTAGTACCGCAGTACGACCACCGCCCGCTGGCGTGGCGTGAGCTGTTGGAGCGCCTCCCGCATCGCCGGCCGGTCCTCGAGTGGTGGCTCGTGGACCGTCTCCGGGAGTCGATCCGTCGGGATGTCGCGGCGCCAGGATCGTCGGCGGAACCACGAGGACGCGGTGTTCACCAGCGTCCGATGGGCGTAGGCCGGGGCGGCCTGGGACTCGCGCAGGCGTGGCCACGCGAGGTAGGTCTTGGCCAGCGCGGTCTGCACGAGGTCCTCGGCCAGTCCGGGGTCTCCGAGCAGCAGGTACGCCGTGTGATACATGCTCGACCAGGTCTCGGTGACGAACTCGGCGAACTCGCTGTCGGTGGGCGATCGTGACATCAACTCTCCTTCGGTCTGTGCTTACCTCGACAGACTCCGATCGCCCGGATCCGGTTGGCGTCGACCCCGGGATTCCTTCCTCGCTGTCACCGTATTCATGGCTGCCAACTCGCGCATAGCCCATACCTCAAGTGTGGCATGATTGTGGCATGAGTCGCGTACGTCTGAGCACCACGGTCGATCCGAACCTGCTGGCCCAGGCCCGCAGAGTGCGGTCCGGCAGCACCGACGCCGCCCTCGTGGACGAGGCGCTGACCGCGCTGCTGGCTCGGTGCCGCGCCGCCGAAGTGGACGCGAGCTACGCCGCCTACGACGAGTACCCGCTCGACGAGCCGGACGCCTGGGGGGATCTTGCCTCGTTTCGGCGTGCGGCGGCGGCGTCGTGACCGTCCGCCCCGAACGTGGTGAGGT
>JBOFLE010000002.1:0-21607 GCA_051657705.1 Nocardioides sp. | reverse complement strand
GTGCGAGTGCCGGGGCTGAGAAGACGCCATCGCTGACTGCACCCGGAGAAGACCTGGATCGACGCTTGAGGACGCGGGTTCGATTCCCGCCAGCTCCACCATCACCACCTCGCCGACCCGGCAGTTATCTGGCCAGATTCGCGGCGTGTCGACGGTCAACTGCCGGGTCGATCCCGGCAATGGCGTGCTGATAGTGCCTGTCTCCGTGCGCACGGGGCAGATGAGTATCCTGAGCTTGCCTGCGGGTAACGCGCTGTTCAGCCCTGAACCTCGAGCATCTGAAGCTACTTCCTCAGACGCCGCACGACGCGCCAGCCCCGTAAAGATCTGGCTTCGGCTACTTGCCTCTGCTCTTGGGAGCGTGCCGCTCTGTTCGGCACTTTCTAGCTGAACAGACACACGCCAGGACGAGGCTGCTTCCCTAGGTCGTCAAGGTAGGGAACAAGGGGTCACACGACGGGCGACGGAGCGGTCCGTGGGTCGGCGCCGATCTGGTCGCCACGGTTGTGCAAGCGCGAAACCGGAGGGCGCATCAGAATAGGTAGGTCGTCGTCGCAGATGCCCACCTGGCTGACGCGCACCGTGGTCTCACCTCGTGCCGCCAGTTGTTGTCACGTCGTGCAGACCCGGGTCAACCGTTGCGGATCGGAGGCTCTCCTTCGCTTTGCGCGAGAAGGTAGGCGGGCACGCGCTCGACCGCCTCAAGTCGCGCCTTCCGACGCGCCAGTAGTCGGGCCCACCCATCACATGGCCCAGCCCGGCGGCATGCAGTGCAGTCAGCATGGTGATGGTCACGAGGTGGCCATCGGGAGCAGGCGTCATCAGGCGAGTCGTCCGTGGGCGGACGCAGGTCTCAGGGAGTTTGGGCCAACGTTTGGTGGTTCGTAAGCTGAAGCGACAACTCCACCACCGCACGCCGACCCGGCAGTTGACCGCCGACACGCCGCAAATCTGACCAGATAACTGCCGGGTCGGCGGCGGGCCTGTGGTTTCGCTAGCGTGGAGTGGTGTCAGGCAACCCGTCGTCAGGTGAGCCGGTCGGCTCGTCGCCCGGTCGGCCGAGCGGCCCTGGGGCGGTGGGATGCGCGTTCTGCCGGATCGCGGCGGGGGAGTTGCCGGCGGAGGTGGTGTTGGACGAAGCGGAGTTCCTGGCGTTCCTGGACACCAGGCCGGTGTTCAAGGGACACGTGCTGGTGGTGCCGCGAGCGCACGTAGACACCCTGGTGGACCTGCCAGCACACCTGCGAGACGGGTTCCTGGAGGCCGCGCAGCGAATCGCCCGCGCGGTGACCGATGCGCTCGGCGCGCAGGGTTCGTTTGTCGCGATGAACAACGTGGTCAGCCAGTCGGTTCCGCACCTGCATCTGCATGTGGTGCCGCGCACCAAAGGTGACGGCCTGCGCGGCTTCTTCTGGCCGCGCACGACGTACGCCGACGGCGAGGCGGCGGCGTACGCCGACCGGTTACGTGTCAGCATGAAGCAGTGACCGATCGCATCCTGGCCGCCGACCTGCTCACCAGCGTGCTCCCGCACCAGTCGCTGCCGCGCGAGGACATCGTCGAGGGGGCGCCGACGGCCGGATTCGTTGAGCTGGGCAGGCTCGGCGGGGCCGAGGTCGGGGTCTGGGAGATGACCGAGGGGACGGCGACGGACACCGAGGCCGACGAGATATTCATCGTCCTGAGCGGGCACGGGGCGGTGGCGTTCGCCGATGGCAGTTCCATCGATGTCGGACCGGGCAGCGTCGTTCGGCTGCACGCGGGCGAGCGCACGGTATGGACGATCACGAAACGGCTCCGAAAAGTCTACGTGGCGGTAACTTAAGGTGCTGTTGCCGTCGTCGACTACGGGAAGAGGTGGACACGCGTGACTCGACTCGAGGGTCGGGTGGCGATCGGGGTCGGGTGTGACGTCAGCCGGGCCGAGAATGCCGCCGTTGCGACGAGCAAGGCGTCCGGCAAGGAGTCCTGGGGCGCCTGCGCCGCGCAAAGGTACGGGTACGGGTACGGCAAGAGTCTCAACGTCTCGAGCGCCTCGGCGCTGGGCAATCGCGGCCAGGTGAACCATTCGGCGGCCGCCTGCCTCAGTGTCGAGGTGGACGCGTTCCGTCAGTCGGCGGCAGACCACACGCCGGTGCGGCGCATCGGCCAGCCCGAGGACATCGCCGCCGCGGCGGCATTCTTGTGCAGTGACGAACCATCCTTTATCTCGGGACAAACCATCGATGTCGACGGAGGAGCGAAGCTGTCGTGAGACCAACCCCCCTACGGTTCACACACATCACATCCCGCTGGGTCGCGGTGATCATGGCCGGCGCCCTGATCGCCGGGTGCGGTGCCAATGACGAGAGACCGGAGCCGGATTCGGCCGGCGCCGGGCCCGCCAAGGTCAAACCGAAACCCAAGCCGGTGACCGAACCTCTCACCGGAGTCGAGGTGGCCAAGGGACGAACGGTCAACAGGCGGCATTCGGTCATGGTGGTGAAGATCGACAACACCGCCGCCAGCAGCCCCCAGACCGGCTTGGGGCAGGCCGACCTGGTCGTCGAGGAGATGGTGGAGGGCGGCCTGACCAGGCTTGCCGCGTTCTTCTACGCCAAGACGCCACGGGTGGTCGGGCCGGTGCGATCCATGCGAGCCAGTGATATCGGCATCGTCTCGCCGGTCAAGGCGAGCGTGGTCACCAGCGGCGCCGCTCAGGTGACGATCGACCGGATCCAGGGTGCCAAGATCCGTTTCTACTCCGAAGGCGTCACCGGGATCTCTCGTGACTACTCACGTTCCGCGCCGTACAACGTGTTCGCCGACCTTCGCACGATCGGCAAACAGGCGAAGAACAAGAACGGCCGGCCGACGGACTACCTCCCGTGGGGTAAGGGATCGGACTTCGCCGGACCGCGGCAGGCCCGCGCGTTCGATGTCAGGTTCAGCCCGACGCACACCACCGAGTGGGCGTTCCGGCGAGGCAAGTACGTCAATCTCAACTCGAACGCCGCCCCGGGCGACCAGTTCCCGGCCGATTCGGTGCTGGTCCTCGAAGTCGCCATCGGCGACGCCGGTTACACGGACCCGGCGGGCTATCCGGTGCCCGAGACCAAACTGGCCGGCCGCGGTCCGGCGGCGCTGTTCCACAAGGGACGGCTCGTCCGCGGCACGTGGATCAAGGACGGCCTGACCGGCACCATCGAGTTGACGACTCCGGACGGCCCGCTGACGGTTCCGGCGGGACATGTCTGGATCGAGCTGATCCCGAAGGCCGACGGGAGTATCACCTTGCGGTGAACGTCCCGGTTCCTGTGGAACGAAGCGGAGATCCGGTACCCGGAAAATAGACGGAGCGCCGTCCGGAGCCGCCTAATGAGGGCGTCGCCTCCGGCGCCGACGCGGATTTCGTGGCTCGCCCCGCGGATTGGTCTATGGGTCTCCTCCCTTGGGCGCCGGAGCCGGAGGCGCAACCGGTTCTTCGGCCACCCGGTCGGCACTTTGTTGGCATGATGAGCGTGTGCCTTCACGTGTGCCTCAGCAGGCCAGCCCGCGACCCGGAATGCTGCTGGTCGCCACGCCCGCGTTGCTGGACCCGAATTTCGCCGGGTCGGTGGTGTTGTTGATCGAGGCCGATGATTCGGGCGCGCTCGGCGTCATCCTCAACCGGCCCTCGATGCTGCCGGTGGGGGGCGTGCTGGAGTCGTGGGCCGGTCAGGTCAGCGATCCCGAAGTGCTGTTCAAGGGCGGGCCCGTCGGAGCCGACGGCGCGCTCGCGGTGGGCCGGCTGGCCGATCCGGCCGCCGAGCCGGTGGGTTTCAAAGGCGTGTCACCCGGTTGGGGCCTGGTCGATCTGGACACTCCCGTGGATCTGGTGGCCGGAGCGTTCTCCGGGCTGCGGATCTTCGTCGGGTACGCCGGCTGGGATGCCCAGCAACTGCGCGACGAGGTCTCCGAGGGCAGTTGGTACGTCGTGCCAAGCGAAGCGCCCGATGTCTTCGGTCCGGACACCGCCACGCTGCTCCGCGATGTCTTGCGGCGACAACCCGGACCGCTCGCCTGGTGGTCGACCAGGCCCTTGAACCCGGACCACAACTAGGCCGACCTGTCGCCGGGTGGGTCGCAGCCGGGCTGGCCCCATGTCGTGCGGGCACGGCTTGAGAATCAGTCGACTGACTGGGTACATTCAGTCGTATGACTGAACTCGAAGGAACGGCGACGGTCGATGTCGTGGTGAGCGAGATCATCCGACGCCCGGTCAAGGTCGTGGCGGCCTATGCGAGCGATCCGTCCCACGCGCCCGAGTGGTACGCCAATATCCACGCGGTGGAGTGGAAGACACCCAAACCCATGCATGTCGGCTCCGAAATCGAGTTCGTCGCCCGGTTTCTCGGCCGCGAGCTTCGCTACACCTACGCGATCGTCGAGCACACCTCCGAGTCGTTGGTGATGCGCACGGCCGAGGGGCCGTTCCCGATGGAGACCAGCTATCGCTATGAATCGTTGCCGGAAGGCACTACTCGCGTGACGCTGCGGAACCGGGGCACGCCGAGCGGATTCTCGCGGCTTGCTGCTCCCTTCGTCCGAATCGCGATGCGGCGCGCCACCGGCCAGGATCTCCGAGTGCTCAAGCGACTCCTGGAACGTGACTAGCGCGAGGGTCGACGCCCTCCTCGACGCGGCCGAGGCAGAGTTTGCCAGCGAGGGAATCGAGTCCGGATCGCTCCGCAAGATCATGCGTCAGGCCGGGGCGGATGCCGGCGCGATTCACTATCACTTCGGCGGTCGCGAGGCGGTCGCGGCCGCGGTGCTCGATCGAGTCCTGATCCCGCTGAACGCACGTCGACTCGTCCTGCTCGATCAGGCGGTGGCGAGCGGTCGGCCAACGGTTTCGCAGCTCATCGAGGCGCTGATCCGTCCCGACATCGAGACCGCGGGAGCGCTGCACGCCCGATCGCCGGGACGGGCCCGACTGATCGGCGCGATCTACACCCGTCCCAGCGATTTCGTTGCAGCGAGCGTTGCTGCCCACTTCGCTCCCGTGGCCGACGCGTTTCGTCCACACCTCGAGGCGGTGCTGCCCGGCCTGTCCTTCGGCGCCATCGCGTGGCGGATCCGATGGTGCGTCTTCGGGACCGTCGGAGCCCTCCTCGCCGACGAGTCGGCTCCGTTCGAGAGACCTGCGGAGGACCTCATCGGCGACCTCGTCCGAACCCTGGCCGCCGCGCTCGCAGCCTGACCTCCGGGATCGCCCGAGGAGAGGAGGCGGGTCTCAGTCCCGAGCCCCGGTTCTCCGACGCCTCACCCACCAGTGCGACACGATCGCGCGAATGTGCCAGGACCCGGTCCTCCATCGGACACGACGGGGTCCGTGCCGCGGTGGATCGAAGTGGGATGGGTGTGGTGCGGCCGTAGGTTCACAGACCGCGGGGACCGGGATACGGCCGACGGAGTCCCGCTGATCGTGCATGGGATCGTGCCTGGGACCTCGGACGGTGGTCGCCTAGACTGCATCGAGTGAGCACACCTGGTCTCGGATTCGCGCCCGCCAGTGACGCCGATCTGCTCGAGGAGGAGCAGACCACTCCCGTCGAGGAGGACGACCACGATCGTTTCTCGCACTTCGTCGACAAGCACAAGCTCACCGAGGCGATGGTGATGGGAACCCCGGTGGTCGCGCTCTGCGGGAAGGTCTGGGTCCCGAGCCGAGCCCCTGAGAAGTACCCGGTCTGCCCGGAGTGCAAGGAGATCTGGGCCACGCTCAACCCGGGAACGCCCGCCGAGTGATCCCCCGAGTGATCCCTGCGTGAATCCCCTCTCCCGGCCGCCCGCTCCGGTGGGCCACACGATGCTGCGACCGTGGCAGCTCGCGGCGCTCGACCAGTACGACACGGCAGATCCACGCGATTTCCTGGCGGTTGCCACGCCCGGCGCCGGCAAGACCACATTCGCGCTGACCCTGGCCGGCCGACTGTTGGAGCGCCGGGTCGTGCAACGCATCGTGGTCGTCGCGCCGACGGATCACCTGAAGACCCAGTGGGCGGCGGCGGCCGAACGGCTCGGCATCTCCCTCGACCCGCGATACGCCGCCGGCCGGCGAGCGCCGTCCCGGGATTTCACCGGGATCGTGGTGACCTACGCCGGGGTTGCCGCGAATCCCCTGGCGCTGCGGATCCGGACCGACCAAGCCAAGACGCTGGTCATCCTGGACGAGGTACACCACGTCGGCGACGCGCTGAGCTGGGGCGAGGCGATCCGGGAGGCGTTCCTGCCCGCCGCCCGCCGACTGGCGCTGACCGGCACACCGTTTCGCTCGGACGTCAACCCGATCCCGTTCGTCACCTATGCGCCGGGACCCGACGGCGTGCCCCGCTCGGTGGCGGACTTCACCTACGGGTACGCGGAGGCGTTGCGGGATCAGGTGGTCCGGCCGGTGCTGTTCCTGGCCTATTCCGGGGAGTTGGTATGGCGTACCCGGGCCGGTGACGAGGTGGCGGCCAGGCTGGGCGAACCGCTGACCAGGGATCAGGCCGCGCAGGCGTTGCGCACCGCGCTGGACCCGGAGGGCTCGTGGATTCCGGAGGTGTTGAGCGCGGCCGACCGGCGGCTGACCGAGGTACGCCGGCACATGCCGGACGCCGGCGGGCTGGTGATCGCCTCGGACCAGGACTCCGCGCGGGCCTATGCCCGGCACTTGCGTGCCATCGCCGGGGTCCCCCCGACGGTGGTGCTCTCCGACGAGTCGGCCGCTTCGAAGCGGATCGCCGCGTTCGCGGACTCGGAGGATCGGTGGCTGGTCGCCGTGCGCATGGTGTCCGAAGGGGTCGACATCCCAAGGCTCGCGGTCGGCGTCTACGCCACGACGACAGCCACCCCGCTCTTCTTCGCCCAGGCCGTCGGACGGTTGGTGCGGGCGCGTCGCCGCGGCGAGACGGCATCGGTGTTCCTGCCGTCGGTGCCGGCGTTGCTGGGTCATGCCGCGGAACTGGAGCTGGAGCGCGATCACGTCCTGGGTCGCCCGGCACACGACGAGGCCGACCTGGCGGCACCGGAGGACGCGCTGGTGGCACGGGAGAACGCGGCCGAGCAAGCGTCGAGCGAGCTGCTCGGTGACCGATTCGAAGTACTGGACGCGCAGGCCCGCTTCGATCACGTGCTGTACGACGGAGACGTCTTCGGCCATCAGGGTGAGGTCCGGGTCGGGTCGGAGGAGGAGATGGACTTCCTGGGCATTCCGGGGTTGCTGGAACCCGAGCAGGTCCGGAGCCTGCTGCGGCATCGGCAGTCCCGCCGGTCCGGGTCGGCAGGCTTCGATTCGACACGGTCCGACGCGGCGGGGGCCGTCCCGGAGCCGGCCCCCGGCGGCGACGTGATCGCCACTCATCAGGACATCGCGGTGCTGCGGCGCGAACTCAACGGCCTGGTGGCCGCCTGGAACCATCGCACCGGTCAGGCTCACGGGATTACGCACGCGGCCCTGCGGGCGGAGTGCGGGGGCCCGGCCGCCGCCTCGGCGACCGCCGAGGAGTTGCGATCCCGGATCGACACCGTGCGGGCCTGGGCCGCCCGCCCCTCTCGCTGACTCCACGGCCCGGCGGCCGGTGTGGTATAGCTCAGCGGGTGGCGAGGACGAGATACGCGGCCTTTCTGAGAGCGATCAATCTCGGACCGACCCGGAAGTTCCCGAAGACCGACATCGTGGCCGCGACCCGGGCCGCCGGCGGTGAGGACGTCGAGACCTACATCAATACCGGGAACGTACGGCTGACCAGCAGCCTTGAGAGCCGCGAGGAGGTGGAGCAGGTGCTGGAGGCGGCCTACCTCGCCGACCGCGGCTTCCCGGTGCCGACCATCGCCTTCACGCTGGTCGAACTGGCCGAGATCGCCGAACGGGCCGCCGAGATCGAGGCCGTGTCGTCGCCGGCCGGGGAGTACCGGCACTACGTGTCGCTGCTGAAGTCGCCGCCGACGTCCGATGGCATCGAGACCGTGGAGGCCTGGTCGACCGATGTCGATGTCGTCGTAGCGCGCGAGCGAGCCGTTCACCTGCTGCTGAGCACCGCGTACCACGCGGCGAAGCTGGACAACGCCGCGATCGAACGGGTCCTCGGTGTCGCGACCAATCGCAATCTCACCGTGATCCGAGCCCTCACTCGACGGTGGCCGGCCCACTGACCTGAGCCGAGCCGGCATCTTCGACCCACCAGGCGCGTCAGGTCAGCCGGCGTCCGGCCGCCCGTGCCGGACCACCACGCGCCCGTCGAGCGCACCACGCCGCCTGTGAACGGGCCCGGATATGCAACCATGAGGGGGTGTCATTCGCCGATCCTCTGGTGGCCGAGCCCGATCTGGTGCCCGATGACGTCACCGTGGCCGCCCGGCCGTGGGTGACCATCGTCTGGAACGACCCGGTCAACCTGATGTCCTACGTCACCTTCGTGTTCCAGCGGTATTTCGGCTACCCCAAGCGCAAAGCGCGGAAGCTGATGCTGGAGGTTCACCAGGACGGCAAGTCCGTCGTGAGTGCCGGGTCGCGCGAGGAGATGGAACGAGATGTGCAGGCCATGCACGAGTACGGGCTGTGGGCCACGATGCAGCATGACGAGTAGCGGTCCGAGGGGAGCAGCCGGTGGGCGCTGAATCCGGCCCGCAGGAGTCCGGCACCGGATTCGCCGGGCATCGTCGAAGCGGCACGGTGATCGCCACCTTCACGCTTCTCGAGGGCGACGTCTTACGCTCGCTCGCGGCGCAGCTCGTCGAACTCCTCCGCAGCGAGCAGCCCGCCCGACCGGCCCGTCCCGCCGCAGCGGCGACCGACCCGTTCGAAGCCCTTGTGCGGCACTCGGGCATGGAGGTAGCAGATCTCGATTCGGGGCAGCCGGCCGCCGCCGGGCCACCGGGAAGCGAGTCGGCCGATCCGGCCTCGGCGTTCCGCGGGCCGTCGACCGCCCCGGACGACCCGGTGCTGGCCAGGCTACTGCCGACGGCCTATCTCGACGATGCCGAATCAGCCGGAGAGTTCCGCCGGTTCACCGAACCTGCCTTGCGCGACAGCAAAGTGGCCGCTGCCACCGCGATCATCGACGGCTTGTCCGAAGCCGGACTCCCGGAGCAGGCGTACCCGATCGCGGAAGGCGACCCGCGAAACGCACCCACCGTGCTCGACCTGGAACTGGCGCCCCCGGAGGCGATGCTGTGGCTGCGCGGCTTCACCGACATCAGGCTGGCCCTGGCAACCCGGCTCGGCGTCGAGGACGGTGACGAGGGCCGCTGGTGGGCGCTGCCGCAGGAGGATCCACTCCGGCATGTCTACGCGATCTATCAGTGGGTCGGCTACCTTCAGGAAACCCTGGTCGAGGCACTCGATCGGTAGCTCGGCGTCACCGCTAGTTGGCGTTCAGGTCGACGTCGCATTCGTCCTTGGCGTGCTTCTCGATCGCGTCCGCGGCCTTCTGAGCCTTCTTGTCGTCGAGCTTCTGTAGATCCTCGCCGAGGTCGGTGAGCTTGGCGGGATCGAGATCCTCGGGAATCTTGCCGGCCTGGAGATCCTCGAGATCCGAGAACTTCAGCCCGGCCTCGTCGAGTGTCTTCTCCACCGTCACCAGGGTGCCGTCGAGCGTCTTCCACTCGTCCGCGACTTCGTCCGGGGCGGCCTTGGCGAGTTTGTGAAACGTCTTGATGGCGGCGTCGAGGTCGGCCATGTCCGCGTTCTCGAAGGCATCGAAGTCCTTGGTCGCCGACTTCAGTGAGTCGCAGTAGGCCTCCGTATCGCTGCCGCAGCCGCTCAGCAGCACGGTCGTCAACGTGGCCACCGCCAGCAACGCCGGGTTCTTCCTCATCGAGTCGGTCCCTCCTCTTGGATTCCGTACGCTCTCCACGCACGCCTGCCCAAGCATGGCGCATTGTGGACATGGGCCGGAATCGGCGGCGTCTTTCCGGCCGTTCGTTCGGGTTATGTCCGATAAACCCGGCCCCGGACACACCATTGCCAGGTCATGTTTCTCGCGATTGCCTATCGTGGTACTTCGTTAGTTGCCAGTTTTTGACACGCGTCGTGACACTGGCCGGCGATAACTCCCCCCACCTATCTAAGGAGATCTGTCATGTCCAGAATCACAAAGCAGGTTTGCTCGGCCGCGCTCGTCGGCATGCTGGTCCTGGGCGGCTCCGAGACCGCCTACGGGGCCGCGTCCACCAGCGGTGTGGGTGGATCGGGCCACCCGCGCGGGTAGTCGGGCCGGATTCGAGCAGTTCAGGGCTCGCGATGGCCGCGCTTGCGGGCGGCGCCCAGGAGGTCGCCGGCCCGGCGATAGGCCCCCAGCGCCCCGTCGAGTTCCTCGATCGCGCGAAGGCCTTCGGCCAGTTCGAACCACAACTGAGAGGCGTTGCGGTCGTCGTCGAGCAGGGCGAGGAGATCTCGTCCCACGTCGTACGATCGCTTCGCCTCCTCCGGGTTCTCCTGGAAGGCGTGGATGTGCCCGGCGAGCAGGGACCTCATGGCGGCGAAGTACGGCGCCTGGGTTTCGGCTCCGTCCGGGAGCGCCTCGAGTAGTTGCGCCGCGTCGCCGGGTGAGCCGTACCCGAGCTGGACCCGGGCCAGGCCGATCAGGGTCCGGGCTTCGTTCAAGGGCGAGGCCGGCGACCACTCCAGCTCGCGCCGAGCCTGTTCCAGATGCGCTTGCGCCTGAGCGAGATCCGGCTCGGCCGGGTCGAGGCAGTACGAGGCAAGCTGGGTGCGAAGAATCGACAGCTGAAGGGTCTCGCCGCTGGGCTGGAGAATCGACAGGGCGCGCGAGGCGAACAGGCGAGCCTCCCCGGTCATGCCGGCGGCATCCTCCAGAATCGACGCCTCCCAGTAGGCGATCGCCTGGCCCTCGATCGATTGGTGCTGCTCGGCGGCCGCGACCGCGCGTGCGCACAGCCGCCTGGCCTGGTTGAGGTTGTCGTTCTCGAAGTGCGCGGCCGCCGTGCTGACGACGAGTCTGATGGAGTCGGTGAGCCCCTGCAGCCCGCGGGCCTGCAGTTCGCCGGAGACCTCCTCGCCGACCGCGATCGCGAGTTCGTTGTGGCTGCCCTCTCGATAGCAGCGGCTCAACGCCACTCCGATCGCGGCCAGCGACGGCCCGTCGGCGGCGCTCGCCCGCAACGCTTCGAGCGCGCGGATCGCTCCGTCGTTGTCCCCTTCGGACTCCATGACCAGCGCCACGATCAGGTCGGCCCTGCCGGCCAGGTCGCGGTCGACCGTATTGCGAGTGGCCCGGATCACCTGGCGAGCCAACTCCCGGGCGTTGCGGGTCTCACCGGCCGAGAAGGCGAGCTCGGCGTGACCGAGCTTGGCTTCCATGGTGCGCCGCCGTTGGGGTGGCGGTCCCGAGAGCAGCTCGTCGACGGTCACGTCGAGGCGGGCCGCCAGGTACGCCAGGGTATCGCCGTCGGGCCGGCGGGCTCCTGACTCGTAACGCGAGATCGCGGTCCGCGTCACCCGCCCGTCGGCGACGCCGGCCTGAGTCAGCCCGAGAGCGACCCGCGCGGCCCGGATTCGGTCGCCCAAGCCCACCGCCGTCGCGCTCTCGGACCGCCGCGGCTGCGGAATCACGTGCGCCACACTCACCATGTCCTGCTCCCGGATCGCAAATGGAGAGCTTCCTACGGTAGCCGACCACGGCAGATGTGTCTCGTCCGTCGATCGCGGACACCCGACCGGCTGACGGCGATTCGAGGCTAAGATCGTGCGGGTGCTGACGATCGACCAGGCGACGTACGACGCCATCGTCGCCCATGCCAAGAAGGACCATCCCGACGAAGCCTGCGGCATCGTCGCCGGACCGGAGGGCAGCGATCGGCCGGAGCGGCACGTCCCGATGATCAACGCGGCGGGCAGTCCGACCTTCTACGAGTTCGACTCCGGTGAACTGCTGGCGCTGTACCGGCGGATGTGGGATCGCGACGAGGAGCCGGTCATCATCTATCACTCGCACACCGCGACCGAGGCCTATCCGAGCCGCACCGATATCGGGTTGGCCGGTGAGCCCGGCGCGCACTACGTTCTGGTCGGCACCCGCGAGCACGGGAATAACGAAGGCCCTGTCGAGTTTCGTTCCTACAGCATCGTCGATGGCGTCGTCACCGAAGAGGATGTCGACGTCGTCGGAGAACTCCCGCCAGCAGCACCCTAAGGAGCGTCGTTCATGGCCGTCGAGGTCCGGATCCCCACCATCTTGCGCAGCTACACCGGCGGCGCGAAGAGCGTCCACGCCGAGGTCCGGGCCGGCGCGACCTCCCTCGCGGCCCTGATCGACAGCCTGGAGACGGATCATCCGGGCATCAAGGACCGGCTGGTCGAGGAGGGATCCGACGGTGCCGAACTGCGCCGCTTCGTCAACGTCTACATCAACGACGAGGACGTCCGCTTCATCGGCAGCTTGCGGGCCGAACTGGCCGACGGCGACCAGGTGGTCGTGCTGCCGGCCGTGGCCGGCGGCTGACGGCCCGGGTGTCCCCGGGCGATCTTCAGGCCCTTGTCCTGCCATGACTCCCAACCGTGACCCCGGCCGCGATACCGGGATGACCGTGCGATGACCCTGCGATGACTGTGCGATGACCAGGTACGACCACCTGCTGGCCTCGGTCGGGGACACGCCCCTGGTGGGGCTCCCGACGTTGTCGCCGACCCCGGACGTCCGCCTGTGGGCCAAACTGGAGGACCGCGGCCCGACCGGGTCGATCAAGGATCGAGCCGCGATCTGGATGCTGGATCACGCCGAGAAGTCCGGTCGGCTGCGGCCCGGGTGCACCTTGCTCGAACCCACCAGCGGCAACACCGGAATCTCGTTGGCGATGGCGGCCAAGCTGCGCGGCTACCGCATCGTGTGCGTGATGCCGGAGAACACCAGTGCCGAACGCAGGCAATTGCTCCGGATGTGGGGCGCGGAGCTCGTGTCCTCGCCGGCGGCGGGCGGCTCCAACGAGGCAGTCCGGGTCGCCAAGCAGCTCGCGGCCGAGCACCCGGACTGGGTGATGATGTACCAGTACGGGAACGAGGCCAACGCGCTCGCGCACTACGAGTCGACCGGCCCGGAACTCCTGGCGGATCTCCCCGAGATCACCCATTTCGTCGCCGGGTTGGGCACGACCGGCACGCTGATGGGGGTCGGCCGGTTCTTCCGCGAGCACAAACCGTCGGTGCGCATCGTCGCCGCGGAACCGCGCTACGGGGAGCTCGTCTACGGTCTGCGCAATCTCGACGAGGGGTTCGTGCCCGAACTGTACGACGCGGCGCTGATCGACTCCCGTTTCTCGGTCGGGCCGCACGACGCGCTCCGCCGGGTCCGCGAGTTGTTGGAGCGTGAGGGAGTCTTCGCGGGGGTTTCCACCGGAGCCATCCTGCATGCCGCGCTCGGCCAGGCCGCCAAGGCCGTCAAGGCCGGACAGGCCGCGGACATTGCCTTCGTGGTGTGCGACGGGGGCTGGAAGTACCTCTCGACCGGGGCCTACGAAGGAACTATCGACGAGGCCGAGGAACGACTGGAAGGCCACTTGTGGGCATAAGGACCGGAACCGGAGTAGCGGTGCCGTTGATCGCCTCGATCGTCGCGGTCCTGGCCGCGGCGCCGGCAACCGCGATACCCACCCGTGGTGTCGACCGGCTCGGCGTCGCGCGCGCGTCGACCATCCAGGGCTCGCCGCCCGCCGTCCCCGCGGTGGCGGCCGCGGAGTTGACCAACGAGCGACCTCCGCGGGTCGTCGGGGTACCTCGCTACACGCGCACCCTCCGCGCCGGGCCCGGGGTCTGGTCGGTGATGCCCACGAGAGTCTCCTATCGGTGGTACCGGGGAGAGCGTCCGATCCCGGGTGCCACCCAGCGGCGATATCGGTTGCGTCACCGCGACGTCGGCCGCCGGATCCGGGTCCGGGTGACGGCGCGCCGAGCCGGCTACCAGACGGCGGACGCTCGATCGGGAGCGATCACCGCAAGGCATCGGGTCGGCGTACGGCGAGTGGCCACGTACCACATCGAGACTCGCGGCAACCGCGCCGTGAGCCTCGAGAGGTTCGCGGAGCTCGCCCAGGAGACCTACGACGACCCGCGCGGCTGGCGGGCGCGTGGCGTCGAGTTCCGACGCGTCGCCCGCGGCGGGACCTTCACCCTGGTGCTCTCGGAAGCCCGCCTGGTGCCGAGCTTCTCGCCCCAGTGCAGCAGTACGTGGAGTTGCCGGGTCGGCCGCTACGTGATCATCAACCAGGCGCGTTGGCGCAGCGCCAGTCCGGCGTGGAACGACTACGGACGATCCCGGCGCGACTACCGGCACATGGTGGTCAACCACGAGACCGGTCACTGGCTGGGCCGCGGACACGCAGGCTGCCCGGGGACGGGCGCCAGGGCTCCCGTGATGATGCAGCAGTCCAAGGGGCTGGGTGGTTGTCGGGCGAACCCGTGGCCGACCCGAACCGAGTTGAGGACACGCGCGGTGGTGACGCGCGGTGGTGGCGGGTTCGTCGTCGCCGAATAGCGCGACGGAGTTCCGTGGTCGTCACTGCGAGAGCTAGCCGAGAGAGCGGGCCACGGTGTCGAGGCGCCGTTGGGTTCGCTGTCGGTTCTCGGCCCGGCCGACCCGAAAGCCGGGCGGCAGGGCGGCGTGGCAGGCAGTCCCGGCGCAGGAGCGGTAGTCTTCCAACACATCGCGCAGCCGGCCCAGCAGCCGCTGATAGCGGGGATCCGCATGGCGACTCTCGAGTTCCATCGGGTCTCGCCAGAGGTCGTAGAGCTCGGTCTCGCCGGTGGCGTAGGTGATCAGCTTCCACCGGCTGGTGAGCAGGCCGATGGTGGTGAGTCGGCTGTTCCAACCAGGGTTCTGTCGTGCTCGGCGATAGGCGCGCTCGGGCATCAGCCCTTCGAGGACGATCGGCCGTTCCCAGCCTCGGTCGCCGCCGCCGAGACTGTCGACGAGACTCCGGCCGTCGGGCTCGGTCAGCCGGGCTCCGGCGAGGTCGGCCACGGTGACCGCGACATCACTGTTGGTGACCGGGTCCCAGCGGGACCCGGCTCGCACGCCCGGTCCGGCGATCAGGAGTGGCACCCGGATCGACGGCTCGTGCAGGGTGATCTTCCCTTGCCGCCTGCGGTGCTCGCCCAGGTAGTAGCCGTTGTCGGAGGTGAAGATCACCACCGTGCGTCCCTGGTCCAGGACCCGGGTGCGACTCAGCACCCGGGCGATCTGCTCGTCGAGGACCGAGAGGGTCTCCGCGCGCTGCCTGGTGATGGTGGTCTCGGCCGCCAGATCGTCGGCCGTCAACGCCTTGCGGTCGCGCAGGTAGGCGGGCTTGTCGGACATGTCCGCCTCCGGCTCGCCCGAGGCCGGGATGCCCGCGCCGCGGGTGATCAGGTCATCGAACCTTCCCTTGACCCGGTCCGGCCGGGCCGGGCTGATCCAGCTCATCGTGGAACCGTCGGGCCGGGTCAGGGTTCCCGGGTCGTCGGGCTCGATCGGCGTCCCGTGATGGACGGCGGTGGGCGCCCACCAGATGAACCACGGCGAGGCGTCGAAGCGTTCGATCTGGTCGATGGTCTGATCGGCGGTGACCTTGGTGCTGTACGCGCCGGGCCAGCTCTCGATCTGTCCATTGACGTTGGAGGTCAGATTGAAGTAGTCGTAGGTGCCTCCCTGGAACTTGTCGCCGGGGGCCCAGATATGGTCGCTGCCGGCTCGCCAGTCGTCCCATCCCGGCGGCACATAGAGGAGCGAGTCCTCGCCGGCGCGGGTGGTCCGCTCGCCGTAGTAGTTCAGGTACTTGCCGACCATGCCGGTCGCGTATCCGGCCTCCTGGAGCCGGACCGGAAGGGTGTCGCGGTCGTCGAAGGCGCCGAAACCATAGGGCTTCTCGTGGCTGAGGACCCGGTGGTTATGGGAAGACTGACCGGTGAGCATGGTGGCGCGGGAGGGGCAGCAGAGCGGGTTAGGGGCGAAGGAGTTCAGGTACTCCGCGCCCCCCGCTCCGTCCGTACCGTCGTTGCCGAGCAGCGCGCGAGTCAGTGGCATCCACTTCAGCTCGTCGGCACGCATGTCATCGGCTTCGATGAGCAAGATGTTCGGGGCGTTCGGGCCCGGCGGCCGGGGGCTGAATCCGGGTGGTGCCGGCGGGGCCTGGGGCACCGTGGCCCGGGTGCCCTGGTCTCCGCGTCCGACCGCTTGACAACTCGTCAGCCCCAGGCCGAGCAGCAGCGCCAATGCCGCAGCCAGGTGTCGCCCCCGTGCACACCACATGGGCGCAAACATAGCGGGGTCCGCCCTCCGGGACCTGTCGACATGCGCGCTTCCGCGGCGCGAGAGCAGTCCCGCAACGTCACAAAGTGGTCAACGCCCGAGGACGTTCAACTGTTGCCGATAGCCGATCCGGCTGCCGGGCACAGGGCCGAGTCCCAGGACGGACAGGCTGAGGTTCGCGATGTCGCCGTTGCGGATGGGCTGGCGACCTCGGTAGCCGGGGCGCGAGGTGCCCGGATCGGCGTAGGCCGGGTTGAGGTCGTACAGGTTGCCCCTGGCCACCCCCGCGCCCCAGGCGAAGAGTGGGACCCGGTGGTGGGCAAGCGCCGCCGGATCCTCGTGAGCCGAGCCGGCACCGCCGTGATCGGCGGTCACCAGAACCATCAGGTGACGCCGCTCCCACGAGGTATCGCGAGCCGCGCGGAGGATCCTCCCCAGCCGCCGGTCGGTGTTGCGGACCGCCCTGAGATACGCGCCGCCCATCCAGCCGTGGCGGTGTCCGGCGCGGTCCGGAGCCGACAGGTGCACGAACCGGAAGCTGCGCCGCCGATGCAGGTCCCGGACCGCCAGGGCGGTGGATCCGCCGGCTCGGTGCACCCGCCCGAACACCGACGCCACTCGCCCGCCGGTGAGCGTGTGCGCACTGCCGCCGCCGTTGTCCGCGTTGAAGGTCACGCCATGACCGCCGATCGCCGGATCGATCGGCCGGCCGGTCATCATGCCGGTGTGATTCGGCAGGGTCCGGGTGCGCTCGTATGCGGTCCGCGCATTGAGCGTCGAGGCGCCGTGTTGTAGCAGGCGGTGGAAGGCGGGCGCGCGCTCGGGGCCGAGGTCGGCCAGGGCGTCCGGGTTCAGGCCGTCGATCGAGATGACGAGGACGGACCTGATCGGGCCGTCGATGGCGGCCGCGGCGGTCGGACGGCGTAGCTCGGCGCTGGCGGGCGGGGCAGCCAGCACCGGGACGACGATCAGGGCGGCCAGTGCGAGCACGGCAGTACGTGGAGGGGTGGTTCTCACGATGTCCTCTTCGGGGGCGGGGGGACTCCTTGAGGGAAGGACACGACACCCTAACCCGCCTCGGACGGTCTCGCCATGCCGATTTCCGGTCGCCCGAGACACGAGAGCAGCCCGTGGATCAGGAGTGCGACGGCCCCCAATGCTGCCGCCACGGAGATCAGCATCGCCGGGCCGGGTCTGGGCCCGCCGTAGGTGGCGGTGACGACCAACGGAGCCAGTGCTCCCCCGAGGAACTGGAACGAGAGCGTCATCGACGCCGCAACCGCGAAACCCATGGGGGCGACGAGCGCGACCAGTCGGTTCACCGCAACCCGGGAGGCGACACATCCGGCGCCCGCCAGACAAAGCCCGGACACAAGAAGCCCTGTCGTCGACGCTGTTCCGACGACACAGATCGCCGTCCCCCCTGAGATCAACCCGACGGCGCCGAATCGATTGACGTCGGCGTTCCCGGCCCAGCGACCCAGCGGTACGACGGACATCAACGCGGCAACCCCGAGAGTCGCCAGCAAGGCGCCGCGGATCAACGGGGAATAGCCGAAACGCTCTCCGGCGACCAATGCGCCGAGGATCGTGGTGCCGACCACGGTCAGATACATCAGCATCGCCACCAGGCACGGCAGCACCAGGTGAAAATTCACGACGCTTCTCGCTGTTCCACTTTCGCGGTGCTCGGCAAATACCTGTGGCATGGCTCCGGGGTATCTGAGAATCGAGAGAAAGATGAATATTACGGCGATGAAAGCGAACATGAAACGCCACTGGTAGGTGGCGAACAGGCCACCGATTACCGGCGCGAATGCCAGCCCAGCAGTCTGCATGCTGGCGAAGACAGTGAGCGCCCGAGGCCTTCGCGACTCGCTCGTGCTTTCCTTGAGAAGAGCGAGGAGAGTGAGTGCCGTGAATGCATTTGCCATTCCTTGGAACACCCTGCTGATCAATAACACGGGTAGGCTCGGGGCTGCCGCGCTCATCACTAACGCGACCGCGTATACCAGATAGGCGCAGCGTAAGGTTCTCATGAGGCCCCACCGTTGGGCCAGTCGGCCCGAGATGAGCAAGAGCAGTGCACAGGGTGCCCAGAATGAGGTGATCGCCAGGCTGGCGGACCTCATGTCGGTATTGAAATGATCGCTCAACTCGGGAAGTAATGGTGCTACCATTGTGCCGACGAATGGGCCGAAAAAGATAGCCAGATAAATAGTCCAAAGTCTCGTGGCGTTTTTGTGTACTTGAATTTCCCCCATGCCGAGCGAAGGTAGGGCGCGCGAGGGAACGATTCGTGACCGTGGAGTAAATCGCAGACGGCGTCTCGGTGGTCGTTCTTGGTGACCTAGAAGAATCGGGGGTAAAAAGGCCCAGTGAATGGGGTAAATATGCCTCAGTGACTCCTTGGTAGCGACTCTGGACCTGATGCCGCGGAACGAAGAATCGTCTTTGTTGCGCCAGAGCGGTAGAGTCGCCTTGTTCTAGAAACTCTGCTGAACTCCGTGGGGGAGCTGTCATCATGCGCAAGGTCATCGTCGCGATCGTCTCGACAGCTCTGCTGGGCATCGTCTACACGGTCTCCGGGCCGACGACCGCGGCACAGGCAGCGATCGACCCGGCGCTTGCGGGCACCAGCGCCGATCAGGCGGCCGGCTCGTGCTGGGAGATCAAGCAACTGCGGTCGGCCGCAGCCTCGGGCACCTACTGGCTGCTGACGCCGACGATGGCGCAGCCTGAGCAGTTCTACTGCGACATGACGACCGACGGCGGTGGCTACGTCCTGATCGGCAAGGGGCGCGATGCCTGGGTCAACGACTACGAGGGCAAGGGTGCGGCATCCAGCCTGCTGAGCCCGGACACCTCGCCGATGAGCGCCACCACCGTGCAGCTCTCGGCCGGCAAGATCGACCAGTTGCTGAACGGCGGCCGGGTCGACGCACTGAGCGAGGGGATCCGGATGCGCCGGGCCACCAACACCGGGGGCACCGCCTGGCAGGAGGCCCGGGTGCGGTACTCCGGGCGTTCGCGATGGGCCTGGACCGTCGGCGCGGAGTGGCCGTTGACCGACTTCTCCTTCGACGGCGTGAGCGGGACCGGTGGCACCGCGCCGACCTTCGGCCTCGACCAGGCCTTCCGCAGGGTGGTCAACACGACCAGTCAGGCGATGGGGTACCGCGTCGGCTTCGCCTACGGAACCCAGGTGGCCGGCTCCAACAGTGCCACCAGCTTCCTCTACTCCGCCACGAACGGCGCCGGCAACGCGATTCCGTACACCACCGTGTGGATTCGCCCGCGCATTCTCTCCACGGATCCCGGATTCGCCTCGCTGCCCGACGCGGGCACGGCGGGCAAGTCGCGGCCGAACGGCTTGCGCTCCACGGCGATCGTGCCGACCTGGGGCGTGAACGGCACGGCGGGCTCGACCCTCGACGAGGGCAATGTCGAGGTGCAGGCCTTTACCCAGTCCGGCACGACGATGTACGTCGGGGGCAATTTCCGCTACGTCCAGCAGGACGACGCCGGCACCGGGCGAGTCGAGCAGCCGTTTCTGGCCGCGTTCGACGTCAACACCGGCAACTGGATCTCCACCTTCCGGCCGGTTCTGAACGAACAGGTCCGTGCTCTCGCGGTGCTGCCGTCCGGCGAGGTCCTGGCCGGCGGCGACTTCACCACGGTCGGCGGAGCCGCCGAGCCGGCACTGGTGGCGCTCGACCCCGTCACCGGTGCCAGGAGCGGCAGTTGGAACGTCAACCTGGAGAACCGAGTCAGCGGCGAGGCGCTTCGGGTGCGGGCGCTCGATGTCGCGGGCGGCAACGTCTACTACGGCGGCCTGGTCTCCCACGTCAGCGGCGGGACGAACACCACGACGGCCAGGTACATGCGCGGCCTCGGCCGGGTCTCGGCGGCCGACGGGACCCCGAGTGTCGGATGGAACCCGAACCTGAACGGACCGGTGGCCGATATCGACGTCGGCAACGACGGCAGCCGAGTGTACGCCGCCGGCAACTTCACCACCTCGAATGGCACGGCCGCCTTCAAGGCGGCGGCGATCTCCACCGGCGCGACGGCCGCCCTGGTCACCCCGGCGTGGTCTCCGACCTGGTCCACGAGCAACGCTACCTACCAACAGGCGATCGAGGAGACCGGCGATCGCGTGTGGGTGGGCGGCTCGGAGCACTCGCTGTTCCAGTTCGACCGGACCACCTTCGCCCGGATCGGCGGCAACATCTGGAAGCGGGCGGGCGACGTCCAGGCCGTTGCCCAGGACCGTGGCATGGTCTACGCGGGTTGCCACTGCGACAACTACACCTACTCCGACGCCTACACGTGGCGGACCCTGAATCCCGGATGGACCCAGGCCGACGCGGTGGGTTGGTTCAACGTCTTCGACGCCGCCACCGGCGCGGTGCTGCCGAGCTTCGTGCCCACGTTCCGCATGCGTCTCGACTCGGGTATCTGGGCGATCAAGGCCGACTCCAACGGCACCGTGTGGGCCGGCGGCGATGTCGTCACGGTCCGGACGCCGGCGCAGCAGGCCCGCTGGTCCGGCGGCTTCGCCCGGTTCCCGTTGGTCGACACCACCGCTCCGGCGACGCCCGGAAACTTCGCGGTGACCGGTCAGACCTCGACCACGGTGACGCTGTCGTGGAGCACCGTGACCGATGTCGGCGGTGGGGTGCGGTACCAGGTCATCCGCGACGACCGACCGATCGCCAGCACCACCTCGAACGTCGGCTCACTCACGGTGCCCAAGGGTGGAAGCGGGCGGTACTACGTCCGGGCCACTGACGCCGCGGGGAACTACTCGGCGAGCACCTCCGTACTCCTCGCGCCCTAGCGTGTGTATAGTAGGTGTATGGCGCGTACCAACATTGATCTGGACGATGGCCTCGTCGCGGAGGTGATGCGTCGATTTCGCCTGTCCACCAAACGTGAGGCCGTCGACTTCGCGTTGCGCCGACTCGTAGGACCGGTCATGACGCGTGACGAGATGCTCGCCATGGAGGGGACGGGCTGGGATGGGGACCTGGAGGCGATGCGGACAGATCGGGTCGAGCGCGTGTGACGCTGGTCGACACCTCCATCTGGATAGAGTTCCTACGCGGCACTGCGACGTCGGCAACGACGTTTGTCCGCGAGCGACTCGGCCGGGATATCTCCACCTCTGAGCCGATCATGATGGAGTTGTTGGCCGGTGCCCGGCCGGGTCCTCCCGCGGCGCGGATCGAGCGACTGCTCCTCAGCCAGACCTGGCAGCGGGTGGAGGCCGGATTGGACTACCGTGGCGCGGTCGACGTATTTCACGCGACTCGCGCGACGGGACACCAGCCACGCTCGCTTCAGGACTGCCTGATCGC
>JBOFLE010000001.1:0-9092 GCA_051657705.1 Nocardioides sp. | reverse complement strand
TGTTCGATGCGTACGAGCCGTGGCGGCCTCGTCAATTCTGCTGGCGCTGAACAGTTGCGGTGACGACGTTCGTGGACAGCAAGACGTCACCGTCGAAGAAGCGCGACGGATCCTCTACTCCGACCTCCGGAACTGGGATCAGGCGGCGGGCCCCCTCTGGCAGGAGGAGACGTTGGAGCAGATCCTCCCGAACACACGGGCCTGGGTGGACGATGGTCGCGATACGCCCCGACGCTTGAGCGATCTCGCGGCAGCAGGTCGGGTGGTTTCGGTCGATCCCGGACGAACGTTCGAGCCGAGTGACGCGACGGGGACCGACATCGAGCATCCGTTCGACTCGCGGGAGGCTAGCTACCGGACGATGGAGGTCGCCGTCGACGTCACGGAAACCTGGGGGGAGAGCATTCCGTCCGACAGCGTGACGGTCACCGTTCCCATCGGTAGCGAGGTGGAGCCGGCGACGGCGATCACAGCGCTCGAAAGCCTCGACCGGATAGTGCTGGTTCTCCACAGTCAAGGGTTCTACGGCTACGCGCCCGATTCATGGCGGATCGCGCGCAACAACGCTCTGATCGGCGTCATCGAAGACGACGGTTCCTTGACGTTTCCGGCTCTTTCCGAGACTGCTGAGTATTTCGATCAGATCGAGACTCTCGACGACTTCGACCGTGCCGCCAGTGGCCCGGAACAGACGGTCGATCTTCGCTCGAAGGTCTGATCCAGCACCGACGACCTCGCCCGAATCCTGTCATCGGGGTGCGTCGGCCCGGCTCCCACTCATCGTCAGCGGCGCGCTCACCTCGCGGGCCGACCGGCGGCAGGCCAGCGCCTGATGGACGAACGAGGCCGCCAGGAGAGCCAGGGCTCCGGCCACGGCCAGCGCACCGACCGCGGGATCGACGACCGGCACGCACGGCAGCAACAAGGCGGCCCCCTGGAGCCCGCCGACGGTACGCCGGAACTCGTTGCGCCCGACGTCTCGGCCGAGCCAGGGCCAGGCCAGCGAGAGGCCGCCGTACAGGTAGCGGGCAAGGCCGATCGACAGCGCCCACCACCCGACGACCAGGCTCGCCGCCACCGCCAGGATCAGCGCGATGCCCGCGTCCACCTCGGCATCGAACACGCCGCCCTCGTGGCTCCCCGTCGAGGTCTGCCTGGCCACCCAGCCGTCCACAGCGTCCAGGGCCAGCATCGGCACGGCGACCAGCACCAGCGGCCAGTTCCGGGGCGGCAACGACCCGGCGGCCGCCAACGACACCAGCGCCAGGCACCCGCCGGCCAACCCGGCGCGCAGCAGCGTCACCCCGTCGGCCGGCGTGACCACCCTCGACCGCCGTCGCGACAGGCCCAGCAGGGCCAGCAGGAGCGGCGCGGCGGCGAGGACGGAGAGCAGCACCGGCGCGATCGGATCCACGACCCTGACGCTACCGTGAGCCATGCCATCGGACGGTCGATCGAGCGCTCGCGCGTACTGGACCACGTCGCCGGGGCGTGGCGAACTGCGCGACGAACCGCTTGCCCGGCCCGGCCCCGGCGAGGCCCTGGTCCGGACGCTGTACTCGGGAATCAGCACCGGCACGGAACTGCTCGTCTACCGCGGGCTGGTGCCGCCGGGCGAGGCGGGCCGGATGCGCGCGCCGCATCAGGCCGGCGAGTTCGGCGGCGCGGTCAAGTACGGCTACCTGTCGGTAGGCACGGTCCTCTCCGTCGGTACCCGCGGGTCCGCCGGCCTGATCGGCCAGGACGTGTTCTGCCTCTACCCACATCAGGACCGCTACGTCGTACCGGTAGGCGAGCTGCACGCGTTGCCCGCCGGGCTGCCCCGGCGCCGCGCAGTCCTGACCGGTGCGATCGAAACCGCCGTCAACGCGCTGTGGGACGCTCCCCCGCGGTACGGCGACCAGATCTCGGTGGTCGGCGGCGGGCTGATCGGCGGGGCGCTGCTCGGTGTCCTGAGCAGGTTCCCGCTCGGCCGGCTGCAACTCGTCGACATCGACGAGAGCCGGGCCGGCCTGGCGGCGGCGTTCGGCGCGCAATACACAAGGCCGGAGCAGGCGGCCGGCGAGCAGGACCTGGTGTTCCATGCCTCCGGTTCGGCGGCCGGGCTGAACACCGCGCTCGGACTGGCGGGTGAGGAGGCGGAAGTGATCGAGCTGTCCTGGTACGGCACCGGCGTCGTGCCGCTGCGGCTCGGCGGCGCCTTCCACAGCCGGCGGCTGTCGTTGCGATCGAGCCAGGTCGGCGCGATCAGCCCAGCGCGCCGGAGTCGGCGTACCCACACGGAGCGGCTGGCGGTCGCCCTCGACACGCTGCGCGCCAACGCCTTCGACGTACTCCTCGGCGGCACCGGCCCGTTCGCCGACCTGCCCGCGACCCTGCGCCGGCTTGCCGACGGCGACCTCGGCCCGGGTTGCCACGTCGTCGAATACCCCCACCCCGCCGACCCGTCCCGAAGTAGCGACCGACCCGTCCCCAGGTAGCCGCCGATCCGTCCCGAAGTAGCGGCCGCGGGGCCGCCGCCCCACCGGCTCCGCGCGCCGGCAACGGCATGCCATGCCAGACTGCACGACATGTACGCCGTCACCGTCCGCTCCAGCGCGATGATCGCGCACAGTCTCCCCAGGCCGGTGTTCGGGCCGGCCCAGGGCCTGCACGGGGCTACCTACGTCATCGAAGCGACGTTCCGCCGGGCCACGCTCGGTGAGGACGGCATCGTCGTGGACATCGGCGAGGCCGGGGAGGCACTAGAGCAGGTGGCGGCCGAATTGCGCTACCGCAACCTCGACGAGCACCCCGCCTTCGCGGGCATGCTGACCACCACCGAGGTGCTGGCCAAGTGGATCGCCGATCGGCTGCTGGCGACGCCGGTCGGCGCCGACGCGGACGCGCTGGAGGTCACCCTGCGTGAGTCGCCCGATGCTTGGGCGTCCTACCGCACGGACTGACACGACCGAGTCGGAGCACATGCGTCTGCGCCTGCTGGTACCGGAGGACGTCGACCGGCCGACGGGCGGCAACGTCTACGACCGCGAGATCGCCGCCGCGTTGACCGGCCTGGGGGTCCGGGTCGAGCTGGTGCGTGCCACGACGGACACCCTGCGCGAGCAGCTCGCCGGGTCCGCGTACCCGATCGTCGACGGGCTGCTCGCCAGCGGCGAGCCCGAGGCCTGCCGCGGCGCCGGAGTACTGCTCCACATGCCACTGGCCTGGCGCGACCCTGCGGCGGCGGAGCTCGAACGCCGGACGCTCGGACAAGCCTCGCTGGTAGTGACCACCAGTCAGCACGCCGCGGGTTTCGTCGCTGCCGAGTACGGCTTGGAACGGATCGTCGTGGTGCCGCCGGGCGTCACCACGGCGCCGGTCACGGCCGAGGTCAGCCCGCCACTGATCGCCCAGGTAGCGGCCTGGACACCGAACAAGAATCAGCTAGTCACCGTGGCGGCCTTGGCCGCGGTCCGGGACCTGCCGTGGCTAGCCCGATTGGCGGGCGCGCAGGATGCCGATCCCGGTTACGCGGCGGCGGTGCTCGGCGCGATCGGCTCCGCTGGGTTGAGTGACCGGGTGCGTTGCCCCGGGACCATGTCTGCCGACCGAGTATGGGACCAGGTCTCGCTCGCGGTGCTGCCGTCTCACCACGAGGCTTTCGGCATGGTCGTCACCGAGGCGCTGGCTCGTGGGATCCCCAGTATCGTCGCCGGCCCCGGGCCGGCCGAGGCCCTGGGCCGCACCAACGACGGTCGGGTGCCGGGAGCCGTCCTCGCCGCACCGGAGTCGATGTACCTCGGCCGCGCCGTACGGCGGTGGCTCACCGACCACGACTGGCGGACCGCCACCCGAGCGGCGGCTCTCGACCGGCGCGCGGCGCTCACCGGCTGGGACGTCGCCGCCCGCACCCTGCGCGACGCGATCGCGGAACGAGGGCTCGCGTGACCAGGCGCCAACGGTCGCCTTCGTCGCTCGGCGAATTGTCGGCCGGTGTCCCAACGAGCCCTCCCAACGAGCCCTACTGCGTGCCGGTGAGGAGTTGGGCGACGTCGCGCCGAAGCCCGGGAAGGTCGAGATAGAAGGCGTCACCCGGGCACTCGGTCGGGCCGAAGTCCCGGTGGCCGGGAATGTTGTCGACATCGATCGACGTGCCGTTGACGGGATTGAGGTAGGTCTCGCTGCCCAACGGGTCGATGGAGGTGATCTGCGACAGCACCGCCAACACCACCACCAACGAGGATCGAGCTGCGTCAGTGGGGGGTTGTCGTGTGAAGTCTCCGAGCAACGCGACACCGATGTTGCCTGAGTTCCAGCCCGCTACATGGGCGCCTGTGCTCATCGTCGGCCGCCCGTTCTCGTCGGCGCCGTCACCGAAGACCGGCATACCGTCGTCGCCGCTGTACCGACCTTCGTAGACGACTCCCCGCTCGTCGATGAGCAGTTGGTAGCCGATGTCTCCGAAGTCCCGAGGCCCGACATGGTCGGCGTAGATAGCGCGCACCGTGCCTGCCGGATCCGGATCGCCGTTCGACGTGGCCGTGTGGTGCACGGTCAGTTTCTGAGTCGGGAAATAGGACTGAGCGAGCTTCTCCTTTCCATCCTCGTCGAGGCGCAAGGACTCGTCGGCGCCCCAGCCGGCTCTGCTGAGGTAGGTCAGCGAGCCGAGGATCTCGTCGGTCGGGGCATCGACTTCCGCGCCCCACCGGGAGGCGGACGTGCCGGTATTGGAAAGCGGACCCAACCGTTGCCCACGCGTGCGGTTGTAGGCAGAGACCGCGACGAGCGAGACGTCACCACGGACATCGAGCCGATAGCCGGTCGCGGCCGGAGCGGGGACCAGGACGCGATGCCGACCGGCCTCGGTGCCGGGGTCGCAGCCCCGCAGCGGCGACACCGCGCCGACCGCCGGGCCGCCTGTCCATCCCACATCGATGACCCCGGCCTCTCCCTCCCATTCGACGGCCAGAAAGTCGATCGGCCAGGGCGCTCGACGCAGCAGCAGGTCATCCCCTTCGTGGTGGAGAAGTTCGCGGGCCGCGGTCGAGAGCCCGACCTGGCCACCCCGGCTCCCGCCTTCCATCGCCGCCGCACCCGGGAGTGAGCTCAGTCCGGCTCCGAATGCGGCGACCGAGGCGCCGGCGCCCAAGCGGATCGCGCTACGGCGATCCACATGGGGCAACCTGCTTCTCGGACCGAGGGGAAATACGTCGGATCTGGGCCGGCGACGATCAGCCACGTGGAGTTTCCTTGTCTCACGGGTGCAGTACGGTCCGCTCAACCCTCTCGGTTGGCGAATCCGAGCACCAGCGCCCCTCGACAGTCCTGCCCATTTGACCGCCTCACCTCATTGGTCACACGACCCATCGGCCGTCCGGCCGGCCGATCTAGCGCAGCCGGAGTTCGACCGCGCTGTCGTCCCCGAACTCGAACCGGCGTGGGGCCGCGCGGACGGCGTCGGAGAGTTGATCGCACCCCTCGAACCGGATGCCCGGAACGCCGTCGCCGAGCAGCAGCGGCGCCGTCGTGATCCACAGCCGGTCCACCGCTCCGGCCGCGACGAAACGAGACACGGTCACCCCACCCCCCTCCACCAAGATGCGCCGGAGGCCGCGTTCGGCGAGTGCCTTGACCACCAGCGCGGGCTCGAAACCGGACTCGGTGGCGGGCAGGCAGATGGCGGTGACCCCCGGCCCGGGCGGCGCCGGAACAGGCTCCCCGGAGGCGACGACCCAAAGCGTCGGGACGTCGCCACCCTGGAACACGCCCGCGCCCCGCGGTGCGCGTGCGTGCGGATCGAGTACGACGCGCGTGGGACTGCCGCCGTCGACGTCGCGCACGGTGAGCTGTGGATCATCGGCGATCACGGTGTTGACCCCGACCACCACCGCGTCGACCAGCGCCCGCAACCGGTGCAGGTGCCGGCGATCCTGCGGCCCGGTGACGAACCGGGCGTCCCCGGTCCGAGTAGCGATGAAACCGTCCACGCTCTGGCCGAGTTGGGCGATCGCCAGTCGTTCGTTCTCGACCAGCGCACGGTACCGCTCGCTGAGTTCGCCACGGCCGAGCCGGCCATCCAGCAACCCTTGCCACTCCGCCCGCACCGCTCAACTCTACGGTCCCGCCGTGTCGACCCGTCCGGAGTAGCCCCCAAGTAGCCCCCAAGTAGCCTCAGATAACACAGTCTCGGACTGTCGGCCGGCCGAGCCCCCGATCGCGGATAGGCTCGCGGACATGCCGTACCCGGAGTACATCCAAGCCAGTACCGCACGCTCCGACCTGATGCAGATCACCACCCGGGGCCGGGCGGTGTTGTCCAACCCGATGACCAACCGGGGCACCGCGTTCACCGTGGCCGAGCGACACCTCCTCGGCCTGATCGGACTGCTGCCCAGCGGCGTCACCAGCCTGGAGAACCAGACCCGGCGGGTCTACGAGCAGTTCCGCCGCACCAGCACTCCGCTCGGCAAGTACCTGCACCTGGCCGGACTCCGCGATCGCAACGAGATCCTCTTCTACCACCTGCTCAGCGCGCACCTGGAAGAGATGCTGCCGATCGTCTACACCCCGACGATCGGGGAGGCGATCGAACGATTCAGCCATGAGTACATCCGGCCACGCGGCGTGTTCTTGTCGATCGACCGGCCCGACGACGTGGAACAGTCGCTGCTCGACTACGGCCTGGGCGCCGACGAGGTCGACCTGATCGTGGTCACCGACTCCGAAGGCATCCTCGGCATCGGCGACCAGGGCATCGGCGGGATCCAGATCGCGATCGGCAAGGCTTCGGTCTACACGGCGGCCGCCGGGTTGCATCCGCGGCGGGTGATCCCCGTCGTCCTGGATGTCGGCACTGACAACCTCGGCCTGCTGAACTCGGAGATGTACCTCGGCGAACGGCACGCCCGGGTCCGGGGCGAGCGGTACGACGAGTTCCTCGACCACTTCGTGAAGACCACCCGGGAGTTGTTCCCGAACGCGATGATCCACTGGGAGGACTTCGGCGCGAACAACGCCCACCGACTCCTGAACAAGTACCAACATCAGATCTGCACCTTCAACGACGACATCCAAGGCACCGCGGCCGTGGTGCTGGCCGCGATCCTGGCCGGTGTCGACGTCACCGGCTGCGATCTGGACGAGCATCGCATCGTGATCTTCGGCGCCGGCACGGCTGGGATCGGCATCGCCGACCTGGTGCGGGACACCTTGGTCCGGGGCGGCGCGACCGAGGAGGCGGCGTACGCCCGATTCCACGCGATCGGCAAGGACGGACTGTACGTCGATGACCAGCCCGAACTCCTCGAGTTCCAGAAGCCCTACGCGAGGGCCCGCGCCGAACTGGCCGGCTGGGACGCCGACGATCCGGGCCGGATCAGCCTGGCCGACGTGATCCGCAACGTGAAGCCGACGCTGTTGATCGGCACCTCGACGAAGGGTGGGGCGTTCACCGAGCCGATCATCCGGGAGATGGCGTCGTATACCTCGCGGCCGATCATCATGCCGCTGTCCAACCCGACGAGCCGGGCGGAGGCGACCCCGGAAGACCTGCTGAAGTGGACCGACGGCCGCGCGCTGGTCGCCACCGGGAGCCCGTTCGGGGCGGTGGACTTCGGGGGCGTGCGACACGTGATCGGGCAGTCGAACAACGCACTGATCTTCCCCGGCCTCGGACTGGGGGTCGCGGCCTGCCAGGCGACCAGGGTGACCTCGGCGATGATCGCAGCCGCCGCCGACGCGTTGGCCGGATTGGTGAACGCCTATCGACCGGGCGCCTCGCTGCTGCCGTCGATCTCGGATCTGCGCATGGTCTCCGCGACCGTCGCGGTCGCGGTGGCCCGGGCGGCCGCCGACGAAGGTGTCGCCAACCGGCCGCTGACCGACCCGATCCAGGACATCTACGCCCGGATGTGGCAGCCGGTCTACCCCCCGATCCAAGTGGTCTGACGCCGACCCGGCAGTTATCTGGCCAGACCGCCGACCCGGCAGTTATCTGGCCAGATTTGCCGGCGTGTCGAAGGTCAACTGCCGGGTCGACCTCGAGATCGGCTCGCCGGCGCCGTCCAGTCCTCGGCCAGGATCGCGTAGCCGAAACTGTCGGCCCAGCCCAGACGACGATGCAACGCATCACTGATGGCGTGCGTCTCCCGTCGCATCCCGATTCGCTCCATCAGGAGCCAGGAGCGTTCGTTGGCGGCGAAACACTCGGCGGTCACCCGACGGAGCCGCAGTTCCTCGAAACAGATCCTGAGCAGTTCGGTCGCCGCCTCGGTAGCCAGCCCCCGACCGGCGTACGCCGGGTCCAGCGCCCAGCCGATCTCAGCCTGGACCCCTTGCGCGCGCTCGAGGACATCAGCCTGGGCCCAGGCGTCCTCGAGCGACAACATGAGGTCGCCGACGATGAAGCCGCGGTATTCGAAGACCAAGGTCTTGCGGAGACGGTCGGGTTCGCAAAAGTGTGCGATGTGCTCCTCGCGACTCGCCGGAACGGCGGTCATCCATTCCGCGACCTCCGGGTGATTGCGAATCGGCCACGTATGCACCGCGTCGACGGGGTCGGCCGGCCGAAGCGACAGCCGCTCGGTCCGCTTGGGCCAGACGAGGTGATGCAGGTCCGTCGTCACGGACCCCATCTTTGCGGTTTCTGTGGGGTCCCGCATACCAACCCGGAGGATGAGATCGACCCGGCAGTTGCCCTTCGACACGCCGGCAATCTGGCCAGATAACTGCCGGGTCGGCGCAAGAGCGGGTCGGTCTTTCTCTTGTTGTTCCTCAAATGCGGACATATGCTCACTTCCGTGCCACAAATGCGGATCAGAGATGCGGCCGCCTACCTCGGCGTCAGCGACGACACCGTACGACGCTGGATCGATGCCGGCACCCTGCCGTCGACCGGGGACTCGGGTCGCATGACCGTCGACGGCTACGACGTGGCGATGGTCGCCCGCGACCACGCATCCGTGCCGCAGCCGCCGAGCGGTGTCGCCAGCTCCGCGCGCAACCGTTTCGTGGGCTTGGTCACCGACCTCAAGGTCGATCGCGTGATGGCCCAGGTCGAGCTCCAGTGCGGCCCGTTCCGGGTGGTGTCACTGATGTCCACCGAGGCTGTC